>DELD01000005.1 GCA_002354205.1 Micavibrio sp. UBA2705 | reverse complement strand
AGCGTTAAACTTTGCGACACTACCCATTGAAGTTACCAAATAGGAAACCAAAGAAGAAAAACGTCACCGAAGCATAAATCATATAGGGGTAAAATAACCCCTCCGCTGTGGCGAGATCAAAACAAGTCATGAATATAAGCCCCGTCAGCATAATGGCCAGCATCGCATAGCTGCATGTTTTGCGTATGCCTAGACGCTTCACGCTAAAGCCATTGACTAAAGAAGCCACGCCAATTGAAAATGCGGAAATGCCGAAACACACGGAAAATAAATGCCCGACAGAGAAGAAGTTTTGGAATATTTGCTGTGCGGAGTTTAAATACCCCATAAAACCACCAAATATAAAACCAGAAGCAATAGCGTAGCCCAGTGTTTGTTTGTTTTGCAGTACACTGATGAAGCTTTCGACCAGACCCATTTTAGGCGCGGTATCATTTGTATCATCACTTAAACCCGATGTTTCGTGTAACCGCCAAAAAACCCAACCCAAGACAAGCAGCGAGCACACCAAGTAGAACGTAAAAATCATTCGCCATTTTGAGAATATTAAGATCCCTTCACCGACCAAAGGGGCAATGACAGGAACAAAGATAAATACAGCCATGATAAAAGACATTATCCGCGCCATTTCACGCCCACTATAGACGTCGCGGACAATCGCGACGCTGATAACGCGGGTCGATGCTGCGCCGACACCTTGTAAAAATCGCCCTAAAATAACGAAGAGGAATGAAGATGAAAATAAGGAAATAACCGACCCAAGCACAAAAACAGCGATGCCCACATAAAGGCCATTTTTTCGCCCCACTTTATCAGATAATGGGCCAAAAATAAGCTGGCCAATCATTAAACCTATAAATACGGATGTAATCATAAACTGAATCTGATTATCAGAAGCAACATTGAGGTCTATTTTCATGTAGGATAAGGCGGGGAGTATCGCGTCAATCGTTAAAGCCGTAAAGGACATCAGCATTGCCATCAGGACAATGAATTCTTTTTTCGCGATGGTCATATATATATACTCCTCTATGAGAATAGATATATATATTATGCGCCCCTCAAGTCAATGCGCGAAACTCATTTTCTTCGCCGCTGCGCCGCGCGCAATTCCTGACATGATTTTTGTAGGTTTTTATCGCCGTGATAATCTTGTTGCTGTTCTAAACGACAAAGAAAACTAAAGCCATCATCCCTATCATGATCTGCGACGATATTGCGTTCGAATGTGTGCAGTTTTTTGGACATGGTCTGCATCCTTACTTGGTTATACCCCACCCTTCCATTATACGCCTTTTAATGGCGCTTAGCAAAGTTCGCTCTCTTTACCTGCTGCCAGATGCTGCAACTTGCCCTATTGTGTTTCTGTACGCATATGATAAAATTCTGATGCATTCGCTTGCCCCGTCAACAACCATAATCTACACAACAATAATGAACCATTGCATCGAAAACCCTGAAATTAGAAATTTGCTTGATCGAATATGTCAGACTATCGTGGATCATGGGGGCTATATTGACCCGCAGCTTACGATCCGCTATGAAAAAGACCAGTTCACAATGCATCAATCAGGAGAGGTCTCGGGCGAGCATTTAATAAAAATCCCACATGATTTATTAATCCCGTACCATAGCGTTGATTTAGATGTGGAGGGCGGAAAGATCATCATCGCAGACTATGATGATAGCAGAACGCAAGCCCAAAAGAAGATTTTCGAAGATGTCATCGCGCTCTATAATACAACGCCAATTTTTGAAAATCACTATAACAATAACCCTTGGCTCAACTACGAAAAACACCACCAAATCGTCGCTTTGTTATTACGTGGGCGCTCAGGAAAAGATTTATCTGTGATCCGCACCATGCTGAGTGATCGTGATTATAAAGATGAGCTGGCTTTGTTCACATTCTTTAAAAAACGCATTATCCATACGCGCATCAATAGCCGCAGCGGCGCTATAACAGAAGTCGTCTTGCCGTTAATTGAGTTCCTTAGGCATCACCCCGCAGGCGCACCGTATGAAAACCTATATGGCGAAGATATCATTGGCGGTCAAATGGCGGTTAGGCCTGCAATGCCTGTCCCTGATAGTGATGAATGTTATACCAGCTATGGGCATATTGACGCATTGGAAGCTTATCTGCATTACGGTTTTGTAACTCAAAATGTGAGCTTTGTGCGCTCCGTACCCCTACATATCAAAGTGGAAGGTCTGGGCAGTTTCGCTGTGAATGCGAATAATATTCCCCTGCCGGCCCAAGATGTGCCTGCGCATTTACAAGGTCTGGGCCATTACTTGCCACAAATTAAGTATTTTGAACAAAAAAACGCCGTACGGTTAAGTCACCTTATTATCCCGCGTGCTAATGCGCCTGTTTCATTGAAACGCGTATTACGAGAAGCCATTATTGCTTTTGGTCGGGATTTGGATGAAGCAGAAATCAAGGCCTATATTGCAGATGGCGAACAGCAGCTTATAGAACAAAACCTTGCTTTCTATAGTGAATTAGCATCACTGACCGCTTTCTCATCAGCATCTTCACCGCTTGTACAAGACCTTGAGCGCATTATTGCCTGTCAGAGACATATCATAGAGTTCTATCAGACAAACCTGATGTAATTTACACGCATGGGACGTTTGTTCAGTACAAACGTCCCTTGTCGGCACGGCTTTTAATGCTATACTCTATTTTAGCGATTATGTTTAAGCGTCAAAAGTCTTTTTATCGTATGAAATTTATAAAATATATTGTATTTATAGCCATTCTATGTGTTCCATTTCTATCACATGCAGGGCAGTATCGTTTGTCAGGCTCGACGAGCGTGGGGCTTTACGTTTCCCAGCTTATGGAGAGAAGGCCAGAACAATTCGACAAAGACGAGATCTCTATCAATAGCGTGGGCTCAGGCAAAGGCTTGACCGACCTTGCGCATGGGAATGCTGATATTGCCATGGTCTCAACGCCAGTTGACGTGATGAAAGCACGCTTGCCGCATTTACCATGGCATGACTTTAAAGTCTTCGCCCTTGCCCCCACTTATCTCGCTTTCATAGTGCATAAAGATAACCCTGTGACATCGTTAACGCAGACACAGATCACACAGATCCTAAATAAAGAGATTACGAACTGGGCAGAGCTTGGCGGCAAAGATCAGCGCATTTATATCATCACCGAATTCCGTACTGGCGGGGTGCGTTCAACGGCTGAAGAAGCTTTGCTACAAGGACAAACGATTAAAGAACCGATATTAAAGCTAACCGCCGCGCCGCAAATTGTGCCGTATACAGCGCGTTTTGAAAATGCATTCGGCATTGTCACAAAAATGATGGTGGATGAGAGCGTTGTAGAAATTAAAACAGCCGCGGAAATCGTGCAGCCCTTATATTTCATTACCAAGAAACCTGTGTCAACAGAACTTCTTACATTAATAAAATCCTTTCAAAGCATTGATACACAGCAAGGAATTATAGATTGAATACGATAGTTGATTATATCCGCAGCGCCCCGAAAGTCGAATTGCACCTGCATATTGAAGGCAGCTTTGAACCAGAGCTTGTTTTTAAAATTGCTGCCCGCAATAATATGGATGTGAAAATTGAGCGCCCTGCCCCACGTAATGAAGCAGACAAAGTGGCTGTTGAAAAGCTGCGTCAAAAAGCCGTGCAAATTGGCGCTGATATACAGGATCTAGATGGCGGCGGTATGTGCGTCCTTTTCCAAACACCTGCGCAATTGGGGAAGGCTTACAACTTTGATAATTTGCAGGAATTTCTTGATATTTATTATGCAGGCATGAATGTTCTGCAAACCCAGCAGGATTTCTATGACCTCACTATGGCTTATTTAGAAAAATCTGCGTCGCAGAATGTGTTGCATACCGAGATATTCTTTGACCCACAAGGGCATACGTCGCGCGGCGTTGCTTTTGGCGATATTGTGAAGGGAATTACAAGCGCATTGCAAGATGGCCAAAAGAAATATGGCATAACTTCTGGTTTGATCCTCAGTTTCTTACGCCATTTAAGTGAAGAAGACGCACTACAAACTTGGGAAGCCGCGCAGCCTTATCTGGGGCATTTTATAGGCGTGGGTTTAGATAGCTCCGAGCTTGGGCACCCACCATCGAAGTTTAAAAATGTCTTTGCCCTTGCGCGCGCAAAAAATATGAAATTGATGGCACATGCCGGCGAAGAAGGCCCTGCGGATTATATATGGGACGCGCTTGATAACTTACAAATTGACCGTGTTGATCATGGTAATCGCTGCCTTGAGGACAGCGCCCTCGCGCAGCGCCTTGTTGATGAGAAAATGGTACTCACCGTATGCCCATTAAGCAATGACCGCCTGCAAGTCGTTGACAACATCGAAGACCATCCACTAAAAAAGATGCTCGATTTAGGATTGTGTGCGACGGTTAATTCAGATGATCCCGCCTATTTTGGCGGTTATATGAATGAGAATTTTGAAGCGGTGCAGGCCGCCTTGAGCCTTACGGTGGATGACATCCACAAGCTTACCTTAAATGCCATTGAAGGTAGCTTTATAAACGATGCACGTAAGAGCGCGCTGCGCGACGCCGCAAACAAACACCATCAAGCCTATCTTGCGGCATAAAAGGGTTATCCTTTGCGTTGCTGCTTAGTGATCATCCTGTCTAATATATTGGCAAAGGCGAGCTGATCTTTTTGCGCAAAGCTCTTTGGCCCGCCTGTTTCAACGCCGCTACCACGCAGACCATCCATAAAATCACGCATGTTCAAGGCCTGCCCTATATTGCTCGCGTCATATAATTTACCGCGTGGGTCTAATACAGTCGCGCTTTTCTTAACGCAGCGTGCCGCGAGAGGAATATCCGCGGTGACGACAATCTCACCTTGGGCGCACTCTTCGGCAATTTTGTCATCGGCAATATCTGGCCCGTCAGCGACTTGTATCATTTGAATATTAGGCAGATTTGGCAAATGAAGCCACTGGTTTGCGACAAAAACCACATTCACGCCGCGCTTTTCAGCGGCGCGAAATAATATCTCTTTAATCGGTTTTGGACAGGCGTCGCCATCAACCCAGATTTTCATTCTCAATAACTTTCCACGCTTCATATTTTAACGTTAATGATATATAATCATCTTGTTGTTTATATATAAAATATTTACGAATTCTAGTTTAGAATAATATATAATTGATTTAAGGCGTTATTGTGCATTTTTCACAAAATTCTAAAAGTTCATCCCTTGTATTGCTGATTACGACAATTATGGTCTGTATCAGTATCATCATTGGCGCGTGTGCGCTGTATTTCATGAAAAAAAATGATTTGCGGCGTATAGAAGGCACTATGAAAATTGCTATACAACAAGTCGATTCTTTATTCAGGCAATGGGTAACGTTAAATGAGCGTAATTTGCAGACAATCGCCAAGGATGACGGTTTTATCACTTTAGTAGAGCGTCAGTTGCAGGCTTATAAAAACGGAAACCTCAAAGAGAGTGATGCATTAACCGAATTGCGCGCGTTTTTTGCATTGCATGAAGACCGCTGGGGCAATGCAGGTTTTTTTGTAATCGCGCCAGATAAAGTAAATATCGCGTCAATGCGTGATAGTAATATGGGCGAGCGTAACCTGATTATGGATCATCGCCCAGAATTGATTACGCGAGCTTTTACCGGAGATACTGTCTTTGTGCCCCCTATCCCATCAGACGTGCCTTTAGAAGGACAAAAGAACATTACCGGCATGGATGTGCCGCCCACTATGTTCTTTATTGCCCCTATTATTATTGATGGCGATGTAGTCGCGCTTCTCGCGCAGCGCCATGATATTCGCAATGAATATATGGATATTTTCACCCTAACGCGCCCAAGTCGTACGGGTGAAACTTATGCTTTTGACCATAATGGTCGCCTTATTTCTGACAGCCGCTTTGATAACCAGTTGGCAGAAATCGGGCTCATCAAGCCACATGAGCAGCCTATATATGCGATGAAGATAAAGGATCCTTTACAGGATCTTACACGCCAACCGCTTGCAAATCATGACCCCTCAGATAAGCCACTCACATTAATGGCTGCGCAAGCTCTTGCAAAACAAAACGGCATAAATGTTACAGGTTACCGTGATTATCGCGGCGTGGATGTTTTAGGGGCGTGGCTTTGGAATGATGATGCCCATGTTGGGATTGCCCTAGAAATTGATGCCAACGATGTTATGGCGGCTTATAATTTTATCAAGATTATGATTATCACAATTGTATCTTCACAAATTTTATTAGTCTTTGGCATGATTGTCATTATCATGCGTGCGAATGCGCATGCCATGGAAACGCTGCATCTCTCCAAAGAAGAACTAGAAGGGCTAATTCAAGAGCGCACTACAAGCCTTGAAGAAGCGCAAAGTGAGCTGTTACTCGCCAATGAAGAATTAGAAGAGTTTGCTTATAGAACATCTCATGATTTGCGTTCGCCATTAGTATCTTCAGTAAAATTGCTTTCTATGGCTGAGGATTGTATTGAAAAAGGCGATGCTAAGCAAACGCAAGCCTGCATTTCACATGTACAAATCTCGCTAGAAAAGCTAGAGGCTCTTGTTGGTGATATTCTTTCGCTAACAAAAACGAAAAACCTTGATGAAGAGCGCCAAGAGATTGTTGTGTCAGAAGTTGTTGACGACTGTTTGCGGAAAATATCACAAATGGACGGCTTCTCACGTTTAGATATACGCATGAATTATGCCTATAATAAGCCTATAAACTTACTGGCTCACCGCTTTGTCTTGATCGTCGAAAACTTAATTTCAAACGCAGTAAAATATCAAGACCCCACGGAACCCGAGCCCTTCGTTGCGATTAACACGTACCAAGATGGCGATGATTTCATTTTAGAAATTCATGATAACGGTATTGGCATACCAGAAGATCAACGTGAGCAGATGTTCACAATGTTCAAGCGTTTTCACCCGAAAACATCTTATGGTTCAGGGCTTGGCATGTATATGATTAAAAAAAGCGCGGATATTTTAGGCGGTCAGATTGTATTTGAAGCCCCTGATAAAGGTACAAACTTCAAACTGATCATTCCCTTAAGCGAAAAGGCTTAATGCGGTATTAATGCACGTAGTGCCTGCACCAGACTTGGTGCATCATATGCCGTAGAGCTTGCATCATTTGATACTATATCATCCTGCTCTGGCCGCCAATGAATGGCATGCATGCCCGCATCCCTCCCTGCCTTAACGCCGCTGCCACTATCTTCAACCACGATGCATTGCTGCGGGGGTATTGCTGTGCCATTTTGGATATTGAGCATACGTAGCGCTTCTAAATAAGGGTCTGGCGCTGGTTTAGTGGCAAGGCCTTTGGCTATAACGTCTGATGCACTGAGGTTAAATGCCATTTTGCAACCGATTTGCGCTGCGTCTAAATTCGCGCGCACTTGCTGCGCTACGCCGCTCGACACTGTTGCCTGCGATAAATTCTGCGCCGCGCAGAAATTAAACGCATCTTTAAAGCCTTCGCGCACAATAAGGCGGCTTTGGTTTTCAGTGTAATAATCTAAACACTCATCAATGAATTCATTTTCTGAGATTGGCAGGCCTTTATCAAACAGCGCCTCATAAATACGGTGGTCACCAATACCATACCATTTATCCCAGTCATCTTGCGTGTTCTGAATGCCGTATTTCAGCGCAGTTTTATTGATTTTCTCAACATGAAGCGGCTCGCTTATGACGATCACGCCATCAATATCCCAAAATACAGCTTTAAAATTATGCATGTCTTTTTCCTATCATTATACGCTCCAAAGCGCTGTTTAGCCTGTGGTTATAACATATAAAGCTCTCGGGCGCAAACTTATGTAAATTTATATTTGCGTTCCATATAGACCGTATAGATCACAGGTATCAGAATTAAGGTTAATACAAGCGTGCTGACCATGCCGCCTACCATAGGCAGCGCAATGCGGCGCATCACGTCTGCCCCTGCCCCATCGCTTAAAAATATGGGGATGAGGCCAAGAATAATTGTGCTTGCTGTCATTAACTTTGGACGCAACCTTTGTAGCGCGCCGCGTCGCACATTCTCAATCAATTCAGCCATATTTTGTGGCCATTTATTGCGCATTTCATGGTCGATATAAAGCAGCATGATAATCGCGGTTTCCGCCGCTATGCCCGCAAGCGCAATAAAGCCCACGCTGAGCGCGACTGACATATTATACCCCGCAAGCCACGTAAACCATACCCCGCCAATCACGCCAAACGGGACGGATAGCATAATCAACACAGTCCGATCCCACTGTGCGAAGTGCATATAAAGCAAGCTCATAATAATCAGTAATGTTGCAGGAATGGCTATTTTTAGGCGGCTATTGGCCTCTTGCATTTGTTCATATTGCCCCGATATTTTAAGGCTATAGCGCGGCGGTAATTCCACCGTTTTAAGCGCGGTTTGTAAATCCGCAATGTAACTTCCTATATCACGTCCTACAAAATCTACAAAAACCCAACCATTAAGCCGTGCATCTTCTGATTTAATCATCGACGGTCCCGCGGCGACATTAATGGTTGCAAGGCCAGATAAGGGGATATGCGCGCCTTGCGGCGTAGGGACTAAGATATTATCTAAATCTGTTAAATGTTCACGGTATGGGCGGTCATAACGTAGCATGATGGCGTAGCGTTCGCGCCCTTCAATGCTTTCGCTTAACTGCATACCGCCCAAAGCTGTTTGGATAATGTCCTGCACAGTGGCAAGCGATATACCGTAGCGCGCAATTTCACTACGATTCGGTTCGATATTTATATATTTGCCGCCAATCGCGCGGTCAGCAATGGCGCTGCGCGTGCCGTCAATATTACGTGCTTTGACTTCGACTTGTTTGGCTATCTGGTCGATTGTGTTTAAATCAGGTCCTGAGACTTTCACCCCAACCGCCGTGCGGATGCCCGTGGAAAGCATATCAAGGCGAATTTTAATCGGGTACCCCCATGAATTCATCATCCCTGGTAAGCGCACTGATGCATCTAGCTCAGCCATTAATTTCTCACTCGTCATGCCTTTTCGCCATTGATCGCGCGGTTTTAAGGTGATCCATGTTTCAATCATGGCAAGCGGCGCAGGGTCGGTCGCTGTATCTGCCCTGCCTGCTTTGCCAAAGCTATGTTCAACTTCGGGAATCTTCATGATCTGCCTGTTGGTGATTTGCAAAATCTCTCGTGCTTTGGCGGGGGATACGCTTGGCAATGTCATCGGCATATACAGCAAGCTGCCTTCATTTAAAGGTGGCATGAACTCGCTGCCTAGGCGCGATATGGGCAGCGCCGTGCTGATAAGCGCAATCAGCGCCAAAGCAATTGTGGTTCTGCGCCATTTTAGTGCGGTGTTCAGCGCAGGCCTATAAAGCGCGATGAAAAAGCGATTAATCGGGTTAGCCTCTTCACGGCGTATTTTACCCTTGATTAACCACAGCATCAGGACAGGCACAAGCGTCACAGAAAGCAGCGCTGCCGCCGCCATCGCATATGTCTTTGTATAAGCAAGCGGCGTAAATAGCTTCGCCGATTGCCCTGTTAGTGCAAAAACAGGCAAGAACGAAACAGTGATAATCAATAATGAAAAGAATAGCCCGGGGCCAACTTCTTTTGCCGCCGCGATAATGACTTTCTTGCGTTCCTCTTCGTCAGGTTTATCGCCCAAATCCGCTAATTTACGGTGGGCATTTTCAACCATCACAATGGATGCATCAACCATAGCGCCAATCGCAATGGCTATGCCACCAAGTGACATGATATTGGTGGTAATGCCCTGCCCCGCCATAATGATAAACGCCGCCAATATGCCAAGCGGTATTGTGATAATTGCGACTAAGGCGCTGCGCAAATGGAGCAAAAAGAGGAAGGTAATCAAAGCGACCATCAAGCTTTCCTCGATCAGCTTATCTTTTAAGTAATGCACAGCATCGGTTATCAGGCTGCTGCGGTCATAGACGGTTTTAATCTCTATGCCGCTTGGCAGGCCTTGCTTGATGTCCTCGAGGCGCTTTTTGACGTTACGAATAACCTCTAACGCATTTGCGCCGCCGCGCATCACCACAATGCCGCCCACGGCTTCGCCTACGCCATTAAGCTCCGTAATGCCGCGCCGCAAGGCGGGGCCTTCGACTATGCGCGCCACATCGCCCAGGGTTACGGGGTTACCGACTGTGCTTTTCAACACTGTTTTTTCTAAATCTTCAACTTTACCGACATAACCTAGCGAGCGGATGAAATATTCACTTTCTGCCATTTCAATACTGCGGCCACCTGTTTCTTGGTTCGCGCCGCGCACGGCCTGCGCTATTGCGGGGAGGCTTATATCAAAAGCGCGGAGCTTTAATGGGTCGATTAAGATTTGATATTCTTTGACAAAGCCGCCAACGCTAGCGACTTCTGCTACGCCATCAATGCTGGCAAGCTCATATTTAATGAACCAATCCTGCAAGCTGCGGATTTGTGCTAAATCATGCTGCCCTGTGCGGTCATAAAGCGCGTATTGAAACACCCAGCCTACGCCAGTGGCGTCAGGCCCCAATGCAGATGTCACTCCGTCAGGCAGGTCGCTTTGCGCCTGAGAAAGTGTCTCAAGCACACGGCTGCGCGCCCAGTACATATCTGTTTTGTCTTCAAAAATAATATAGACAAATGACGTTCCAAACATTGAATAACCGCGCACAACTTTAGTCTTGGCAAGGCCAAGCATTTGGCTTGAGAGCGGGAATGTAATTTGATCTTCGATAAGTTGGGGCGATTGCCCCGCCCAATCCGTTCGGATAATCACCTGCGTATCTGATAAATCAGGAATGGCATCAAGTGGCACGTTTTTAAGCGCCAGCCCGCCCATAACGACAAGACAAAGCGCCGCTAATAAGACAAAAAACCTATTCGTCGTCGCCCAGTCAATAATTTTGGCCGCAAAGCTGTTTGAGGGGTCGTGGGGCATTGGATTAATGGACATGGCTCATCCCTCCTTCTTGCACGGGCGCATCAGAAGAATTTTCAGATGACATTGAAGACATGCCGCCACGTAAATTACTCTCTGCATCAATCATAAACTGACCAGATTGTACAATAATTTGCCCTGTTCTCATGCCGCTGAGGATTTCACTATAGCCTTCTGAGGTAATGCCAATTTGCACTTTGAGCGGGCGAAAACGCCCCTCGCCCAAACTTTCAATGACATATGCGCCCTCTGCGCCGTATATCACCGCTTCCTGCGGCACGGCGAGGCGTGCTTGACGCGGCCCTGAAAAAACGACGCTGACGTAGCTGCCTGCTTTGAGGCTAAGGTCTGTATTATCTAAAAGCAGTCGCACTTTTACAGTACGTGCATCAATATCCGCATTCGGGTAAACGGCATCAATCACCGCGTCATATTGTACGCCCGTTTCAGGCAGGGTTATCTGAGCGCTTTCGCCTTGTTTAACATACACAAGGTCTTTTAGTGGTAGCTCTGCATCAACCCAGAGCTCTGAAAAGTCCTGAATGGTCATGATGTTACCGCCTTCAGCAATGAACGCGCCTTGGCGTGCGTTTAGCGCCGTCACAATGCCATCTGCAGGGGCATAAAATGGCGTTTCTTCCAAAAACGCGCCTTTGGCTTTCAACGCGGCAATAGATTGCGTATCCATGCCATAAAGGCGCAGGCGCTGTTCTTGGTTACCTATGCGCCGACCCAATAAGAAATCAGCCTGTGCTTCCATCAGTTCAGGGCTGTATAGGGTAAACAGTAGATCACCTCTTTTGACATGGTCGCCAACGGCGCTCGCCTTTAATGTATTCACCCAGCCTTTAACGCGTATATCTATCGGATATTCATGGCGCGTACTGGCGCTAATGTTACCAAACGCTGTAACGCTTTTGCCAAATTCGCGCATAGTGACCGCCTGCGTCTTTACACCCAAAATTTGCACATATTCAGGGTCAATCTTGATGACGCCCTGCGCCGCTTTGGGCGCGGTCATTTTTGGGGTTAATGCCATGGCGCATATCGGGCAAAAATCGCCTTTTTCCCCGCTTATATGGGGGTGCATTGGACATATATATGTATTGGCGGCATAAGCCGGCGGCACAAAAAGGGAAAGTAATAATGTAAGCATAAAAATACGCATATGGGCGTTCCTTGTATCAAATAGGTCATTCGTCATTCAAAGCAGAATGACGCCTAGATACGGAAACGTTGTGTGGTGAGAATAAGGGCTGTGTTATATTGCGCATTATGCGGCGGCGATGCGTTAATTGGCGGCCCGCGAATAATGTTAGGGTTTTGTAAGATGAAGTGATGAGCGCCGACCATATCAAGCGGCGGATAGTCAGGCGCATCGCTTAACTGCGCAATCGGCATATAATCTGGCGGGTCTTGCAGCATCAAATCAACGCCCATGCAGTCAGCGCCGAGCATCAGGGTAGCTGCGCCATTATCGCTCGTTTCGTGACATGGCATTTGGACGCTTGCATCAGCTTGCATCGGGCAATATGTCATCGCGCACACCAGTGACGGTGTGAGCATAACGAGCATAATAAAGCCTAATAAAACCTGTTTCATAGCATCCATAATACACTTATTCGTATGAAAAAACTATAAAGTTTCAACGCTTAATGTTAATTTTGAAAAAAATGCAAGGCAGGAGAGATGAATGCAACCCTATCACAACGCGAATAAACCACATGAATATATTGATTGCTATTATTCACGCTCACTGGGTGAAGCGCCGCATTACCCCCCTTTAGATCAAGAAATATCTGTACCTGTATGCATTATTGGCGGCGGACTTGCGGGCATTTCATCGGCGCTTGGCCTTGCGGAGCGCGGGATTAAATCCGTGATATTAGAATCTAACCGCATTGGTTGGGGCGCGTCTGGGCGCAATGGCGGCTTTGTGTCTGCCCTTTATTCGGCATCGCCCGCAAGCCTCATTAAGCGTGTTGGCCTAGAACATGCGCAAGCATTGCATAAACTACCTAAAGCCGCATTAAAGCTCATGCACAAGCGCCTAGAAGGCGTAAAGGATGCGATTATTCCGCAGCCCGAAGGTGTGTCCGTTGTATCATGGTTTAATGATGAAAAATCCGTCCGCGCCCATGTTGAGCAGCTCAACGACGTTTTTGATGAAAATATCCGCTTTATGCCACGCGAAGAAGTACGTGATGCTTATAAAACAAAGCGTTATTATGATGGCTATTTTAGACCAGATTCCATGCAGATACATTCGTTAAAATATGTCCATCACACGGCGCAAATGGCCGTATCAAAAGGCGCAAAAATCTATGAAAATTCTGCCGCAATCCGCGTCTATAAACGCCAAGATAAATGGTGTATTGAAACCGCGAGCGGCATGGTGTTAGCCGATCAAATCGTTTATTGCTGTAGTGCCTATATTAAAAACCTGCACCCAAAACTATCCCGCGCGACACTGCCGGTTGCAACTTATGTATTGTTGACCGAGCCACTTGGTGACAAGCTTGATGAGTGTATGCGGGTGCGTTATGCCACGGCAGATAACCGCACATCGTCGAATTATTACCGCCCGCTGGCTGATGGACGGCTGTTATGGGGTGGGCGCGTATCCATGTTTCACCCTTCACAGGCGCGGCTTAAGAATATTATGATGAAAGACCTGCTGAGCGTCTATCCGCAATTAAACGGCATTAAAGCTGAAGTCGCATGGGGCGGTTATATGGGCTATGCGCGCCATGAAATGCCCCAAATTGGCACGTTAGGCGATGGTGCGTGGTATTGTCAGGGCTTTGGCGGTCACGGCATGTGCACGACAACTGTCGGCGGCGAAGTCATTGCCGGCGCAATTGCCAATAATAATGAGGATTACAAATTATTCGCCCCTTTTGGTCTTGATTATGCGGGCAAGCCCATGGGCCCAGCCATAGCCCAAGCAGCTTATTGGTATTTTCAAGGACGCGATAAACTCAAAGAATGGCGCCTGAATTAAGCGCCATTCTGGGGGTGGTTTTTATGCGGCAAACGCTTTATCGACCAAAACTTGCAGCGCTGTATAATCGGTCTTACCACTACCAAGCACAGGGATAGCATCAACATTCAGCATTGTTTTAGGCACGGATAATTCCGAAATACCGTTTTTCGAAGCATAAGCCGATAGCTGCTTCTTATCGACGTTCTTATGTGTTGTCACAACGATAAGTTGTTCGCCTTTGCGCTTGTCGGGAATAGACACCACTGCGTGTTCGCCCTCAGGATAAACATGGCTGACCATCACTTCAGCGCTGGTGAGGGACACCATCTCCCCCGCAATTTTGGCGAAACGTTTCGCGCGGCCGACAATGCTTAAAAAACCATCATCGTCAATATCGACAATATCGCCTGTGTCGTACCAGCCATCTTGCGGCGGGACAAGCACCCCTGCATTTTCAGATAAATAATAGCCAAGCATAATATTTGGCCCTTTGACCATTAACCGCCCGCCTTGCGCCACGCCTTGGACAGGTTCAAGTTTATATTCAATGCCTGCAAGCAAGCGCCCAACCGTGCCTGCCTTAACATGCATGGGTGAGTTCACTGAAAGCGCGGGCGCAGTTTCTGTCGCGCCATAGCCTTCTAATACCCGTACGCCGAAACGTTCCATATATAGGCGGCGCGTTTCGTCTTTGACCTTTTCCGCGCCAGCAAAAATATAACGCATACGATAGAAATCATAAGCATCCGCCATCCGCGCATAGCCATTTAAGAACGTATCCGTCGCAAACATAATCGTTGCGTTAGACGAGTAGACAATTTCAGGCACGATACGATAATGCAGCGGGCTTGGGTACAGAAACGTTTTTACGCCAGAAAGTATCGGCAATAACGTGCCGCCCGTTAGGCCAAATGAATGGAACATTGGCAGGCAGTTAAAAACAATATCTTGGCGGTTAAAATCGACCCGTGATGAAAGCTGTACAATATTGCTCATAATATTGGCATGTGAAAGCACAACGCCTTTGGGCATACCTTCTGATCCCGATGTGAATAATATTAAAGCAGGGTCATTTGGGCTAATATTGCGTTTCTTATGTGCGCGCTTTGCTGATGAGAGAAGCCCGCCCATCTTGTCTTTAAAGCTAATGCTTCCTTTAATATCCTCCATATAGAGAATATCTGCATATTTGGCGATTTCTTCAATCTCACTTTCAAGGCGACCAAGTTCGACAAAGCGGCGCGAAGTCAGAACCGTTTTGACTTTTGCGGTCTGGCAGGCGCTCGTCAGTGCCTTTGCGCCAGCTGAGAAGTTCAGCATCGCAGGTACACGGCCAAACGCTTGCAGGGCAAAGAATGTCACCACTGCGCCAACTGAATTTGGCAGTAATACACCAACATTTTCACCTTGTTCCGTATAGCCATTTAACTTACGCCCCAACACCTTAGAGCCCAAAACAAGCTTTCTGAATTGTAATGGCTTGCGTTCAATGTCTTCTGCAATGATAGATTTCTTGCCATTGACGAATTCAGCCTTCAACAAAGCGTTATAAAGCGTCTGTTGACGGTCATTGGTTAAGAACATCATATCTTCCATCACGTCATAGAGCTGACGTCCTGCGGCAGCGCGTCTTTGGCGGCCTTTTAGATTGTCATCAAGCTTAAACTTACGCGGTTCAAGAATAGTAATGGTGATTTTCGGGAAATTACGTAGTGGCACTTTGCCTTTCAACCGCGCAAACGGCGTATGCTGAACGCCGTCAAGACGGATCGGCAGGATCATCGCGTCTGATTTATCGGCAATCATCCCTGGGCCATTATAAACTTTCATCAATGCGCCTGTTTCGGTAAGGCGGCCTTCAGGGAAGATCACAACTTGATGGTCTTCCTTAACTTTCTCAATCAAGCTCTTGATTGAAAATGGATTAGTAGGGTTAAGCGGAAATGCGTCAACCAGTTTTAAAAACGGTTTAACCCAAAACCACTCCGCCACAAAACTGTTAATCGCGAAGACTGGTTTACCTGGCAAATACGCTGCCAATAATGGCGCATCCAATAACGATACGTGGTTACCTACAATCACCGCACGCTTGCCTGCCTTTTCAATATTATCGAGTCCGTGTACCTCAACATTATAAAGCAGTTTGAAAATGATCCGCAGGAAGCTTTTGAATAAATGGGTCGGCAATAACGCGCAAATATAAAAAGCGACAAAGCCATTAGCGATAGCAGCAGCCAAGAATAGCTGCTGTATTTCCCAGCCCTTCGCGATTAAGGCGGCAGAGATGAGCGATGAAGCCATAACAAACAGCGCATTGACAATCGCACTGCCCGCCATAACCCGCGCACGGGTGCGCGCATGTGTATCATGCTGAATAAGCGCATTGAGCGGCACGACAAACAGGCCGCCACAAATCGCGATCATTAATATATCAACCACAATGCGCCAGTGATGCGCGATGGCAAGGAATTCAGGCAAGGTATAAAGGCTCGGTGATAAGGTCTGCACAGCGCTGCTTGAGAAATAGAGATCAACCGAAAAAACGGTGATACCAACGGCCGCAAGCGGCACAAACAATACCTCAATACGGCCTTTGAGCAAGCGATTATTCAATAGTCCACCAAACGCAATGCCGAGGGAGAATATCGCGAGGAAGAATGCCAACACATGTTCATTGGCGTAAAGTGTTGCTTCGGTGAAGTTGGGGAATTGCGCCATAAACAAACCGCCAAGGAAATAAAACCATGCCACACCCAGTATGGAACGCTTCACGCTGCTTTGCTGCGCAAACGCAAAACGCAGCACATCAACAAGTTCGGTAAGCGGATTAAAGTTAATTTTAAGCCCCGTTGCTGGCGCGGGCGCTGCAGGAATAAAGCGTGATGCCATGTAACCAATAACCGCGCAGCCAATCATAGCGCTAGCCACAATCATCGCACCGCCATCCATTGCAATAAAGACCACGCCGGCTATTGTGCCGACCAAGATCGCCAAAAACGAACCTGTATTGAGCAGCGCATTGCCGCCAATCAGTTCATCAGCGCGCAGGTGCTGCGGTAAAATCGAATATTTACTCGGGCCAAAAAATGCCGACTGGCTACCCAGTAAAAACAAAGCGAAAAATGATAAAGGCGTTGAGCTGAGCAATAGCGCCCCACCGCCGACGCAAGCAATGGCAATTTCAGCCAATTTGACAACGCGGATGATACGCTCTTTGGGGTATTTATCGGCTAACTGTCCGCCAATGCCCGAAAACAAAACGAAGGGCAAAATAAACAAACCAGCAGCAAGCGTGACGAGTAATTTAGAGTCAACACCTTCAGATGAGAGCAAGCCATAAACAAGCATGACCACAAGCGCATTTTTAAATAAATTATCATGCAGCGCCCCTAAAAACTGAGTGACAAATAGTGGCACAAAACGTTTATCACGTAACAGTGAAAATTGATTAAGCTTCATGGTCGAACTCCCCTTCGTTGATGAAGTGTATTATATGTTTATGAACAAATGGTTTCCAGCTAATAAAGCTGTGCGTTGCCGCTGTTGTTAGATGGTCTTTCATGCCAATCCATTTCGTGCTTTCAACGCTAACCCGCCCATCGTGGCGCGCAGGCATAAAGGCACTCGCAATTAAATACGGCCAACCTGTCGTGCCTGCGATAATGCCGACATCGTAATAAGGCGTAAAATGTTTTTTTCTTTGGTTCGCGGTGGTCAGCTCAAGCCCTGCTGCGCCGAACATCCACTTATATGGCGGGAAGTTTTCCAAAAAATCAGCAACTTCGCTGCCGCCAAGCGGTGGCGCGAGCATGACAATGCGGCCTAGTCTTTCTTGCGGAATAGCTTTCTTGTAATCTTCAAGATATTGACGCGTAACAAGTCCGCCCATGGAATGTGTTACAAAATGTATCTTTCCGCTGCCCTTCCAGACATGATTTTTATTCAGCTCTACTGCTATAAAATCAGACAGTTCCGCAATTTTATGACTACGTGAAGGGTAGGAAATACTTAATGTATTATAGCCAGCCTTTCGCAGTGCATAAGCCACCCCTGCCATATTGATGCGTGAATGCCCTATACCGTGCAGAACAATCACGGTGTCCTTCGCGCCAGGAACTTTATGCATCCGCGCCCCCTGACCTGCCGCATTCACACCAAGAAGGCAGAACGTAATTAGCGTGGCAAAAATGATTTTATATTTATGCTTCATTGTTTATCCTTACATTCTGAACGATGTTCAATTGTTATAATGGCACAATAATGAACAATGTTCAATAAAAAATTGAACGATGTATAATTATCAGTTATTCTTAACAAAGTGAAAGCGAGGGAAAATGGCAAGGCGCAGCGATCATACACGCAATGAGTTACATGAATTAATCATCACCACGGCGATAAGAATTATCGATGATGAAGGTTTTGCCGCATTAAGCGCACGCAAAATCTCAGGCGAGATAGGCTATTCGGCGGGAACAATTTATAACGTCTATAAATCAATGGATGATTTAATTGTCACCATAAATGCCCGCAGCCTTGATATCATGGCAAGCCAAATTAAAAGCTTACCGCATAGCGTAGGCCAAACACCATGCGATCAGCTTAAAGCCATGGCGAAAATTTATCTCAATTTCGTCCATAGTCACAAAGAACGTTGGTTTGCGCTGTTTACGCACCGCCTACCCGCAGGGCATAGCTTACCAGATGATTTCACAACAAAAATTACCGCGCTGTTTGCACCAATTGAACGTGCCATCCTCAGCTTATATGCAGAATCTTCTACAACTGGCAGCAGCAAAGACGCGAAGCTCGCGGCGCGTACACTATGGGCATCGGTGCATGGCATATGCTTTATTGACCAATCAGGTAAAATGCCACTTGTCAGCACACAGTATGATGCAAGCAACATGGTGAATTGCCTGATAGATAGCTTTGTCGCAGGGCTAAGGGCTTAGTTACGATGGATAGTGAATTGAACTTCTTCGCCTTCTACCTCATTAGGCCAGAAGACATGCAGGACATCACACATATCATCATTTATACTTAGCATATAATCAGCTACATCTTGTCTAGTGATCTCTCGCCCCTCACCAGATTTTAAAGCCGTATGCGTTATCTGTGGTGGGCTGATATCTGTATCATCCATACTACAGAGCGATATTTGATCTTCCGTATTATAAGGGATGCTTTTATGCGCGCGCTGCACCTCTCCCTGTGGCGTTTTTACTACGCCAATCAAGTCAAATGTGATGCCTTCTGGGCTATCCAAGTAAAGCTTCCAGCCGACCATATCTGTATCCATATCATCATTGAGTTTAACATGCATAATGTTGATGTTTTTCTTATGTGCATTATGCCCCCACATATAATCAGCGCTAGCCCAGAAATCAGCATCGGTTAGGCCGTGTGGGCCTGTGGCTATAAGGTCATCATACTGCACATTTGCCTGTTCTAAATATTGTGCGCCTTGATCAAACGCGCCGGATTCGCAGGCTTTCACTGCGTTATTGAGCGTTTCTTCTAACGTTAGCGTTACGGATTCAGGTAAATGGCTTTCAATAATGGCGTGATCCATCGCCTCAACATGCATCATGCATGTTTCAAGGTCTAGTGCCTTAGCTTGCGCAGGGACGAGGTCATAAAACACCGCGCAAACTGCGATACAGCCAATAAGTAAACGTTTCTTCATTTTGAATTGCTCCCTCAATTATTCTGCCCAGGGTAATTTTTTACAGCTTGCCGCTAAATGGTCAATAAAAAGTCGTAAGCGCGTGGATATATATTGCGTCGGCTGATACACGGCGAATATATCGCGCTGCGGATATGATACATAATCGCTTAAGATCGGTACTAATGCTCCTGATTTTATATATTCCGCGACATAAAAAATTGGTAAAGTAGCGATGCCCAAGCCATGACAGGCTGCCTGCATAAGCATCTCACCCGAATTACATTTAAAACTGCCCTGTAGTTGAATGTTTTCGACTACGCCATTTGGCGTTTTATAACGCCATTCATGCGCCCCTGTTTGGTTACTATAGGCCAGCATATTATGCCCGCGTAATGCTCTAGGGGTTTGCGGCTTGCCGTGTTTCACCAAATACTCAGGGCTAGCACACAGTAAAATGGGGCATGATGCGAGGCGCTTGGCAATTAAGCTCGAATCTTTTAAATCGCCAATTCTGATTGCTAGATCGTAACCGCCACCGACTAAGTCCACGGTTTTATCATCAAAATTTATATTTAAATCAACTTCTGGGTAGCGCATACCAAATGCGGCGATCGCGCTGCTAAGATGTTTTGCACCAAAACTATGCGGCATAGTAATTTTAAGCGCCCCACGTGGGCATGATTTCATATCTTGAATTTCTTCTTCTGCTTCTTGTAAATCAGCAAGGGCACGGTTTGAACGCGCATAATATAACGCGCCCTCTTCCGTCACGCTGACCTTTCGCGTTGTACGGTTGAGCAGTTTTATTTTTAATGCGGCTTCTAGGTTCTGTATTTGTTTCGACACGGCTGATGTCGTAATGCCCAGCTGCCGTGCCGCGCCAGCAAAGCTTTCATTCTGCACGACGGCAATAAATATACTAATACGCGAAAGATGATCCATATGATTATATCCTTAATGGAAACAATGAGTTTCAATATAAGTATATTATCAATTTTATTGCAGTGTGAGAAACTAAAATTAGAAAACATCACAAAACCGCTTAGGAGGGCTGAGATGATTACAAAACATGCATATAAAGACCTCGGTCAACATAATTACAACTGGTTAAAGGCACGTTATCATTTCAGCTTCGCTGAATATTATGACCCTCAGCGCCTTGGTTTTGGAGCGCTGCGTGTCATTAATGACGATATTATCAGCGCCGGTAAAGGCTTTGGTATGCACCCACATAAAGATATGGAGATCATCACCTATGTCCGCAAGGGCGCGATATCGCACAAAGATTCAATGGGTAATGAAGGGCGCACCGCTGCAGGCAGCGTACAGGTCATGAGCGCAGGGTCAGGCATTTACCATTCTGAAAAAAACGCAGAAAGTGAAGATACTAAATTGTATCAAATCTGGATTGAGCCGCGCGAAATGAATGTCACCCCTAGATGGGACAGTAAAGACTTTCCCGCTGCGCCTGTAAATGATGCGCTCGCCTTACTTGTTTCAGGCGATAAAAAAGATATTCAAAATGGGGCTTTATATATTAACCAAGATGCCTATATATATGGTGGGGTCATTCAAAAAGACGCACGCATTACGCATAAAATTCATCAGCAGGCCTATATATTACTTTCCAAAGGCGCAGCAGAAATTAACGGCGTATTGTTAGAACAAGGCGATGGCGCATCGCTTGATAACGCCGAAGATGTTACTATCACCGCGCAGCAAGACACCGAAATACTCATCATTGATGTGCCTAAGGCGCAGCATTAAAAACCGCACTCTTTAACGCTATATTTTAGGAGATATAAAATGGCTAAACTACTTTTCTTCGCTGGCAGTGCCCGCACGGACTCATTCAATAAAAAACTTGCCGCGCAAGCAGCGCAGCTTGCCAAAGCAGAGGGCGCTGAAATAACCCTCATAGATCTTAAAGATTTTGAGATGCCAATTTATGATGGTGATCTGGAAGCCGCAGAAAGCTTGCCTGAAAATGCGATTAAACTCAAAAGACTCTTCGTTGCACATGACGGTTTTTATATCGCTTCACCTGAATATAACAGCTCATTTTCACCGCTTTTGAAAAATGCGCTCGATTGGATTTCACGCCCGCATGAAGAAAATGAAACATCGCTGATAGCTTTTAAAGGCAAAGTCGCGGCGCTTGGCGCAACGTCGCCTGGTGGCTTTGGCGGCCTACGCGGCCTTGTCCCGCTACGCATGATGCTCGGCAATATCGGCGTACATGTCATTCCGACACAAACCGCCATTGCTAGCGCCCATACAGCCTTTGACGACCAAGGAGTATTAAAAGACGAGGGTCACATCAATATGCTTCGCGCATCGATACAGGAATTTGTTAGCACCGCGAACGCACATGCCAAATAAAAAAATGCGCCGCAAATTTTCAATTTTGCGGCACATATCTTAATTTCTTTAATATTGTTTTTAATATTGTGAGAGCTTCTTCTTACACGCCATAATCGCAGCAAAACTCATCTCGCGTTGAATAACTGGGCTGTGTATTTTACCTTGGAAACTGCTATAAGACTGCTTCCATTCATCGGCTACGCATGTACAGTAAGCTTCTTTGGTTACATTTTTACCAAGCGCGGATGTATCATAGCTTTCTCCCATGCATGTCAGATATTGTTGATGCGTTGTGGCCTCAACATTTCGGCATGAATCTCTTAATGCGATTAAAAGAGACTCTTGCGACGCGCTCTGGCCTTGCTCAATACGTTTATTAAGGTACTCTGTCGCATAGCACTTACATTTATGGTTTCTACGGAGCTTTTCTGTATTTTCGCAAGATTTATAAATGGCGGCGCTTTCTTCAATATAGGATTGGGGCGTTTGGGATAAATCTCTGTCGCCCTCATAAAATACTGAAGCTGCGTTCATATCTCCTGCAAGAGCTGATGCCGCGCTAACGACAATAAAAGCAGAGATCAACATAACCATTAAATTTTTGACGTGATACATTGTTAAAGTGTCCAATCTGAAAATGCACCAATAGAGCTAAGTTTTGACACTATTGGAAAGGATTAAATTTTACTACGCCAATCACAGTAATCAATTATGGCTGCATCGTACAGTTTTTAATGATATAGCCATTATTGCTCGCATTCGCTGAAACGTCACAATCCGCAGGGTTAAAGCCTGCTGCTTCCATAGCGGCTTTTTGTTCGGCGATGACTTTGGCTTCTTCAGCCAAATTAATGAATTTATAACCTTCCTCGCCTAATTTCTCAACGCGGAAATCTTCTATATTTGTACCTTCTGGCATATTGGCAATAAAGTATTCTTTGGCTTGGTCAAAATGCACTTGGTCAAGCACGCTATCGCCATAAAGCCATACGCGGTCTAGCTCTTCGACTGTTTTAAGAGCAGCTTCTTGGTTCTGGGCGATAGCTTCGTTCACACCTGTATATTGAAAATAGGCGTAATCAATACGTGCTTTAGCGTCGCCAGTTTCAACCGCGTCTTTTAGCAGTGCTGCGCCCCATTCATTAACGTTTACATGCGCGGCCATTTCGCCAAGTTCATCAAAGCCGTAAAAGCCGTTTATAAGGCCAAGGCCAATATCACGTATCGCCCATGTTTGGCCTTTTTCGGCGGCTTCAATCATCGCCATTGCTTGCGGTGATAAATCGCCAGTTTCTGCGAGCATTTTTAATCTTTCATAAGGGTCATCAGGAATAACGATTGCAGGCTCTTCTTCTACCACTTCTTCTTCTGTTACTGGTTCTTCTATATCCGCGCCTGCATCGGCTGCGTTATCCTGCGCTGCGGCGCCAATATTATCTTCAACGCCGCCTATTGGCGCGTTATCAGTCGCGTCATTTATATCATTTGCCGCCGCGGCTACTTCTTCAGCGCCAGTGAAATAACCTGCAACCCATTCTGCGCCGCCAAAACCAATAAAGGCGGAGCTAGAGTTAAGTGCCAATTTCAGTGAATATTTTTTCCAGTTACTTTTAAAGAAATCAAATGATGATGTGCTCTCTTGCTGTGCCTTATAATCTTTAACAAAGCTTCGCGTGGTCAGTCCAACGCCAGCGCAAACCGTAAACACAGGGCCCAGTACGGCAGCCCCAGCCGCCATGGCGGCGATTTTTGCGCCAACGCCGGCCGCAATGCCAAGCGCTGCCGGCGTGAATGCTTTTTTAAGGGTGTTTTTTGTTGGTATACGTTTAGCCACACTATTCCATATAGAGCGCAAACGGCCTTTTGGCTTATCCTGCGTCTGTGTTACGACTGGTTCAGTGTTCTCATTATTATCTGCAGCTTTATTGCTCATATCACACCATTTATATCAGGTTATCATTATTTTCATATTCACGCGCTGTTTTGCCATCTGCAGAGTGAAAAAGCAAGAAAAAACTTTATTTTCGTTTATTATCAGTAACTTATAATATCTTTCTTGACATAACAACCCTGCCGTGCAATAAACCACTCCGTAAATTACTAACTTTTGATTAAGATTATCTACTGTTTAGTGCGAAATCTTACAAACATGGCGATATAAAGGTATACATAATGACCAAGAAAACATTTTCGAATTTAAAAAACTCTGCTGTTTTAACAGCTCTTTTAGCAACAACAGGCGCAGCACATGCTGGCAACACCTCACCGGACATTTACAACAATGTTGGCGGTCCTGAAACTGAAATTGCAGTAAACCCAGTTATTACAGCAAACCCCACAGCGAATGCCAATGCAATTGCGGGTGCAAATAACAACACACATGTACATTCAAATACAAATAGCGCAGCAAACGCAACTGGCGGGTCACTAGACGCGAGTGTAAACGGCGCTGTTAACGGTACAATTGCTGACATGTCGAACACGACAAACACAAACAATGTCAATGCCGGCGGCGCGGAAGTTGAGAATTCAATGAATGGCACAATTTCTGACAATTCCCAGACATATAATAATGCTGGTGGCGCTGAAGTAGAAAATGCATTAAATGCAAACCTTTCAAATGGTGGCGTTACTGATAATTCACAGTCTTACAATAATGCAGGCGGCGCTGAAGTCGAAAACAGCGTACATAACGACCTTTCAAACGGTGGTGTGAACGGCACAATATCTGATAATTCAACAACTAACCACTCAAGCATTGCTGGTGGCGCAGAGGTCGAAAACGCAGTCAATAACGACCTTTCAAATGGCGGCGTTACAAGCAACATTAACAACGAAACAACAACGCACAACAATGCTGGCGGCGCGGAAGTTTCTACAGATGTTGACGCATCATCACAAAATGATCTTGCGCAAACAAACGATCAAGACCAAACAAACGAACAAACCAACCAACAAGACACATCTGTCGATACGAGCAATAGCGGTAACAGCAAAAATTCAAATTCACAGAACACAGAAGTTGGCGGCAATAACAGCTCTTACACAAATAACAGCGTTTATAAATCTGGCGCGGCAGCAAACATTCCGCAAGCAGCGGCGGTTTTTGCAACAAAGTCTTGTGTATCGTCAACATCAGTTGGCCTTGGTGGCGGTAATGTTTATGCTGGTTATGGCGGCCTATCATTCTCTCACGTTGGTAGCGAAGCGGTTTCACTTGTTGGTGAAATGACCGTCAACGGTGAAGTTGTTGACGTTGCCTATACAATTCCTGAGCTAGCTGACCTTAGCCCTGTTGAGCGCGCGCCGATCTTTAATGAATTGCGCAAAGGCGAGCAAGCAAAAGCAACATGTTTGATGGGCAATTACATTGCGCAAGAACGTGCGCTTATAAAAGCTTACGAACAAGCAACAGGCGTGGCGAACATTAATGCAGACGCACATACAAGCGGCATAGCGATTAACGCACAAGCCAATATGTACATTGCAGAAGTTCAAGCAAAAGGCGCAGTTGACGTTGCGAAAACGCAAGCAATTGGTGAGGCGTTTAACCAGACAGTGAAACATGCGTGTAACCTTGGTATTACAAAAATCAAAGTTGGCGCAAATAAAGAAGCAATTGTTGAAGAAACACGCGCCATACGCGGGCAAGGTCACGAAAATTGTGAAGATGTTATGTGGGGTACGTTTAACCAACTAACTGACGGCAAAGCAGACACAACCAAGCCAGATTTTTCACAGTTTACAAAAAACGTTAAGGCAACGCCTAAGTTTTAATATTCGTTATACTGTTTTATTCTAATTTCAAAGGCCGCGCTCGTGTAGATGTGCGGCCTTTATTGTTATAGATCAGAAACTTAAACTAATAGCTTGCTTTTTTCTTTATGAATATGTAAATTAATTGCGGTAATTAGATGTGTAAAAGAAGAGTACCTTAAAATGAAACTTATCAAAATGTTCGGCGCTGTGGCTATTCCTGTTGTATTAAGTGGCTGTGCGGCAAATGCCGTCATTCATACTTTAAGCGATGACTGCCTACATAAAATTAACGATGAAGATGGCAATGTTATAAACGTAGAGTTTGATGCTGCGTGTGGTCGGCATAAAGAAAACCTTGCCAATGTTCAGATAAATGCCCAAACACAAAAAGCAGTGCAAGAGATTCAAGCCACGCAAGATGCACAAATTGGTGTAATCAAAGAAGAAAAAACAAAAATTTTCTGGCAAGCACTTGCCAATCGCGCCTCTGTGGAGCTTGGCAACCCTCAACAAGAAGATACTGCAACGCGCCTGTTAATTGCGGCGCGCACGCATGAAGACCCGATAATCCGTAAAATGGTCACAGATGTACAAAATGATTTGGGCATCACCAATGCGATGCTGAATGATAAAAATGCAGTTTGGGATAGTATCCGCGCGGCGCAGGCTATGCCAGGCGTACAGATTATTGATTTAGGTAATGGCGAGTTTTACATGGATAAATATAAACACCCTTATGGCCCTCTAAAAGGCGCAGCGCCAGCCAACCTTTAATTCGCAACTCCGCTAGGTCACTAAGCCATCACTTCATTGATAGCCGCGTCAATGGTCATTCTGTGGCTTTGTAAGCGCCTTTGGTGCTTATATAAAACGCGTCCCTGTGCATCATAGACCACAATATGATCTGTTAGTTTAGAATAGCGCCTAAACAGCTTTTTCGCCTCTTCCAATGTAGCGACAGAACTTTGATATGCGCCTTCTCTATTGATTTCTTCAATTTTATACATTGCTCTCCTCTTTTTATTTCTTAAAAAGTATATGCGTACTGATTGGTATGTATGAACAGTACAGTAGAATAAGAAAGTTAACAAGAGGTTAATTTATGATTTTATCAAGTTGAGATATACAGAGAATATATTTACGCGTGAAATTGCCGCGCCATTACACAAGAATAATTGCCATTTTCTTGTACAGTGCTCTGTGTGTCCGCTAAGGCAAGGCTAGCTCTAATGCTGGAGCGCTGGCTGTGCCGCCTTGTTAGGGCGCGGCTGCTGTTCAATGCGCAGGGCATCATCATCGCTATTTAACGGGCCGCGCACGCGCAGGTTATCACCAGCTTTGATGTTGCCAGCCAGATGTTCTGCCATGACAGCTTTTTGGAAATATGTTTTTATCACATTTACTAACGGTCTAATCCCTAAATTTTGCGCCACACATTTGTCCGCGAGGAATTTTTTCGCAGCATTATCGAACGTCACATGAATATTTTTCGCCGCAAGGTCATTGATACGCGGCGTTAGTTTGAGTTCCAAAATATCCAAGACTTTATTCACGTCATTTAACGCATTAAACTCAATCTGTTCATCAAGGCGGGCGATGAACTCTTCGCTGAAACGCTCCAAAATATGCTGCGTTTTTTCAGGGTTTGTGCCCTGCTCTTCTGCCGCAAAACCAATGCCGCGCTTGGGCTTAATGCTTGCCCCTGCATTGGTTGTCATGGTCACGTAACTGTTCTGGAAATCAGCGATATCGCCATTACTTGCCGTTAACTTGCCATTATCCATGACCTGTAATAGCAGCTTATAAACATCAGGATGTGCCTTTTCAATCTCGTCAAATAAAACAATAGAATGTGGGTTCTTGCGCACGGCATTTACAAGCTCGCCGCCTTGGTCGTGCCCATTATAACCGGGCGGAGAGCCAATAAGGCGGTTTACAGATTCTTTATCTTGAAATTCTGACATATCAAAGCGTAATAGCGGCACATCAAGAACCTCGCTCATTTTATTAACAAGCTCTGTTTTACCTACGCCTGTTGGCCCTGAGAATAAAAAGCTGCCCAGCGTTTTATTCTTACGGTCGTCAAACAGGTCGACTTTGGCATTTTGTATGGCAAAGGCGATTTTATCTATCGCTTGGTCTTGATGCATGACTGCTTTGTTAAATTCCGCACTAAGCGACAAGAGTTTCTTTTGCTCCTCTTGGTCGCTTGTCTTGGTCATTACGCGGCCTAGTTTCTTACTTAGCTGCGCATAGATATCAACCTCGCTCACAACGCCAGCTTCTGCACCCTCGGGGACAGATTTCGCGCTTTGCGCCGCCATTGCATCATCAAGAAGGCTCAATGCTTTATCTGGCAGGAAAGCATCGCGTATATATCTATCCGACAGCGCCACTGCCGCCTTCACTGCGCTATCATCAACGCCTATGCCTTCATGGTGGCGCTCATAGCTTGCGACCTGTCCTGCGATCATTTCAAGCGCAAGTTCTGGCTTGGGTTCGTTAACCTGCACAACACCAAAGCGGCGCATAAAGGCTTTATCTTGCTCTAATTTTTTGGCTTCTTTAAATGTCGTCGCGCCTATGACGCTGATTGTACCTGCGCTTAAATAAGGCTTCAACATATTCGACATGTCCATGTCTTTGTCACCTGATGTACCTGCGCCCATGACCATATGTGTTTCGTCGATAAACAAAACCGCGTTATTGGCGGCAACATATTCAAGCACGGCTTTGAGGCGCTCTTCAAACATACCGCGCAACCTTGTTCCCGCGAGCAATCCGCCCATATCAAGGCTTAATACTGGGCGCAGCTTAAGTTTCTCAGGAACTTCATCATCAGCAATCGCCTGCGCGAGGGCTTCAACCAATGACGTCTTACCCGTGCCGGCTTCGCCGACAATTAACGGGTTGCTTTTCTTTTTGCGCAATAAAACTTGCACCATTTGCTGTAATTCATCGCCGCGCCCGATGACAGGAGATAATTTTTCATCCATCGCAAGGTCAACAAGGTTTTCCAGCACATCCGTAGGTGAGAAATCTTCATCATCATCACTTTTGCTGACGGGCGGCTTCACGGCTGATGCCTTTGGAATATAAACAGGGTTCGACATGCCATTTTGTAAGGTATCATGCGCCGCTGCAAAAATCGCCTGCGTATCGGCCTCGCTACCTTGCTGGCTTGCATGGAGCGCCATGCCTGCGGCTGTATCATCATAGGTCATCAGCGTATTCACAAGATCCAGCACTTTAAAGTCGCCTGTTTCCATCTTGATATGCGCAGCAATGGCCGTGAATTTATTTGCGAACTCATCGCTAAATTGCACTTTATTTGCCGCTGGCGCTTGCACCGCATTTTTTAAATTGAGGTCATAAATATTATATAGTTCTGGCGTAAGTTTATCCGCATCAACGCCACACTTTTCAAGCGCTTCATCAAAAGCGGATGGGTGTGCGCGCCATAGTAAAATAAGCAGGTCAAGGGAGTTATATTCCGCCTTCGGTAATTCGGCACGATTGTTTCTGATGAAGTTGGTGATATCAGTGATGTCTTTGAATATAATATTATCTGTCATGGTTTCTCCCTTTACGCTACGGAAGTTTGATTAGCTTTTTATGGCGCAGCGTAGGAAGATTAAACAACAATTTACATAAAAAGTAAAGAGGAATTACGCAATAATAGTAAAGATATGCAGAAAAATGTGTAATAAACATAAAAACGCCGCCGCTTAGCCTAGAAAATTACAGCAAAGCTTGGCGGCGTTTGAAACTTTATATTATGGCTGTGGGTTTTGGCCCTTATTCTTCTTATTCTTCGGCTGTGCTTTTGTTTGTGGCAAGGCTTGATCAGGATTATCAAGGAAAACCACTGGCGCATCATCATCATCACGAAGGCCAAAATGCAACGATACATCAAGTTCATCACCAATGTTAAAGCAATGGCCTGTTATTGTGTTCGTCAGGGCATTTTTGTCTTGGTTTAATGCATATGGACCTGTAGGCAAATCGGTTTTGTTCATATTTGTGTGATAATTGCAATTATCAATGGATATACGAATACCGCGCGCCGCGCTTACGTCAACAACGCGTGCAGTAAGCGTCTGGCCTTGTAGGCCGTGTAAATAGCTCATTGTATATTGCTTATTCGCTTCTTTAGACGCTTTATCGGCGCGGCGCTCTGTGTACGAACAATGCTTCGCATCACTTTCCATTGTTGCGCTTGGTGGCTCTGCGCTAAAGTTAAACGCTGTTTTAAGGTTACGATGCACCATTAAATCAGGGTAACGGCGGATAGGCGATGTAAAATGTGTATATTCAGGCAATGCGAGGCAGAAATGACCCACGTTTTTATCCGTATAAAACGCGCGTTTTTGCATCCGCAAAATTAATGATTTAGCGTGGCTTGGATCATCAGACAGCTCAGCCTCTTCAAGCATCGCAACGAACGTTTTACCGCTAATTTCCTTGCCTGATTCACAGCCTGTTGCCGAAGTAACGCCCAATTTCAACAGCTCTTTGATTGTTTCTTTCTTGCGCGCATTAGGCTTACCTTGTACGCGGTAAACACCTTGTTTTAACTTGTTTTCATCACGCGCAGCGCTGATATTGGCGGCGATCATTGCTTCTTCAATCAAACAGCGTGCATCATCGCCCGTGATTTGATCAAATTCTGGGACATCAGGGTTGTCTTTTGTTGTATGCACGGAAATTTCATCAAAGCCAAAATTAATTGCGCCGCGCCCTTCACGGTTTTGCAATAAGCTTTTAAACACATTATGCATTGGCTTAATCAGCGTATCCATGATTGGCGCCACAGCAGCATCTGGCTTACCGTCAATGCCTGAAAGCACCTGCGGATATGTCAGGCGCGCGACAGACTTCATCACGCCATTATGCATTTTTGCATTAATGACTTTACCTTTGGCGCTGATTTTCATTTCATAAGCAACGCAGGCACGATACTCATCAGGTTTTAATGAACACAGGCCGTTTGAAAGCTCTTCTGGCAACATCGGCACAACTTTGCTTGGGAAATACACAGATGTACCACGTTTTTTTGCTTCTTTATCAAGCGCCGTACCTGGGCGCACATAATGAGATACATCTGCAATAGCAACCCAAAGGATGTGACCATCTTTATTGCCGCCATCTGGGTCAGGGTAAGCATGCACTGCATCATCAAAATCACGTGCATCTTCGCCATCAATTGTAACCAATGGCAAATGCGTTAAATCTTCACGTTTAGGGTCTTGCAATAAATCTTGCGGGTTTGACTGTGTGGCAACAATCGCTTGCACTTCTTTGACAACCGCGGCTGGGAAACGGTCAGGAATATCCATCTTGCTAATGATATTCGCTTCGATGTCACCAGCTTTCAAACTGCCATAGGCAATATTTGTGAATTTCTGTGTAAGAATCTGTTTTTCATACGCCTGCTGAGGGTCTTGGCGGCGGCGGTTGCTGTTCTTATTGTTTTTACGTGTGTTTGATCTAGACATAGCTACCCTGTTCTTTTTATGTGTTGTGAAAGAACAGCAATGCACAATTAGGCAACAAAAATCAAGGAAATTCTTTACCGCAGAGCAATAATTATGAAAAAAATATGGGTAAGATTATACTTCATGGCCCTATAGGCGCTTTGGCTTGCGCGACATTTTCCCGATCATCATCCACAGGCATAATATGGCAATAGAAAACCACAGAGAATAACCTATCGCATATTGTAGCGGACTAATTGTATAAAGAGGAAACTCGCGCGGCAGCAACCCTGTATTTTTAGCAATTTGTACCTTTTGCGCATCTGGGATGCGGTAAAACCCGTCATCTTGTCCCTTTATACCAATCACATAGCCCTTATCTTGTACGCCCGTCCCTAATACGAAATAATCCGTTTCAAGCAAATACCCTAAATAAAGCTGCTCGCCATTTGGGCCTTTCATTTTGATGTCTTGGAGTTTTATGACTTGGCTGTCCTTACCAAAACGCAATGAGCCCGCCTGCGCCGCGGTCGATACATGCGCAGAAAACAGCAATATGATGGTAAAAACCGATATGAAGGAATGTTTCATGACGCGACCCACTTAAAACATAGAATAAGATAAATGATAGTAACTACGCTTAACCAATGGTCGCACAAAACCTCAACCATTGCAACATCGGGTTGATGCTGTTTCGACTTTTAATGCGCTCACCGCGCGCGACACGCAGCTAAAAAATCATCACGTATTAGGTCAGGGTCTAACATTTGTGGGTCTTTCATCCATTCAGGATGCCACTGCACGCCGAGAATATATTGCGCGCTATCTTCATACCATATCGCTTCAATCACATTATCCAATACCGAACGCGCTTGTACGGATAGGCCTTGGCCTAATTGCTTAATAGCTTGATGATGCACAGAATTAATTTTTTGCTTTAAGTTTCCATTGTAAATATTTGATAAAACTGAACCTTCTACAATAGAAAGGTCGTGACCTAACGCATCGTAAATGTCACCATCACGATGCAACTCTGCGCCCTCTAGCTGCGTATGTGTATCTTGATAAAGCGAACCGCCAAGCGCGACGTTAATAAGTTGATGCCCGCGGCAAATGCCCAATATAGGCTTATCCAGCGCCCGCGCAGCCTTAAACAACGCCAATTCATATTGATCACGCGCGAAATCCCCCGCCCATTCAGGGCGCAAAGGTTCTTCGCCGTATGATTTTGGGGACAGATCCGCCCCACCACTAAACACCACACCGTCAAAATCAGCTAGAACGTCTTCAAGCGTAAACTTGCCTGAAAGGCGCGGGATCATATAGGGGATCGCCCCGCCTTCTTCGAACCAGTGATACATGCTTTCTTCACCATAGATAATCGTCTTTGGCGGGTAAGCCAAACGCGAGCGATCAGGGTGCATGAAATTTGCTGATATAGCAATGCGTAGCGGCTTCATAAGCTCTCAGCTTTCCTTATGCAGCAACTTTAACGTCGCCAGTTTCTCCAAGAATAGCCGCATGACAAATCGCCGCGTAATCCGCAGCACTTAATGCCACAGGGTTACCGCCCGCCGATGGGTCGTTAACAGCCATTTCGCCAATTTCAGCACATTTTTCAAGCGGAATTTCTAGCGCTGCCAATGTATGCGGAATATTCAGCGCGCTGCGCAGCTCAATCACCCAGTTATAAACAGCATCAAAGCCAGATGTCACAACAGGTAAGTCAAGCACACGCGCAAGAAGATCCATACGTGCAGCAATGGCATCACGGTTTCTTAGCATCACATATGGCATCAAAATCGCGTTTAACAAGCCATGATGCTTATCAAACACGCCACCTAAAGGATGCGCGAGCGCATGAACGCCGCCAAGCCCTTTTTGAAACGCTGTTGCACCCATTGTTGAGGCGACCAACATATTTGCACGTGCCTCAATATTGGCGCCGTCATTATAGGCGGTAATCAAATTGTGTTTAATCAGGCGCATTGCTTCCATGGCAATACCATCCGCCATGGGGTGATAACCCGGCGCACAAAACGCTTCAAAGGCATGAACAAGCGCATCAACGCCCGTTGCCGCAGTTAGTGGCGCTGGCAAACCAATAGTTAATTCAGGGTCTGCAATCACAACAGCAGGGAGCATATTGGCATGAAAAATGATTTTCTTTTCATGGGTCTGCGCATTGGTGATCACACTTGCGCGGCCAACTTCCGAACCTGTGCCCGCGGTTGTTGGTACAGCCACGACTGGCGCCATGCCTTCAACATTTACGTGTGTCCAGTTATCGCCAACATCTTCAAAATCCCATAACGGGCGGTCTTGCCCAACCATCAGCGCGATAGCTTTTGCAGCATCAATGCCGCTACCGCCGCCAAAGGCGATAACCCCATCATAGCCGCCATCATGATAGGCTTTTACACCATCATCAACATTTTCACCTGTTGGGTTGCCTTTAACGCCAGTAAACAGCCCCGCGCTCATGCCTGCTTTGTCCATTAATGCCAATGTATTCATGACGATAGGCGCATCTTTCAAGCCTTCATCCGTAATCAAAAGCGGTTTGCTCATGCCAAGGCCTTTACATGTTTCAGGCAGTTTCTGAATTGTGCCTGCGCCGAAAATCATTTGCGTTGGATAGTTCCAATTTCCTGTCATAGTCATGCTTATATCTCCTTAAAATGATAGCTTTTGGGACGGGTCAGACTTTCATAGCCCAAAACGGATAATGTGCATCCGCGCCCAGAATTTTTAACGCCTGTCCATGCAAGCGCAGGGTCAAGGTAATCACAGCGATTGATAAATACTGTGCCAGCCTCAACATCTTCGGCAAGCGCTTCGCCGATGGCATGATCTTGCGTCCAGATAGATGCTGTGAGGCCATAGGCGCTATCATTAACAAGGCGCAGGGCTTCGCTGTCATTACTGACCTTCATAATGCCGACCACGGGGCCAAAGTTTTCTTCGCGCATAATATCCATTGTGTGGTCAACATCGACTATAACTTGCGGCGCAAGATAGGCTGTGCCTTCTTTGCTACTTGGGAAAAGGCTTTCATCAATCAAAGCTTTTGCGCCTTGCGCCACAGCTTTTTTAATTTCACTGCGGACAAAATCAGCCGATGATGTGCGCACCATCGGGCCTAAATTTGTTTCTTTATTCAGCGGATTGCCAAGTTTATATGTTTTGGTCATCTCAACGAATTTTTCAACAAAAGCATCATAAACAGATTCATGAACGTAAATACGTTCAATGCCGCAGCATGACTGTCCTGAATTAAAAAACGCGCCATCAACAAGGCTTTCTACCGCATTATCAATCGCCGCATCGGCGCGGACATACGCCGCGTCTTTGCCACCAAGCTCTAATCCCGCCGCAACAAAACGCGAAGATAGTGCTTTCTGCACGGCAAGGCCGCCTTTGACTGAGCCTGTGAAGTTGACAAAATCAACGCGTGGATCAGCAATCATAAACGCCGTATCATCATGCGATAAATCAAGCGTTTGGAACACGCCATCTGGCAGGCCTGCTGCTGCAAACGCCTCAGCATAACGGTCTGCAACCAAAGGCGTTTGGTGCGAATGTTTTAACAAAACCGCATTCCCCGCAAGCAATGCAGGAAAAATACCATTTACTGATGTTAAGTAAGGATAATTCCACGGCGCTACAATCGCCACAATGCCAAGGGCTTCGCGTTTAATATAGCGCGTGAATCCATCAATAGGCTCAGGCACAATATCAGCCAATGCCTCTGGCGCTTTATTGATCATGTATAAGGCGCGCTCTTTTAAACCGTTAAGCTCCCCCGCCGCCTGCGCAATAGGGCGCCCCATTTGCTGCGTAATCTCCATGGCAATGTCATCTTGCTGCGCCATTAACGCATCAAGAGCTTTTAACAACAGCGCCTGCTTGTCTTCTAAAGGCAGTCTCTTCCATGTTTTTTGTGCGTTTTCAGCTTTCAACAACGCTGCAGCAATATCTGCGCGGCTATCTAAGCGCCGTTGTAGATATAATTCGCCATCAATTGGCGATATTGTGCGCATCACCTGTTCTTGCGGCGCATCGGCATTTTGTTTTATAGCGAGTCCCATTGGCTCTTCTCCCTTATGATATTAAATAATTTCAAAATAGCGTTGTAATTCCCAGTCCGTAATCGCTTTGCGAAACTCGCGTTCCTCCCATTCACGGGACTGCGCATAATGACTGACGAATTCTTTGCCAAACAATTCTTCCGCGGCCTGTGATTTACGTAGTCTTCCTGCGGCTTCATATAATGTCGCGGGGAAGTCTAGCCCTTCTGGCGCGTCTTGCTCATAGGCGTTGCCTTTGACGGGTGCAGTTGGTTCAATTTTGTTTTCAATGCCCCATAGGCCAGAACCAATTGCCGCAGAAAGCGCAATATACGGATTAATATCCGCCGCGCCGATACGATATTCAACGCGCTGTGATTTGGCAGAGCCGCCAATCGCGCGCAAAGCGCAGGTGCGGTTTTCAACGCCCCATGTCGCCGCTGTCGGCGCCCAAAATCCCGGCACAAGGCGGCTGTAACTATTCACCGTACACGCCACCATCGACAATAACTCAGGCATTAATTTTTGTTGTCCACCAATAAACCACCGCATTTCATCTGACATATTATCAGGCTTGTCTTTCGCAAAGAACACAGATTTGCCGCTGTTTTTATCTTGGAAAGATATATGCATATGGCCTGATTGACCCGGCCAGTCATTTGACCATTTCGCCATAAATGTCGCCATAAGGCCTTTGCGCTGCGCCATGACCTTAGTAAATGTTTTGAACAAAGCGGCTTGGTCAGCAGCTTCGAGCGCTTCATCATATAAAATCGCAGCTTCTAAAACCCCAGGGCCCGTTTCTGTGTGCAGCCCTTCAATCGGGAAACGCATGTCTTTGCACATTTCAAGAAGTTCATGATAAAAGTCGGAATGGACAGAGTTTCTGAGCACAGAATAGCCGTAGAAACCCGGTGTCATGTTCTTTAAATCTTTGTAATTTTTCTCACGCACGCTGTGCGGGTTCTCTTCAAATAAGAAAAATTCAAACTCACAGGCGGCCTGCGCCTTAAAACCCATATCATCGGCTTTTTTCAGCACGCGGCGTAGTAAGCCGCGGGGGCAAATGGCTTCCGCCTTATCGGTAAATTCCGCCAGAACCATGATGCTGTTTTCTTCATAAGACAGCGCCCGCGCCGTTTTAGGCAGCAGCCGTGCATTCGCATCAGGATAGGCCGTGTGCCAGCCGGTAAATTCAGATTTATCATAGAGCTGATCGTTAGAATCCCAGCCAAGGACAACATCACAAAAAGCGAAACCGCCGCGCAGCGCGCTGATGAATTTATCGCGTTTTAAATATTTACCGCGCAAAATGCCATCAACATCAAACACACCGACCTTAATGTATTCAATGCCCGCAGCGGAAAGTTTTTTGCCTATCGCTTCTGGATTATCATCCGTAAAAAAGGCCGCCACATCATGGGGCTGATTCTTTGTATTTAGCTGTGAAGTTGTATCTTCTAAATCTGCATAGGCGACGGTTGCCGCATTTGTGGTGCTCATGCTCAAAAATTCCCTGTCATAAAATATTTTTATTATTATGCGGGCATTGTATGCGATATTACGGGCAGTTCAACACAAATATATGCTGCCGCCGCGCTTATCCTGAGAATATAGAGCCTTTAAGGCTTTTCTTGATCTAGGTTTTCCGCGCGATATTCTTGACGCGGATCAAGGTCAATAACGCCCATACTTGTCTTTGGCATCGAAACGAAATTTTCACTGGTCGATTCAGGAATTTCACGTCCATGAATAATCCGCATAATGCTGAACAGGAACACAACTGCATTTATCGCCATCATATAAAGAAACAGGCCATACGCGCCCACGCCCACCATCATTAGCGATGCTAAAAACGGCCCGATAATCGCGCCAATGGCGTGGAAGATGATCAAACCTGCACTGGCTTTGACCACATGTTTGGGTTGCAAAAAATCATTGGCGAGCGAGATAAACAATGAGTATAGCGTATAAGCACAGCCGCCCAAAAAGAAGGAAAGCACCATAATATACTTATTCAGCAAATAGACATGTTCATCAACAAAGAATGCGAATGCCCCTGTAATCAGCGTAAAGCCTAGCGTGACCACAGCAATAACCTTACGGCGGTCAAAATAATCAGAACAAAGACCAATCGGCCACTGGAATATCAGACCGCCCAAAAAGGTCAAAGAAATAAGGGTCGCAACGTCTTTAGCGCTCAAACCAATTTTGGTGAAATATACAGCGCCGAGCCCCCAAAACGCTCCCGATGTAAGCCCCACTGAAATACAGCCCACTGTCGCCAATGGCGATGTTTTAAACAGTTCCTTAAAGCTGAGATGCTCAGAATTCATGCTATCTGGCTGCTGGGTTTTACTTAACGTTAAGGGCACCAAAGAAACTGAAATCAACACTGATACTACCGCAAACAAAACATACTCACTGGGCTCTGCAATAAAGATGAACATTTGCCCCGCAGATAAGCATAAAAAGTTGATGGTATAATAGGTTGATAAAATGCGTCCTCGATTTTGTTTGGTTGATAGCGCATTGAGCCAGCTTTCAATCACCATATAAAGCGCCGCAACACAAAAACCATAGGCCACCCGCAATATTACCCAAGAGAATTCGTTCACATATAAAACATGAAACAAAGAAATCGCTGAGGCAATGGAGGCGAATGCCGCAAAAGCGCGGATTTGACCGATTTTAGGGATGATTTTTGTGCAATATAATGCACCAAGAATAGAGCCCAAGAAATAGCCCGATGCCATAACGCCCGTCACCCAATCAGGGTAGTTTTCAATCGTCGCGCGCACTGTCAACAAAGTGTTATGCAGACCGTGCCCTAGGCTGAGTACAGCGAAGCTAAACAGCAGCGCAGAAACAGAATAAATCGTCGACAACATGGCTACACCTCGGCACGTTTTTTGTTACAAAGCTGTCATATCAGAGTAACCCTTACACCGCAAGGATCGCCGCGCAAAAAAACGTATAATTTTGTAAAAAGTTTTACACAGCATTAAACGGCAGAGCCTTTACTCAGGATAAAAACTTTGCTAACACAGATAAACATAAAAAAATAATTATGAAATGCTGCCGCTAAGAGCCGCTAAAAAAAGCAAGACTTGGGACATCGTTGAAACATTAGTTTCTAGGGAGAGTAAAGATGCCGAAAAAAGAAGAGCATCTCGCACATGCGGGCAAACATAACTTATCACAAGCTTATCCATCAGGCGTAAAATGGGATATTGACATCCCTAGCGTTAATTTACTCACGCTGTTAGATGAAACCATTGTGCGTTTCTCTCGCCGCCCTGCCATTGACTTCATGGATAAAAAAATCAGCTATGAAGAAATGGGAAACCTTATTAATCATGCCGCCAAAGGCCTGCAAGATATGGGCGTTAAAAAAGGCGACAAAGTTGGCTTATATATGCCCAACACGCCTTATTACCCCATCATGTTCTTTGCCGCGCTACGCACTGGCGCAAGCGTTGTTAATTTCAGCCCATTATACACACAGGCGGAACTTGAGGCACAAAGCAAAGATAGCGCCACCGATGTAATGGTCACAACCGAGCTTTCTGAATTTTACGACAAGACCGTGAAGCTACAAAAAGATGGTCATGTTCAGCAAGTCGTGCAATGTCCAATATATGACATGCTACCCACATTCAAAAGCTATGGTTACCGTTTTGTAAAGCGCAATGAAATGTCGAGCGCTGTTAAGTCTGACCACAGCAAGGCCGTTGACCCAACACGTAATTTCGTGACCTTTTCGGAGTTAACAAAAAATAATGGTGATTACGCCCCCGTTAATATCACGCCTGATGCCCCTGCCGTTTTTCAGTATACTGGCGGCACAACAGGCGTGCCGAAAGGCGCGATGCTTTCGCATTTTAACTTGGTCGCCAATACTTACCAAATTCAGCAATATTTCGGCAGCAATGCACAGCGCGAAAACCCATATAAGGCCTTGCAAGATGGGCGGGAAAAAGTTTTGGCCGCTATTCCTTATTTTCATGTTTTTGGCATGATGGTTGCCATGGTTGGCAGCCTTAAAATGGGCGGCGAACTTATTATTATGCCTAATCCACGTGATACGAAAGAAATACTCAAAACCATTGATAAAAAGCAGCCGACATTATTCCCTGCTGTGCCGCGTTTGTTACAATCCATCACTGAACATCCATTGGTCAATTACTATGACCTTACTAGCCTCGAGAATGTCATTTCAGGTGGTGCAGCATTGCCGGTGAATGTGAAAGAAAGCTTTGAAAAAGCAGTCGGTAAATCTGATATTATCATTCAAGGCTACGGCCTATCTGAAACGTCACCCGTAGCGGCAAGTAATCCCCCCGAAGGTAAGCCCAACCGCAGCGAAACTGTTGGTATGCCTTACCCCAAAACTGAAATTAAAATCGTCAATCCTGATGATCACAGCAAAACACTTAATATTGGTGATGTCGGCGAAATTTGTATTCGCGGTCCGCAGGTCATGCTTGGCTATCATAACAAGCCAGAAGAAACAGCAGATGTTTTGACTGATGATGGGTGGTATTTAACGGGTGATCTCGGCTTTTTAGATGAAACCATGTATCTCAAGATCGTCGACCGTAAAAAACGCATGATTATCGTCAATGGGCATAACGCTTATCCAAGCCAGATTGAAGAAGAATTAAACAAACTTCCAAGCATTGCCGAGGCGGTTGTCATTGGCGTACCTGATGCGCGTTCTGGCGAAGCGGCCAAAGCTTTCATACGTTTCCGCCCTGACCTGCCGAAAGATGAGCGCCCTGATGAGGCCTATATCCGTGACTTCCTCGCCAAATCACTTAACAAACTCGACATTCCAAAGACCTTTGAGGTTAGAGAAGACGAGCTGCCTAAGACATCTATCGGCAAGCCTGACTTTAAGGCCCTTGAGGAAGAGGAGCGTATAAAGCGTGAAAATGCCACGCAAAATGGAAATAATCCAGCCGCCCCTTCCCCATAACAGAATATGAACAATATTATTTAACAAAGACTTATTTCAATTGGAGACCAAAACATGACAAATAGAGCCGTTATTATTGATTACGCACGCAGTGCATTCGCCAAAGCATCAACCCCGAAAAAGCCTGGGCGCTTATCTGATGTTGATCCGCTTGACCTTATCGTGCCTGTGATCAACACTTTGGTTGAACGCACAAATATTGACGTCAAAGACGTTAAAAAGATCCTGATGGGCAACGTCCACCAAGAAGCGCAACAAGGCCTTAACATTGCGCGCATGGCTGTATTACATGAAGAATGCAAGCTAGATAATAACGTCACTGGCGGCACAAGCATTGACCGTTTTTGCGGCTCATCCTTAGAAGCCATTGCCATGGCAGATGCGTTTCTTGCCCGCGACCCTGATGATGTGTATATCTGCGCCGGCGTGCAGAGCATGAGCATCGTCCCGATGAGTGGCCTTAACCCACTTATCAACGCACATGTGCAAGGCGGAAATGCCGCAGGCTTTATGAATATGGGCGTAACGGCAGAAAACCTTGCTGAAAAATACGAAATCACGCGCCTAGAGCAAGATACATTCGCAGTTGAATCAAACAAAAAAACAACCGCCGCCCATGAAAAGGGCCATTTCAAAAACGAAATCGTGCCGATAAAAGGCGTTGATTATGATGATGGCGCGCGCGCAGATAGCAGCGTTGAAACGCTCGCAAAACTTCGCACTGCGTTTAAATCAGTTGATGATGGCGGCACAGTCACGGCGGGTAATGCATCACAGGTCACAGATGGCGCTTCTGCTGTGATGGTGACATCAGAATCTTTTGCAGCTGCAAATAACTTGCCTGTTAAAGCCATCATCCTTGGTTATGGCGAAGCATCGCTTGCCCCAGAAATTATGGGTCTTGGCCCTGTTGACGCATCGAAAGAAGCCTTAAAACGCGCTGGCCTCACTATGGCTGATATTGACATTGTTGAGCTCAACGAAGCGTTCGCCGCGCAATCAATCGCTGTAATGAAAGAATTTGAAAAGCAAGGCCACAAAATTGACCCTGCAAAAGTTAACCTTGATGGCGGCGCGATTGCTATGGGTCACCCGCTTGGCGCATCTGGCGCGCGCATTGTCGGTCATTTATCGGAAGTCTTACAGCGCGAGAATAAGCGTTATGGCCTTGCAACCATGTGTATTGGCGGCGGTCAAGGCGTAGCAATGGTCATTGAAAACCCAGCAGCCGCACCAAAACCATCTGTTTAATCAAACGGAATAATAGCCATATTTTAAGGGAGATTAAACATGACGAAAAATATCAAAAAGGTTGCCGTTATCGGCGCAGGTGCAATGGGTTCAGGTATAGCGGCGCAAGCCGCCAATGCAGGATATGAGGTTGTTCTACTCGATCTTTACCCAGACAGCCCACAAAAAGCGATTGATAAAATGCTCAAAGCAAAGCCTGGCCCAGATGCAGGTTTTATGGATGCCAAGAATGCCAAACGCATCACAACAGGCGGCACAGAGCATGACATGGAAAAAATTGCCGATGCGGATTTAATTATCGAAGCCGTATTTGAAGATTTGGACGTCAAACAAACAACGTTTAAAAATATTTACAAACATGCCAAGGCTGATGCGATTATCGCGTCAAACACATCAACCATACAAATCGAACAATTAACCGATGGTATGCCAGATGATTTCAAGGCACGCTTTATGAATACGCATTTTTTCAACCCGCCGCGCTTCATGAGCTTGCTTGAACTGATTGACGGGCCGCAGACTGACCCTGCGCAATTCAAATTAATGCAAGACATCGCCGATGTCGGTTTTGGTAAAAAAGTCATTCGCTGTAAAGACACACCGGGTTTCATTGCTAACCGTATTGGCGGCTATGCGATTTTCCGTGCGATTACCGAAGGCACAAAGCAAAACATGAAAATCGAAGATATTGATTCCATTATGAGCCCTGCTTTTGGCTTTACAAATATGGGCTTAATGAAGCTTTCTGACTTTGTCGGTATAGACATTATGGCGCATGTTGGTACAAACCTTGAAAACGGCCTTGCGGCTGATGACCATTTCCACGCCATTTATGAACCCGCATTAGTAAAACAGCTGGTTGATAACAAACAGCTTGGCAACAAAACAGGCGGCGGGTTTTATCGTCCTAAGCTTGATGATGATGGCAATAAAGTCAAAGGCGATAACGGCCGCCCACTTAAAGAAGTGATTGACCTCAGCACAGGCGAGTATCGCGATGCAGGTAACAGCAAATACTTTAAAAAGAACTTCAAAAAAGACGCTGGCAGCTATGCTAAATTCTTTGACAAGCCAAGCGAGGCGTCTGATTTTGCATGGCCTGTTTTACGCGATGTTATCGTCTATGTAATGAATAACGCCGAACAAATGGCCTATGATGTTCAGTCAATCGACGAAGCAATGCAGGCAGGTTATAACTGGAAATGGGGCCCATTCCAGTTGGTCGACGAGTTTGGCGTTGAATGGTTTACCGAGCGCCTGAAAAAAGACGGCATTGTCGTGCCTGATCTTCTACAAAAAGCCAATGGGCGTGCATTTTACCGTGAACATGAAGGCACAAAACAAGTGCTTGATTTTGCAGGCGAGTACAGCGCATTTAAACGCGAAGATGGCGTAATGAAGCTAGAAGATATTAAACGCAGCAAAAAACGTATTATTGGCAACGATTCCGCAAGCCTGTGGGATCTTGGTGACGGCGTTATCGGCGTAGAATTCCACACCGTCAAAGGCGCGAACGCCATAGACCCTGCAGTGTTTGAAGTCCTTAATGACAGCATCAAGCTGATTAATGAAAGCGGCGGCAAATATAAAGCTATGGTGATCTATAATGAAGGTAATCATTTTTCCGTTGGTGCAAACCTTGGTTTAATTGACGTATTTTCTAAAGCAGCGGATATTGTACCATTTGGCTTCCTACGCAACAAAGCACAGGCCAAGCTTGCCAATTTTGTTGATGATTTGGTCTACACAGGTCAGGCTGTTTACAAAGCATTGCGCGAAGCGCCCTTCCCTGTGATCGGCGCCCCGAACGGCATGGCGCTTGGCGGTGGCTGCGAAGTCTTGCTCCACTGCGACAGCATTCAATCTGGCCCAGAAGTTTACACCGGCCTAGTCGAGGCTGGCGTGGGTATTATCCCTGGCTGGGGTGGCTGTGCGCGTCACTTGGAACGTTCGCAAGATGCTGCCAAAATGAATGGCCCAATGCAGGCATTGTCAAACTCTGTTTTGGCCATTGCGCAGCCCATGCAAGCCATGTCGACATCAGGCCAAAATGCCCGCAGTAAGCTATGGTTTAATAAAGATGCAGGCGTATCAATGAATAAGGATCGCGTTCTGGCAGATGCTAAGGCGCGAGCGCTTAGCATGGTTGACGGATACCAACCACCTGTAGAGCCTGTATATCACCTCCCTGGCCTATCGGGTCAGGCCAGTATCAACATGCAAGTTGATGCGATGTATCTTTATGGCGGCGACCCCAAAGTTGCGGCGGTAAACCATGTTGATGTCGGTGTGATGAGCTGCCTTGGCAATGCCTTAAGCGGCGGTGATTATGTGACGCGCGACCAAGTGGATAGCCATATTGCAGGCGACAGCGCCGCGTATAAAGCACTCATTGATGAACGTGCCGATGGCCGCATTGAAGTCAATAACGCCTTGCCGCTTACAGAAGCGCGCATTTTGCAGCTTGAACGTGATAATTTCATGACCTTGTTTAACCGCAAATCAACGCGGGATCGCATGGCCTATATGGTGGCAAAAAACAAGCCCTTGCGTGAAGCATACCCCGAAGACCGCCCAAGCCCTGCGCAAATCCGCGATGAAATTGAACGCAAAACCGCAAAACAGCGCAGTCCCGATGGCAACCCACTTTCAGGCGAAGAAGAAACACGCCTAAAAAGCATGTCAAAACTCAGCCTGCGCACAATGTGGGGTTTGAAAAAACTCGGCCTAATATAGCCTGCCCATAAATCATAAATACAAAAAACCGCATAACCTTTGTTATGCGGTTTTTTATTTATCTGCGTGTTCAGGCATAACAAGGCTCCGCCACACCAATACGTAAAGGCGTGCATTCTGGGACGACACTAACTTTAGGTGTCTGTAAACGGTTCATGAATGTTTTGGCGGCTTCAGCGTTTGGGGAGAGGTTTAAATCACGGCGGGCGACGAGGACGGCGTTAATATCATAAGCCCAAATTTTCTTCTCTAGGCCATTATCAATTAAAGACTGCCCACTATCAACAATTTCAAAAATCGCATCGGCACTGCCATCACGGATTTCATCTTCGGTATCACCATCACATTTAATGATTTCAACATTGCTCACGCCTTGCTCTGCAAGCCATGCCTGCAGGCTATAAGGAAATGATGTCGCGATGCGTTTGTTTTCAAGGTCCGCAGCGCAGGTTATCGCGCTCACTTGCGCGGCAGCGATATACATGGAACATGCAGCGCAATTAAAATCCATCACAGCGTCAAGTTTGAACGACGCACCATTACCCTCGATCTCGGCTTTCGCGCGCGCTTCGATAAACTTATCCGCGCCGAGTATCGCCATATCTGCTTTGTTGTCGCTGAGCTTCCGCAGCGCATCTTCTGGCTTACGCAGCGATGCATCAAAATCAGCGCCATTACCGCGCAGATCACGACATGCACCATAGGCGTGGCGTGATTTCTCTTTATCAAAAGCAAAGCCAGCATTTTGTAATATCGGTGCAAATGCATCACGCAGGCGTGTTTGTTTCGGCAAAACAACCTGAAACAGGCGATTATCATTGGCTTGATTTGATACAGACATGGTTTCAATTATCCTCTCATGCGTTTTAAAATGAGTTTGTAACCTTTATTGCTTTCCTGCTGCAGAAAACGCGCCACGCGGCCTATCGTCGTGGTGCTCGCCCCTGTCATGGCGCTGATTTGGCGGTATGATTTGTCGCCCTGATCAAGCATTTTCACAATGTTCCAACGTTCTTGAAACGCTTCAAGTTCAGCGGGAGTGCATAAATCGCTCAAAAAAGCCTGACATTCTTCTACGCTTTGTAATGCCATGACCGCATCATATAGGCTGTCATTTTCTGTCTTTAAAACTCTTACCGCGCTCATATGCACCTCTCTGTAAATTTGTATCACTGTATTAACACGCTAACACATAATAGTGCAAGAAAAATTTTTCCGAACAGTGCGTTTCGGTTAAAAATTCATGCCTAGATTTTGGAGAATCTCAAGCGTATGGCCCTTATTTACAGCCATTCGCGCATTGTTTGAAATCAATATAGAAACGGTAGAAGTTTTTACCATTTGGTGTCAGCATCATTTTTTCTGCGACTTCAATTTTATGCAGCGCATTAATGGTGATCGTTGCGCCATTTTGGCCCAAAGGCGACACTTTAAAGTCTTTAAGAAGATGTGGGTTTTTGCTTACCCAGCTCTGCATTGCACCCCATGCAACGTCTTGAATATCAATGCTAACCTGCTTGCGGTCAGACTGTTCCCACACGCGGATAGCCGTCGGAGCGGAGAGATCCAGAACAATACGTATTTTGTCTGTATACTCCCCGATCCGAACTTGGCTAACTCGGGCACCGGATGTGCCTCCGCTATTTAGGACAGCTCGGATACCGGATGTATCCTCGCCAGTTGGACCTAGAGCTGGCTTTTCAATCCCAGCTAATAATGTTGAACCCGCATTTTGGCAATTTTGGGTTACTCTGCCTTCATTTGCAGATTCAACACATGCTGCTTCCGCAGCCTGCTCTAGAGTTGAAAGGTCTATCCCAAATTGGAATAGGTCTTCGGAAGTCACCGAAACGGATCTCGGTGGGATGGAAATTTGTGTGATTGCAGGGTCGACTTGAACGATATAGTCCCCTGGGCGGATATATTCAAAACTGTAATATCCGTCAAATGCTGTTTTGGTGGTCTCAACAATCTCGTTGTTTTTATTGACGAGTTGGATACCAATAGATGGTATAGAGCCTTCATGGTCATAAACCACGCCTTCAACAATACCTGTCTGAATAATTGGGAAGTCAAATTGCTGCGCTGTGCCTGGACGCAGGATCGTTTTAAACTCTTGTTGATTTGCTATCACATACGGATTTTCGACGCTCGCCAAGTCGATCTCTACAGTTTCGTATTCAAGCTTTTGTGGCCCAATATACGTTGTAACACCATCATTAGCATTGGAAGGCTTACCACGGGAGCGATCAATTTTGACAAAAGCATCAGGCGCAAGTTCATCACCCTGAGTAAAAATACCATTATCATCATTATCGTAAAAAACCCGTCCATGCAGGGCAGAATTATTTACAAGGCTTCGACTGTCGTGAATATATTTGCCATCAACCCCATATGGAGCCAAAGAGAAACGCGTTCTCAATAACGCGCGGACACCCGTTTCACTTTGCCAATCAAGGTCAATTGAACTGTCAAATGTACCAAAATCATAGCCAAGCTGCGCACCAAGCCTCTTACCTTTCGTCTGTAGCTGATATTCTGTATCCAAAGCTGCGGTAAGGCCACTTTCATTTTTATAACGCAGCTCAGCACGCATTTTCTCTAATTCAGTAAATGGATATAACTTATAATCAAACGTCGTTCTGAAGCGCCAATCCAAACTATGGTTATAATTCATATTAAAACGTCCACGCGTTGATTGATGGCCGTTTTGGTTAAAGCTAGATGAAGTGTTATGCGAGAACCTTAATTTATTAATGGCTAAATTTTGACCCGTGTCAAAATCCGTCTGTGTCCCACCATCTGTTTGGCGGTCATAGTTAAGCCCTAACTGGAGTCCCAAAGAACCAAATGGCAACCGGAATGAACGGTTTGCATTCGCACGTAACCTCAACTCATCGGCATTGTCACCATAACCAACGACATTACTTTCAAAATCATTTAATAAAGATGCTCGGAAGTTAAGATTTGTACCAAACAATGCACGTGAAAAATTAAAGTCAACCGCACTCCCACCATCAAGGCTGCGATAAGCCTCAACCGCCCCCAACGTATCAAATAAGGAGAACTTCAAGCCCAAAGAGCCGAAACGCTGCCCGCCAGACTCTGTAGGCAAGTCAGACAATGTACCAAAAGCCGTGAGGTTAGAATTAATGCCATATTCCATACTGGCATTTTTGGCAAAACCAGATTCACGGGCAATTTCTTCTTCCCCAACAGGAATCAGATCATGTTCAGAATCAAGCAAACCGACTTCATACACAACCTCTCCAGGACGCAACATATCGCGAGAAATATTATATATTTCCTCACGTTCTTCGACTTGCCCTTGCGGACCATATAAAACAACCTTAATCGCTGTTCTGTTATAATTTAGCTGCACATCATCAAAACGATATTCGCCTGTATCACTAACAACTTGATAGCCTATTAACTGGTTGTTACGGTACAGCTCGGCTTCCCATCCTGCTTCAGCCACGCCCTCAACTGTTAACGAATCAAAATTAATTTTATTTTTATGTGATGCATTCGTAACAAGAACGCCCCGTCCTTGCACACTACCCTGCGCCAGCCGCGCAGTTTTGGTGCTAATATCGCCTAATTGTAATAGCTTTAAATTAAAAGGCAGGTCATCGTCTTCATAAGCACGCTTTGTGTAGCGAAAACGCACATCTTGCAGACCTTTATCACCTGCTTCGTCATTAGTCATTTGCGCACGCACATTGTAATCAACTTCACCGTTGAACAAATCGTTGCGACCAAGAACTGAAGCACTTTCCCGATGAGTCCCGTCCTTCTGGCTCCATTGCGCCGATGTACTTACGCTTAAAGCCGGCAGCGAAAACATTTTCGGCTTATTTTTAACAACAAGGTTTGTTTCTTGATATTCATTTTCAACAGATTCTGCAGCAGCCAAAGCGCCTAAGCGCAAATCACGTTTACGTTCACGGTCTGCCTGAACTTGGTATGGCAATTTACCGACAGATGTTACATTTATAATTTGAAGAAGATTATCAAAATCAATAGAAACTGGCCAAAGCTCATTCATGAGCTGAGGTGATATATACACCTCGCTAACCCCATATTTCTGTTCAAGGACATAAGCCTGCCCTTCGGAAAAACTCTGCGTCTCACCTTTTAAGCTATATGTGCGTTCTTTTATATTCAGAACATAAGTATTATCCTCTGTCAGGAAGAACCCAGAGACAGAGCCTGCCGCTGCATCATACTCAGCCGCAAAATCAAACAAGCGCGCAAGATCAAGCACAGGAAGAAAGTACTTACCGTCTTTCTCCAGACCAATCACCGCTTTGGACAACGTCTTTCTGTTATGCTTAACCTCAAGAATAAGATCAAAAGCATCCTCCGCACCAATTACCTCGGCGCGAATAGAGGGCACAAAACACCCCAGAAAAACGGCACACGCAAGAGTTGCGCACAGCGTCCGCTTTAAAAAATTGCCATTATGATTCATTGCTCAGAACAGAGCCTTAGAAAATTAGCAGAATAACCCACTACAACTATACAATGATTCGCAACAACAAATGGAAACCATTAAGAAAAAGTTAAACTTATCCCCATACTAAAAAACCCCTGTAGATACAGGGGTTTAGAAGGTTGAGATTTACAGGCTCGTTAAGGCCTTACAGGGGTGTCGCCCCAAACGGTACCAGCCGCCAAATCATCAGGATGTGCTGTAACCACTGCGTGAGGCGCACTACAAGACTTGGCTTTGCGCTCATCAAGCAGAACACGCTCTTTATTCGCGTCAACTTCCGCATATAAAGAAATAATTTTAGGGGAAACATGAATAGGTTCCTCACCACATAACACAGAGATATTACCAAGCATACTGCGGTTACCTGTCTTGGAAAGCGAAACCTCCGCAAAATAAGGCTTTTTATTGTCAGGGCCGCCAGCTTTATCACCATAAACAAAGCGTGCACCATCAACAGACAGCGCACCCTGCACATTCCCATTCATCACATATACAGGAAATGAGCGCGAGACCAAGAAGTTCACCCCTACCTTTGTACCATCCGCGTCGCCCTGCTTATTTTCTGAATCTTTCACAGTATCAGGCATACGCTGCACTAAAAAATGGCTGCGATATTCACCATCAGCCAAATCAGGCGCGCGGCGCATGAAAAGCGTTATACGCTGCGTTTGCCCTGGCAAAACAGTCGTTTGGCGCGGCGAAAAACGAATATGAGGGCTTGCAGGGCGATAAGCAGGAACAGATTTATCCTTAAACTTGCTTAAATTTATCACTTCACCGTCTTTGCTCATCGCAATATCCATCCAGCTAAAACGATATGTCTCCGCCTTGACACCATCATTGTTAACATAAACATAAGCAACCTTATCGCCCGACTGCATCACCACGCGCGGCGGCACAACACGCACCGCGTAAGCCGGAAAAGAGACCACGAGCACAAACATTGCCAACACCATAACCGTGCATATTTTTGTAAAATTGGACATTTTATTCTCCCTTAAATTTATGGTATTGACACCACAATAACTTGAATTGATCCATTATATGTACCTGACGGCTCATTATCATTAAATCGCAGGCGGCCACCAAGGCGAAAAACATGCGACGGATTTAAAAGCGCCGCCGAAAATGTATGCGTGTTTAACTGCGACCCCCCCGCCGTCTGAATTAAATATTGGTCATATGTGACCTGACCAAAGCCGCCCGTATTACTAAATGGCAAGTTACCACGCGTAAATGTCACCCGCACATCCTGCGTTGCAACGCCAATCGTCGTCGCCACCGTGCAGATGGCAGGCTGAATAACGCCAGCAATTAAGCTATGGCAACCACTATTTATTGTACCGCTACCCGCCGTCGCCCGCACCGTGATGCTGCCACTGCAATTTGGCGCGAGGCGCCCAAAAGAAATATCACGTGAACAGCTAATCGTTGGTGCCGCTAATGCCATTGGTTTGGGAAACGCCAAAACGGCGCCCACAGAAACGCAGACCATCAAAGCTTGTTTTGTATCCAAAGCCACATCCTTAAATGAAAATCATTTTCACTATATAACGCCCGCCACCCATGTCAAACATCTTCCCAATAAAAAACCCACCTTTCGGTGGGTTTTTCAAAATCTTAATCTATAAACTTTATGGAAGATCAACGATTGTGATAGAAATATCGCCAGTGTTATAATCACCATTTGCTGGTGTACCAGAGAACGCTAACTGACCGCCAACATTGACGTTCGCATTACCACCGGAAAATGAGCCCGTCGCCGTGCCGCCAGCCGCAACAGTGACAGGTGCTGACATACCAGCGCCGCCAAGTGTGATACGGTTAAGAACAATATCACCACCATCATAAGACACTGCAGCGCCCGCTGTAATTTGCACATTACCCGCGCCTTGACCACTTGAGATCTGGAAGCTACCATTTGACCCTGGAACAACCACAGAACCACCTGTTACGTTTGTCGCAACTGTGTTTGATGGCGTAAGTACGTGCACACCAGATAGCGGAGCTAGTGTAATCGCTATACGACCAAAGTCGAGGTCAACTGGCGTATCCAGAACGACAGCCGTTACAACTTGCACATTGACGCCAAGCGTCGCCGTACCAGCAAGTGCGTTTGTTGATGTATGCGGCAC
>DELD01000062.1:1501-23968 GCA_002354205.1 Micavibrio sp. UBA2705 | reverse complement strand
GCGCTACAAAAAGATGGAAAAATCTTGGCATTAACACCTGAAATGACCCTTAAAAGCTACACCCCAGAGATTATTCACAATAACGGTAGCACCATCGCTGTGCGCGGCCTTGGCGGCACATTAAATATAGTCACAAGCAAGCTTTCCGGCGCAATTGATGGCGCAAAAGTTAGGCTAACACAGCCAGAAAACCAAGGTGGCACAGATGAGTAAACCTTCTTCATCTCCTGAATCAAAAGGGCTTATTAGCTGGTTCGCAAACAACCATGTTGCGGCGAATATTCTGATGATGCTGTTTTTGGTCGGCGGCTTGTTCGCGATCAGTAACATGCGCACAGAAACTTTCCCGTCTATTGACCCTAAATTGATTACAATTAGCGTCATTTACCCTGGCGCCACACCTTATGAAGTTGCAGATTCCATCACCAACCGCGTCGAAGAAACGCTTATTGGTATTGATGGTGTAAAACGTATATCGGCGAGCGCCTCTGAAGGTTATGGCCTTATCAGCGTTGAACTTGAAGATTTCGCCAATGCCGATGACGTTTACAACGAAGTTGAAACCAATGTCAGCAGCTTATCTGACTTCCCGCCAAATAATGCGGAGCGCCCGATTATATCAAAAGTCAAACCAACGCCGTTGGTGATGACGCTTGCCATTTACGGCGATACAGAAGAAGGCACGATTAAATACTGGGCAGAAAGCATTGAAGATGAATTACGCCAATTACCGGGCGTGGCAAAAACCAATTTACGCGGCATTCGCGATTATCAGATATCCATCGAAATATCCGAGAATGCTTTGCGTGAATATGGGATAAGCTTAGAAGATGTCAGCAATGCTGTGCAAGCATTCTCATCAGACATTCCAGCAGGGACAATCGAATCTGCGCAAGGTGAAATACTGATCCGCGTACAAGAACAGCGTTATCACGGCAAAGACTTCGCCGCTATACCGCTGCGCAAGCTGCCTGATGGCACAGTTTTGCGCATTAGCGATATTGGCACTGTGATTGATGGTTTTGAAGACACCAATTTAATTAGCCGTTTTAACGGTGAACGCGCGGCCTTTATTGATGTCTCGCGTAGTGAAACCGAAGATACAATCGCCGTGGCGAATGTGGTGAATGAATACCTTACCAATGTCACTTTGCCAAAGGGGCTATCCCTATCCCTACAAAAAGATGAAACCGTCACATTGCGTGACCGTATTAACTTAATGATGCGTAATGCCGTACTGGGCTTTGCTCTTGTCTTTTTGGTGTTGTTACTATTTCTAGACCTGAAGCTTGCCTTTTGGACGAGCATTGCCATCCCTGTTTCTTTCATGGGCGGCTTAATGATTATTCATTTTCTGGGCTACAGCCTTAACATGGTCTCACTCTTCGCGCTTATCGTTGTTCTCGGTATTGTTGTTGACGATGCCATTGTGACAGGAGAAAGCATCTTTGATGAACAAGATCGCCACCCAGATAACCCGCAAGCTTTTCTTAACGGCGTGCGTAAAGTTTACGCCCCAGTAACCATTGGCGTATCAACGACTATCGCCGCCTTTGCACCTTTACTGTTCAGCACCGGTATTTTAGGGCAGATTATCTCCGTTATTCCCGTGGTCGTGATCCCTATTCTTGCAATTTCGCTAATGGAGGCGTTCTTTATATTACCCGCCCATTTATCAGCGCCAACAAAATGGAATGCGGGGCCCATTAAACTTATGCGTCGTTATTTCGCACATGGGCTAGAGCATGTTATTGACAACATAATCGTCCCTGTCGCACGTTTTTGTATGGCGTGGCGCTATGCAACTGTCGCCGTATTCCTCGCTTTTGCCATCATTACTGTTGGCATGTTTCAATCTGGTGCAATGCGCTTCATTTTCTTCCCGCAAATTGAAGGCGACCAAGTGACGATCACCGTTAATATGCCAATTGGCACACCGTTTGACGTGACCAAAACGACCGTCACGAAAATTGAACAAGAAGCACAAAACGTACAAAAAGAAATTGAAACAGACGGCGCTGTCTATCAAAGCATCTCTGTGAGCATTGGGCAAACATCAACGACTGTAGGGCCGCCCGGAACAGCAGGACGCAACTCAAACGCATCACATTTAGGCCAGATCGTTATACAGCTTGTCCCTTCTGATTTCCGCAGCGTTTCTGCGGCGCAAATTGAAAGCATGATCCGTAAACGCGTCATCGACCTGCCTAACATAGAAAAACTCGAATTTCAAAGTTCACTCATCGGCGAAGAAGCTGATATTGAAGTTGAGCTTTCTCACCCTGAAGAAGCCACGCTTAATGCCGCAGCTGAGGAACTTAAAGAGATCATCAAACGCATTGAAGGCACAAAGGAAGTATCCGACACCCATGAAGAAGGTAAAACCGAATACGTCTTCGCCTTAAATAAAGAAGGCTACGCGGTTGGCCTCACCCCCGCGGCACTCGGCGCACAATTGCGCGCGGCATTTTTTGGCCATGAAGCCGAACGCTTCCAACGTGGACGCTCAGAAGTGATTGTCTATGTGCGCTACCCCAAAGCTGAGCGTGAAAGCCTCGAGACTCTCTCGCAAGCCCGTATCAGGCTACCAAACGGCTCTGAAGTACCGCTTTCAAGCATTGCCGATATTAAAGAACAAATCGGCTACTCATCTATCCATACTGTAAATGGCCGCCAAATTGTCAGCGTTACTGGTGACGTTGATTACAGCGTCATTACGCCAAATGCAGTGATTGGCGAATTGCAAAAAACCGTCTTACCAGCCCTCCAAAACAAATATATGGGGCTGCATTATAGCTTTGAAGGCGAAAGCCGTGATCAGAAAGAAGACATGGAAAGCCTAATGCGCAACATGATGATTGCCCTTTTAATCATCTATGTCTTGCTTGGCTCGCAATTAAAAAGCTACGCTCAGCCTATTGTTATTATGATGGCAATACCATTTGGCGTAATTGGCGCAGCATGGGGGCATTATTTGCTTGGTCACGATTTAACGTTTATTTCCATGTTCGGCATTGTTGCGCTAACTGGGGTTGTCGTGAATGACAGCGTCGTCTTGATGGATTATTTGAACCGTCAACGCGAAGAAGGGCTAAATATGTATGACAGCACCATCGCCGCGATTAAGCGCCGCTTTAGGCCGATTTTGCTAACGACGCTAACCACCAGCTTAGGGCTGCTGCCCATGCTGCTTGAAACATCAATGCAGGCGCAGTTCTTGATTCCGATGGTTATCTCACTCGCAACGGGTATCATTTTTGCCACTTTTGTTATTTTGCTACTGATCCCTTCTCTGCTGATGATAAAGGTAGACATCTTAAAATTTGTCTTTAAAAAAGAGATCTAACAAAAACCTTTTAAACATACGAGCCCCGCGTAATGAACCCGCAAGAAAATTTAGCCGCGCTTTATGAACCTTATTTGCTACAAATTGACTGCCCAAAATGGCGTGAAACCGTATTAAGCACGGTTGCCGCCATGAATGATGGCAATTTGCCGATCATGCTCGGCTTTTTAGATGATCTACCCGCGCTCAAGCCGCTATCCCATAGACTAACCGAAGATAACGTGATTATTGACGGTAATTTGACCTATAACGAACAACAAAAAATCACCGCGGCGCTACGCCATTTAATGCCGTGGCGCAAAGGCCCGTTTACAATTGGTGACATCACCATAGACGCAGAATGGCAGTGCCATATGAAGTGGAACCGCATCAAAGACAAAATCACATCACTGAAAAACCGCTCTGTGTTAGATGTTGGTAGTAATAATGGTTATTTTGGCTGGCGGATGCGCGGCGCAGGCGCGCGGCAAATTATCGGCGTTGACCCTGCCCTAATATCCGTGATGCAGTTTTTCGCCATTAACCATTTAATTCAAGATTACAGCCATGTGGTCTTCCCGCTTAAAATGGAAGATATACCCGCCAAATTAGAGAATTTCGACAGCGTCTTTTCGATGGGCGTTTTATATCACCGCAGGGGGCCGCTTGATCACATTAACGAGCTTTACGAAGCACTGCGCGCTGGCGGCGAGCTTGTCATTGAAACATTAGTCGTCGAAGGCGAAGACGGCATGGCGTTTATGCCTCCTGGGCGCTATGCGCGGATGAATAATGTCTGGTTTTTACCAAGCGTTGCAACGCTGCAAACATGGCTTGAGAAAATCGGCTTTTGCGATGTGAAGCTTATTGACCTTCACCAAACAACGCCTGAAGAACAGCGCGCCACAGAATGGAAACCGGGGGTCAGCCTGCGTGAATATTTAGACCCTGATGACATCAACAAAACCATTGAAGGCCACCCACCGCCGCTACGCGCAACGCTTACCGCACAAAAACCAGCAACCGCGCAGCGCCTTAAACGCTATGAATTATAGCGGCGCATAAAAAGCTAGTTTTTTTTCAAATATAGGCGTATAAGACTCTCATTATTAACCATATTATATGAGAACACAGATGAGTGAGATTCAACTCGACACAAAAACGCCCCTGCTTGTCCGCGCCTATTTTGTTGGCCAGCGCCTTAACTTAAAAGATTTTGAAAAAACAGGCAGCCTCGCCGTATCGCCGCTTGTTATTCGCGCCGGCAGTAACGGTTATGCCGTGATGTTCCGTTATGGCGCTGCTGTGCTCTTTGGCCTAGATGACTTGGAAACCCAGAGTTTTTTAGCGCAAATTAAAGAGTTTACCACCGCCCCTTATGACACACCGACTTTTGAAGAAATACACATAGACGTTGATAGTGAAGCCCCTGAATCTGCAAAAGCACATAACTTTTCAATCAAAAAATGGGATTTGGAACGCCTGCAGCTTATCGCAGAAGTCGTTGCAAAAGGCGCGGTGCTTGAACACTACGAATCTAGCATCACAGATATTTTCGACCGCATCGAACCACTTGCTACTGAGTTGCAGAAAGGTAAAGTCAAAAGCCGTTGGTCAAAAGCGCTGCTTAAGCATATCGGTCTTGTGCTTTCCATCGAACGTAAAATGATTGCGCATGTCGAAATTGAAGGCAAACCAGAGCTATTATGGGATCACCCAGAGCTTGAAACCTTGCACGTTAAATTAGAAGATGAATTTGAGATTCCAGAGCGCCATAAAGGCATCAGCCATAAATTAGAGCTAATCCATCGCACCGCCGACACGATGTTTAGCGTCTTACAAGAACGCAACACCTATCACGTTGAGTGGTATATCGTTATTTTAATTGTCCTCGATATCGTCATTAACTTGATAGAGAAGCTATAGAAATAGCCTCTCTATCTACATTTCCGTTTAAACTTGATCATCTTTAACCAGCAACCCCATAAAGGCGGTTACTGGCGTTGCTTCCAGTGCCGCTTGGTTATTGCATAAATCAATAATCTTCGCTGTTGTCTCAGCGTTATAATGGGTTTCTAAGTTATTTTTGAACTTGGCTTCCAATACAGGAATACCTTCAGCGCGGCGGTTTGGATGCCCGATGGGGAATTCCACTTCCACACGCTCCGTTTTCGTTCCATCTTTGAAGTGCACCTCAATTGCATTGGTAAAGGCACGCTTATCAGGGTCATGATAATCTTTACTGTAACCAAGATCTTCCTGCACAACCATTTTTTCACGCAATTTATCAATCATCGGGTTCGCCGCGAAATCATCTTCGTAATGGTCTGCGGTTAATGTGCCGGTCATTAGCGGCACTGCGACCATGTACTGTAGGCAGTGATCACGATCCGCTGGGTTATGCAGCGGGCCTGATTTTGAAATAATCCGCACCGCTGCCTCATGTGTAGTCAGAACGACTTTTTCAATATCATCAAGGCGATCTTTGACCTGATCATGCAGGGCAACTGCACATTCCACAGCGGTTTGTGAGTGATATTCCGCAGGGTATGAAATTTTAAACAGCACATTATCCATCACATAATGACCATAATCGCGCTGAAACTTAAATTCATTGCCCTTAAACAACACATCATAAAAGCCCCATGTTTTGGCCGTGAGCGCGCTTGGGTAGCCCATTTCACCAGCTAGAACCATCATCGACAGGCGCACAGCGCGGCTTGTAGCATCACCCGCAGCCCAGCTTTTACGAGACCCTGCATTTGGCGCATGGCGGTAAGTGCGTAGAGACTGCCCATCAAGCCAAGCATGGGATACCGCATCCAAAGCCTGCTGTTTATCACCGCCAAGCATTTGGATAACAACAGCCGTTGATGCGACTTTAACCAAAACAACATGATCAAGACCAACACGGTTAAAACTGTTTTCTAATGCAATGCAGCCTTGGATTTCATGCGCTTTAATCATTGCCGTTAATACACCTTTGACTTCCAAGCCACGCTCGCCCCGCGCTTCTTTTTGCTGACTGACGTAATCAGCTACCGCCAAAATTGCGCCGAGATTATCAGATGGATGCCCCCATTCAGCGGCAAGCCATGTATCATTATAATCAAGCCAGCGGATCATCGCGCCAATATCAAAGGCCGACTTGATCGGGTCCATTTTGTAATTCGTACCCGGCACGCGCACGCCCATTGGCACAACAGTCCCCGGAACTAAAGGGCCCATTAATTTGGTGCAGGCTTTAAAGCTTAGCGCCAAAATGCCACAGCCCAACGTATCCATCAAACAATAACGCGCGGTTTCATAAGTTTTGGCGCTATCAATTTTGAAGTCATAAACGTAATTTACGATATCCTGAATAACGCCGTCATATTCAGGGCGTTCATTTAAATCTGTATTTGCGGAATGTTGCATATCTTTTATCTTTCGTTCACAGGTTTGAATGTTAAGTTGACAGGACCGAGATAATCAGCCGATGGGCGAATAAGCTTATTATTCGCGCGCTGTTCAAATATATGCGCCGCCCAGCCCGTAATACGGGACATAACAAATAACGGCGTAAATAGAGGCGTTGGAATGCCCAAAAGATTATAAACGGATGCACTATAAAAATCTAAATTCGGGAATAAGTGTTTTTCATCCCACATAATGTTTTCAATGCGCTCAGACACATCAAACATGGTCATGTCGCCAGATTCTTCTGATAATTTGCGCGACCATTCTTTAATCACGCGGTTACGTGGGTCGGCCTCGGTATAAACGCGGTGACCAAACCCCATGATAAGATCTTTGTTTTTCAGCATACGGTGGATCGCGGTTTCAGCTTCTTCGGCGGAAGAAAACTGCGCGATTAAATCCATCGCGGCTTCGTTTGCGCCGCCATGTAAATGCCCGCGCAGCGCCCCAATGCCGCCGCCAACAGCGGAATAAAAATCAGATAATGTCGAGGCAATGGTCCGCGCGGTAAAAGTGGAGGCGTTAAATTCATGCTCCGCATAAAGAATGAGTGACACGTTAATGGCGCGTTCATGGAGCGCTGAAGGCGCTTTTTGGTGCAATAGCGTCAGAACATGCGCTGCCATACTATCCGTGTCGCTTGTGCAATCAATGCGTTTGCCGCTTTGCGCGTAATGCCACCAATACATCATCATTGCAGGATATTTAGCAAGCAGGCTGTCGGCCACATCTTCTTGGCTGCGGTCTGCACCTTCTTGCTCAATATTTCCTAATATAGATGTCGCGCTGCGCAATACATCCATCGGGTGCGCGTCTTTAGGGATAAGTTCTAATGATTTTTTAAGTGCATCTGGTAAATCACGCAATGACTTTAAGCGCGCGCGGTAAGCGCTCAGCTCTGCCGCATTAGCCAAATCACCTTTTAACAATAAATAAGCGACTTCTTCAAACTCAGCCTTTTCGGCAAGGTCATAGATACTGTAGCCACGATATTCTAAATTATGTGCGCCGCCCGCCGCCGAAATAGTGGTTGATCCGGCAACAATACCCGCAAGCCCTGATGGTTTTTTCACTTGTGCATTTGCTGTCATTTTATTTTCTCCCTATCTGTTTATTTATATCTATCTATTCTTGGCATTATGAAGGCGGTCTAATTGCTGTTCATAATCCATATAGTTTAAGTGCTCATAAAGCTCCGCGCGGGTTTGCATATTATCAATGCAGCCTTTTTGCGTGCCTTCTGTTTTAATCGCGCTATAAACATCAAGCGCGGCTTTGCTCATAGCGCGAAAAGCGCTTAATGGATACAGCGCCATATCAACGCCATTATCGCCAAGCTGCGCGGCGCTATATAAATCCGTTTTGCCAAATTCTGTGATATTCGCAAGCAGCGGAACGCCAACTGCATCTTTAATGATGCGGTAATGCGCCAAATCGGTCATTGCTTCGGCAAATATCGCGTCCGCGCCGCATTCGGCGTAATACGCGCTGCGCTCTACCGCAGCATCAAAGCCCTCAACCGCCAAAGCATCACAGCGCGCCATGACAATGAAATCAGCATCTGTCTTCGCATCTACAGCTGCCTTAATACGGTCGCCCATTTCCTCTTTGCTGACCAATTCCTTATTCGGGCGGTGACCACAGCGTTTCGCGGCAATCTGGTCTTCCATATGGACGGCAGCAACGCCCGCATTGGTCATCTCCTTAACCGTACGGGCGATGTTAAACGCATTGCCCCAGCCAACGTCAATATCCACCAGAAGCGGCAAATCAACCGCGCCGGTAATGCGCCGCGCATCTTCGCAGACATCCGTTAAATTGGTCATGCCCAGATCAGGCAGACCGAAAGATGCATTGGCAACCCCTGCCCCTGAAAGGTAGATCGCTTTATGCCCTGCATCACGCGCTAACAACGCGCTATAGGCATTAATCGCGCCGACAATTTGCAGAGGCTTTTCCGTTTGCAGCAAGCTGCGCATTTTCTTACCCTGTGAAGTACTCATTTTTAATTGCTCCTATTTTGCAGGAAGACGCGCCGCGCCATCCAGACGAATGGTTTCGCCGTTTAACATTGGGTTTTCAACAATATGCCCCGCGAGCATGGCAAACTCTTCGGCCTTCGCAAAGCGACTTGGGAATGGAATATTGGCCGTAATTGCATCTTGATATTCTTGCGGTACGTTCTCCATCATTGGCGTTTCGACTGCGCCAGGGGCAATGGTCATCACACGAATACCGCTGCGGGCAAGTTCGCGCGCTATCGGTAAAGTCATTGATGTGACGCCGCCTTTGGACGCCGCATATGCCGCCTGCCCAATTTGACCCTCATACGCCGCAATTGACCCTGTATTGATAATTACACCGCGTTCACCTGTGGCGCTATCCGCTTCGCGCGCGGCCATTTCGGCAGCGACAAGGCGCAGCACATTAAACGTGCCTGACAAATTAACATTGATAATGCGCTGAAATGTTTCAAGCGACGCCACGCCTTCACGCCCTAAAACGCGCTCACCGCCCAATATGCCCGCGCAGTGAACCAAAATGCTCGGCACGCCGAATTTGGATTTACAGGCGTTCAATGCCTCCATAACACTGCCTTCATCGGTGATATCACAGGCCGTATATGACACCTCAGCGCGCAGCGCTACCTCATCCACATGAATATCCCACGCCGCAACCTTACAACCGTTATCGACCAGATAATCCACGCAAGCCGCGCCGATACCTCCCGTCCCGCCTGTGACAATTGCTACCGCACCTTTAAGCTGCATCTTCTGACTCCTTTAAAATTTCACGGCCAATGACAATGCGCTGAATATCGCTTGTCCCTTCATAAATGCTGCATACACGCACATCGCGGTAAATACGCTCAATCGGGTATTCACTTAAATAACCATAGCCACCGAAAATCTGCAGCGCTTCGCGTGCGACTTCTTCGGCCATTTCTGATGCAAATAATTTCGCCATGCAGGCTTCTTTCTTACAAGGCTGCCCCGCATCACGCAAAGCCGCCGCATGATGAAGCATTTGGCGCGCGACTTCTATTTTCGTCGCCATATCCGCCAAACGGAACGCCAATGCCTGATGATCGAGGAGTGATTTACCGAAGCTTTTGCGCTCCTGCGCGTAGCTCAGCGCTTGCGCGTATGCCGCGCGTGCCATACCAACAGATTGCGCTGCGATACCAAGGCGGCCACCTTCTAAATTGGCGAGGGCAATTTTATAACCATCCCCTTCCGCGCCAATGCGGTATGTTTCTGAGAGGCGTAAATCTTCCAAAATAATCTGACAGGTATCAGATGATTGCTGCCCCATTTTATCTTCGACCCTCGCAACCTTATACCCTGTGCTATCCGTTGGCACAGCGAAGCAAGACAGGCCGCGCTTACCCGCATCAGGGTCAGTAATCGCAAAAACAAGCGCGACATTGCCGTGCTTGCCTGACGTGATAAATTGCTTCGTTCCGTTTAAAATATAATCAGTGCCCTCGCGCGTAGCGCGTGTGCGAATGGCTGATGCGTCAGACCCTGCATCAGGCTCCGTAAGGGCAAAAGCGCCAATCCATTCCCCTGATGTTAATTTCGGCAGCCAATCCTGTTTTTGCGCCTGTGACGCATAGCTTAAAATTGCCGTTGAAACAGGGCAGCTATTTACACTGAGGATAGTTGAAAGCGCACCATCAGCGGCGGCAACTTCTTCCATCGCCAGTACATAGGATAAATACCCCGTATCACTGCCGCCATATTCTTCAGGCATTAACATACCCAATATGCCAAGTTCAGCGAGAGCGAGAAGCTCTGCCTTTGGAAATATTTTTTCTTCTGCGCGCTTGGCGGCCTCTGGCGCGATGCGTTCGCGGGCAAAATTACGCGCCATATCGCGGATCATAATTTGCTCTTCGGTAAGGATCATCTCAATTACTCCTCCCAGTTTTCAACAGCCAAGGCTACGGCTTCGCCGCCACCAATACATAAAGAGGCTATGCCCGTCTTTAAGCCCTTATCTTTCAAAGCGTGGATCAGCGTTACCAAAATACGCGCGCCTGAAGCACCGATAGGATGACCAAGGGCACAAGCGCCACCACGTATATTCACTTTGTCATGCGATAAATCAAACTCTCGCATTGCCGCCATAGTGACAACAGCGAAAGCTTCGTTAATTTCATATAAATCTATATCGTTAGCGTTTAAGCCAATTTTATCCAAAACATTCTGGATTGCCCCCACAGGGGCAGTTGTAAACCACTGCGGCGCACGTGCATGAACGCTATGGGCGAGTATTTTTACCAAAGGCGTTAAACCGCGTTTTTTTGCCTCACTGGCCTTCATCACCAATAAAGCCGCGCCACCATCAGATATTGAACTGGCGTTCGCTGCCGTCACAGTGCCATCTTTACCAAAAGCTGGGTTTAACAATGGTATTTTGTCGGGCATCGCATTGCTGGGCTGCTCATCGGTGTCTACCACAACATCACCTTTGCGGGTTGGTATGGTGACGGGCGTGATTTCATTCTTAAACGCGCCAGAGGCAATGGCCGCTTTGGCACGGGAAAGTGAAGTCAGCGCGTATTCATCTTGCGCTTCGCGGCTGAAATTATAATGCGCGGCGCAGCCATCGGCAAACACGCCCATCAGCTTACCGCGCTCATAAGCATCCTCGAGCCCATCAAGGAACATATGGTCATAAACCTCGCCATGCCCCATCCGCATCCCGCCGCGTGCCTTAGGAAGCAAATATGGAGCGTTGGTCATGCTTTCCATGCCGCCCGCTATCACGGCTTTATGTGTGTCTGCTTTGATTAAATCATGTGCATACATAACGGCCTGAAGCCCTGAGCCACACATTTTATTGAGCGTCACGCAAGGCATATCATCATCAAAGCCGCCCGCGAAGGAAGCCTGACGCGCTGGCGCTTGCCCTTGGCCTGCTTGCAGGACGCAGCCCATAATTACATTATCAACATCACCGGCATCATTAAGGCTCAGCTCATCCTTCACAGCCTTGATCGCCGCGCCGCCGAGCGCCGAAGCGCTTAACGTAGAAAAGCCGCCCTGAAACCCTGCGATAGCACTGCGCTTCGCACTAACGATTACGATAGGATCATTATTAGAATTTGTTTCTGACATTTTTATCTCCCTGCCCTCTAGCAACACACCGCCGCGCAAGTAAGATTTTTATATGTCAGATATAATAGTCTTTTCCTGATTAAGGTCTAGGAAAAGTTACATTTTTTCAGCAATTATAAACCATGGCGCGCCGATACCCTGCGCCAAAAACTGACGCAGATTGACCAAGCACTCACGGAAATCTGCACCTGCGAATGGAGGCACATCTAACGGCACTTCATTTTCTAAGATTTCAGGCAAAATATCATCGTATTTTTCTATATAAATTACTTTAAACCCTGCCTTTAATAGACTGTTTTTATAGGATTTTAAATCGTTAGCATGGTTGTCGCACGGCATGCTCGCCCACGGCAAAGGATAGGTGGCGCCACCACCCCCCACAGCACAACTTAACAATACGTCATATATTATTATTTTTCCGCTTTTTTTCATTGCATTAGAACAATTAATTAAAGCAAGATCTTTATTTTCTATATTCATACCAAGGTGAGACCACACAACCCAGTCAAAATCGCGCACCCCCAATTGCGGATCACAAATATCGCGACGCTCACAACTGATTTGATCCGAAAAACCAAGCCACTTATCAATACTTTGCGCCACAGAAACATAAGACGCACTCAGATCAAGCCCAAACACCTTAAAACCGCCACTATACGTCAAATAACGCGCCACACCACCAAAACCACAACCAACATCAAGCACACAATCGCCGTGAGCGCCACCCATCAGCGCAAGCAGTTTTTGCGTTGCGGCAACGCCACCTATATGAAACTGGTCGTATTTAAATGATTTTTCAATCTTTTCTGCGCGATTACAGTTAGATAAACCGCCAACCTTATCTTTAAAATACGATAAATACGCATCAGAATTGTAATGTTCACTTGTATTTTTCATTAATTCTGCCTTATTCCCCGAGTTTACAGCACCGTGCGTTTACGCTACTATTATGCACCGAAACGCGGTTAATTTCATTTAAAATACACAAAGGTCAAATGAATATGTTGTGGCACAAAAAATACACTATCGATGATGCGCTCGCTTTAATTACGCATGATAATATTCTCGATCATTTAGGGTTAGAATTCACAGAAATTGGTGATGATTTCATCACAGCGCGCCTTCCAGTAGATCGTCGCACGCATCAAATTCACGGCATATTACATGGCGGCGCAACATGCGTCCTAGCAGAAACCATTGGCAGCTTTGCATCAATAATGTGCGTTGATTTAGACCATAAATACGCCGTGGGATCACAAATTTCTGTCAACCATTTGCGCCCCGCAAGCGAAGGTTACGTTCATGCGCATTGCGCCCCCGTCCATATTGGCCGTACAAAACATGTTTGGGATATACGCGTCACAGATGATCGCCGCAGGCTTGTCGCTAAGTGCGAGCTAAGCTGCGCGGTTATCGATAAGCCAAAATCGGCATAGAACAATCAGTGCCACAGAAAAAAAAGCGCCGAGGTAATCCTTACCTTGACGCTTTTATATATGTGAGAACTTTTGTTCGGATAATGATTACCATAACAAAAACGATAAAATCAATATAATTCACCTTGAAATGTGAACTATTACCTGTTATACATAATAAATTAACAATAAAACAGTGATATTACAGGGGCTTGATCTTGATTAATGGTAGACAAATTGCCGCCGCGCGACACTTGCTCTCTTTAAGCCAGAGGCAGCTTGCGCACGCCACAGGCCTGCACATGAACGTGATTTCTAAGTTCGAAAACGGCACTGTACAAAACCCCTCATCAGATACACTAAAGAAGCTGATCCTGCACCTGACAGGTCAAGGTATATTGTTCACGGAAACAGGCGGCGTTGATTTAATGCATGTCCCGATCGTGCACTTTAAGGGCATACGATGGTATGAAGAATTGCTTGATGATGTTTTGCGAAGCTTAGAGGGCGCAGAGGACAAGACGCTATATATTGAAAATGCAGATGACAGCGTTTCACCTGATTTTGTTAAGGATAAGATTGCGCAGCTTGTACACGCAGGCATCACCATGCGCACAACCATCAAAGAAGGCCACAAACCGCAAGGCGGCGCGCTAGATCATTACCGCTGCCTGCCTGCCCATAAGTTCCTCAACTACATTCGCCTGACATACGCAGATAAAGTCGCAGTGCAGGTTGGCGCCAACCACTGCATGGTCATTAAACACAGCGTTTTATCAGCCACATTAAGAAATAACATTGAAATTTTATGGGACTATCTACCCGCACCACAACAGGAGTTAAAAAGACATGTCGACATATAAAGTTAAAGTCACCCATTCAGGCGGCTGGCAAGATTTTGATACAGCGCGCATAGCTATATCGCTCAAAAACCCCAAGCAGCAGGGCAAAAAATTTGGTGCCATTATCGACTGGCTGAGCCCCCGTTTCAACCATGTCGTCATCCAGCTCTCTGACACACTGCACCGCCATAATATTCAGGTTGATGAAGGACTTGACCTGAAAGCCGCGCATAAAAGAGCGGTCGAATATGGCGACATATGGCTTGCAGAACATCAGCATTTGTTTGATAAGCTACCATCACATCAACTGATCCGTTGGGATGATCGTTTAGCGCAGATTGATATCAACACATATTACCCGCAGCTTGAGAAGATCATGCATGCCAATGACAACACATCAGCCAATATGCGCAAATATATTGATGATTATATGTTACGCCGTGAATTTGAATCTGACGATGAAAAAAGCGCCGCCTATAATGCATCACGTAATTACGTTTTAGAAGAATCCGCGATATATTTAGGCCTATTTGAACATGAACCTGCCGCCGAAATATACCCCGGCAGCTATCTTCCGCTGCCCGAACATCCGAATAAATCATTCACAAGCATTGATTTTATCCGTAAGCGCGGGCCAAGATAGCGGCGCTTACGCCGCTTCTTGCAATGGTGGCTGATATTCTAGCGCATTGGTGAGCTCAACATGACGCTTATAATACGCAGTGATGTTTTTATGCTTTACAGGGCCGTAACCTTTGACCATTTCAGGTAAATTTAATAATTCTAAGCAGGTTTCAACATTTTCTTTGCTGAGCTTATCTAAAATAATCGCAACCGTGGCTTCATAATCTTTAATGAGCTGACGCTCTGCCTTGCGTTCCGCCGTATAGCCAAACACATCAAACGGCGTACCGCGTAGGCTTTTTAACTTAGCAAGCACACCAAAGCCGTGCAACATCCATGCACCGAATTTAATTTTCTTTGGCCTGCCCGTTGCAGGGTCAGTGCGTGAAAGAAGCGGCGGCGCCAAGTTAAATTCGATTTTGTAATCGCCGTCAAACTGGCCTTTCAGCTTTTTAAGGAACTGCCCATCCGTATATAAGCGCGCCACTTCATATTCGTCTTTATACGCCATTAATTTATGATAATAACGTGCGCCCGCCATAGAAAGAGCATCCGCACCCTCGCCCATAATCTGCTTTTCTTTATCGTGCAGCTTTTTAACAAGGTTCTCGTAGCGCGTGGCATAGGCGCTATTTTGATATGCGGTTAAATACGTCGTGCGCCGGTCAATTACGTCGTTCAGCGTTTCAGCAATAGGCTCTTCGCTATCGCCTTCTTTTAAAACCGCATCTAACATGTCATCAATTTTAGTTAAATCATACGCGGCAAGGCGACCAAAAGCAAAAGCCTGTTGATTGGTTTCAACGGCAACGCCGTTCAGTTCAATCGCCTGATAAATCGATTCAAGGCGTAGCGGCACAAGGCCTTTTTGCCACGCATAGCCAAGCATCAGAATATTGGTGTTAATCTCATCTCCCAATAAGACCCGCGCATATTCCGTGGCGCGGATAAACGATGCGCCGTCACTGTTTAAACGCTGCAACAAGGTACGGCGCACATTATCCGCCGCAAAATCAATGTCATTATTGGTGACGAAAGCTGAAACAGGGGCTTGGTCACCATTGACAACCGCGTTGGTTTTATCAGGGTTCAGTGTTTTATACGCCGTTGCGCCCACAGCCGAGACGATATCACACGCCACAAGCAAATCCGCCCCGCCTGCAATAATATGACCCGTTCTGAGGTCATCTTGCGTCGGGCCGATCCGTACATGGCTCAATACTTCGCCGCCTTTTTGTGCAAGGCCTGTCATATCAAGGTTACGGCAGCATTTATCTTCTAAATGCGCGGCCATGCCAAGCAAGGCACCAATCGTCAAAACGCCCGTACCGCCAATGCCTGTGACAATGATATTATAGGCTTTATCAAGTCTTGGCACGTTAGGCATAGGAATATTCGCGAAAGGGTTATTGCTTTCGCTGCTTTCCGCCTTCGTCTTTTTCAGCTCGCCGCCATAAACGGTAACAAATGAAGGGCAAAAGCCTTTCAAACATGAGAAATCTTTATTGCAGAGCGATTGGTTAATCTTACGCTTGCGCCCATATTCTGTTTCTAATGGCTGTACGGCAACGCAGTTTGATTGCACAGAACAATCGCCGCATCCTTCACAGACACTTTCATTAATCATTACGCGCTTTGCAGGGTCTGGATACAGGCCGCGTTTACGGCGGCGGCGTTTTTCAGCGGCGCATGTCTGATCATAAATTATGACGCTCGTGCCTTCCGTTTCCTGACATTCTTTCATAATATTATGCAGTTCATCACGGCTCAAAACCTTGACCTCTGCGGGTATTTCTTTTACGCCCTTATAAATTTCAGGATTTTCACTTAAAATCCATGCTTTAGCGACACCTTCTGACACGACTTGCTGCGCGACGCGATAAACAGGAAGCTCACCATCAACATGCTGACCGCCTGTCATCGCGACAGCGTCATTATAAAGCACTTTATAGGTAATGTTCACCTTTGCCGCGACTGCCGCGCGGATTGCTAACGACCCTGAATGGAAATATGTGCCATCGCCCAAATTGGCAAAAATATGTTTGCGTTCGGTAAATTTAGACATGCCAATCCACGGCACGCCTTCCCCGCCCATTTGCGTACAAAGCGCAGAGTTACGATCCATCCATTGGACCATGTAATGGCAGCCAATACCAACCATAGCAAAACCGTCTTCTGGCACTTTGGTTGATGTATTATGCGGACAGCCCGCGCAGTAATATGGTTTACGCAATGATGGCGGCGTGTAGCTTTTCGCTTCACGCTCATAACGCTCGTAAAATTCTAATGCTTTGTCAATTTGTTCATTGTGGTAGAAACGCGCAATGCGCTGCGCAATGATGCGCGCGACCATGCCCACATTATGGTCATTATCAAGCGGCAATAATGGCTTGCGATGTTCATCATATTTACCAACGACCATGGGGCGCTTTTCTGGCGGCCAGTTGAAAATCTGCTGCGTCAACTGACTTTCGATCAATTCGCGTTTTTCTTCAACGACCAGAATTTCTTCCAATCCTTCGACAAATTCATGTGCGCCTTGCGGCTCTAACGGCCACGGCATCCCTACTTTATATAGGCGCAGGCCAATTTCTTTGGCGATATCATCTGTAATGCCAAGTTCAACAAGCGCTTGGCGCACATCACCATATGACTTACCCGCGGTAACAATGCCGAAACGCGGCTTAGGGCTATCCATGACCACGCGGTCAATTTTATTCTTGCGGCAAAATGCATGACAAGCGAAAAGCTTGTAATTTTGTAAGCGCCAGTCAACTTCGCGCGGGATATCATTGAGGCGGATATGCACCCCGCCTTTAGGCATTTCAAATTCAGATGCATCAGGGGTAAGGATCATGCGGTTTTCACGTGATAGATCAACAGTGCCCGACGTTTCAACATTTTCCGAAGTCACTTTCAGCGCCGTCCAGCAGCCTGAATAACGTGACATCTCAATGCCAAGCACACCATATTCAACAAATTCTTGAATGCTGGCGGGGTAGAGCATCGGTATCATATAGGCATAAAGCGCATGGTCACTTTGACAGGGCAAAGTCGATGATTTACAGGCATGGTCATCACCGCAAATCGCCAATACGCCGCCCTTAGGCGATGTGCCATAGGCATTGGCATGGCGCATAACATCGCCGCTACGGTCAACGCCAGGGGCTTTACCATACCAAATACCGAATACGCCATCATAATTTGACCCGCCCATCAAGTTGACTTGCTGCGTTCCCCAAACGGCGGTCGCTGCCAAGTCCTCATTCACACCCATTTCAAAGGTAATATTATGCGAATCAAGCAATTTCTTCGCGCGGGTAAGCTCCATATCATAGCCGCCAAGCGGCGAACCACGGTAACCAGAGATAAACCCCGCCGTATTCAAACCCGCCGCGCGATCACGGCGCATCTGCACTAACGGAATACGCGCCAAAGCCTGCAACCCGCTCATAAAAGCGACGCCCTCTTCAAGGTCATATTTATCGTTAAGCGATACGTTTTTCATTGGTTTTGTCATGGTGATATACCCTGTTCGTGATATACGTGTTTATTATTGTTTATAGTAAGCAAAATAGCGCGAAACCACCTGATAACACAGGCCTTTTTATGCTGCACCGCCGAAGCAGGCGCAAGATAACAATATTAGCAAATCCGCCTGTTTTTTATTGAAACTTTATTGCTTTAGGGTAGCTTTATTAGCAGTAAAACCTATACCGTTTCCCCAAACAATTCCCGCCCAATCAACATACGGCGGATTTCGCTTGTGCCCGCGCCAATTTCGTAGAGCTTCGCATCGCGCAGCAAGCGCCCTGTAGGGTATTCATTGATGTAACCATTGCCGCCAAGGGTTTGTATGGCTTGGAGTGCCATTTGCGTTGCGGCCTCGGCGCTGGTTAAAATGCAGCCTGCTGCATCTTTACGGGCGGTTTCGCCGCGATCACAGGCGGCGGCGACCGCGTACACATAGGCGCGCTGCGATGATAATGTCGTATACATATCTGCCATTTTGCCTTGCATAAGTTCAAATGTGCCAATCGGCTTGCCGAACTGTTCGCGGTCATGAATATAAGGAACAACAACATCCATGCATGCCTGCATAATACCAAGCGGCCCACCAGAAAGCACGACGCGCTCATAATCAAGGCCGCTCATCAGAACGCGCACGCCTTGGTTAAGACCGCCAAGGATGTTTTCTTTGGGCACAATGCAATCTTGGAACACTAATTCACATGTGTTTGAACCGCGCATCCCTAGTTTATCAAGCTTTTGCGCGGTTGAAAAACCCGCCATATCGCTTTCAATAATAAAGGCGGTGATCCCCTTAGCGCCAGCATTAACATCCGTCTTGGCGTAAACCACCAAAGTATGAGCATCTGGGCCGTTGGTGATCCACATCTTATTGCCGTTCAGGATATAATTATCACCATCTTCGCGCGCAGAAAGTTTCATGCTAACAACGTCTGAGCCAGCATTAGGCTCACTCATGGCGAGCGCGCCAATATGTTCACCGCTGACAAGTTTCGGCAGATACTTCTTTTTCTGTGCTTCATTGCCGTTTTTATGAATTTGATTAACGCAGAGATTAGAATGCGCGCCATAACTTAAGGCCACAGACGCCGATGCGCGGGAGATTTCTTCCATCGCGATGACATGCGCCAAATAACCAAGGTTAGACCCGCCATATTCTTCGGCGACCGTTAGGCCAAGCAGCCCCATTTCACCGAGTTTCGGCCATAATTCATTTGGGAATTCATTTTTTTCATCTATCGCTTCTGCCATTGGCGCAATTTCATTCTGCGCGAAGTCATATACCGCATCACGCAGCATATCAATGTCTTCACCGTGATTAAAATTTAATGTTGGATAAGGTATCATCTTATCATCTCCCTTTATGTTTCTTTTGTTTTGTATTCTGGTTGAAGTGCGTTGGCAACGTGGCCAATGGGTTTGCGCCCTAATGCGTCTGAAATGAACCATGCGGTTTCAATCAAGCGTTCTAAATCAACGCCTGTATCCATGCCAAGGCCGCGCAGCATATAGGCGACGTCCTCTGTCGCGACATTGCCTGATGCACCCTTGGCATAGGGGCAACCACCAAGGCCGGCAATGGCGCTGTCAATCACGCGAACGCCCGCATCTAACCCTGCATAAATATTGGCGAGCGCCTGTCCATACGTATCATGGCAATGCAGCGCAATATGTTCAATCGGCACAGCGGTTTTCAAGGCATTAATGATATCTTTCACTTGATTGGGCGTACCAACGCCGATTGTATCGCCAAGCGATATTTCATAGCAGCCCATATCATATAAAGCCTTAGATACCTCCACCACTTTATCAACGCTCACTTCACCTTCATAAGGGCAGCCCGCAACGCAGGATACATAACCGCGCATTTTGACGTTTTGCGTTTGCGCCATTTCGGCGATTGCGGCGAAACGTTCAACGCTTTCATCAATCGAGCAATTAATGTTTTTCTGGGTAAAGCTTTCAGATGCCGCCGTGAAAATCGCCACGGTTTTTACGTCATGCGAAAGCGCGGCTTCCATGCCTTTAACATTAGGGACAAGCGCAGGATAAGCAATATCAACATCACCTGCGAGCGCCTCCATAATTTCATTATGATCCGCCATTTGCGGCACCCATTTGGGCGAAACAAAACTTGTCGCTTCAATATGTTTTAAGCCCGATAATTTCAGCCGTGCAATTAAAGACAGCTTTATGTCTGTCGCAATATTCTGTGCTTCGTTTTGTAGGCCATCACGCGGGCCGACTTCATATATCGTGACTGTGTCGCTCATCTATGCGGCCTCTTCTACGCTGAGTTCTAAAAGGACTGCGCCGTCAATCACTTGGTCGTTTTCACCGTGATTAAGGCTTTCGATTACTCCATCGCGCGGGGCGCGGAGTGTCATTTCCAACTTCATCGCTTCCATAATGATAAGCGGTTGGTCTTTGGCGACTTTTGCGCCCTTTTCGACCAATATTTTTATAATCGTTCCCGGCATAGGGGAAACAATCTGCCCCTCATTTGCACCATGGCTTGCGCTATCAGCATCAAAACGTTCCCGCTGAAAACGCAGGACGCGCCCATTACTTAATAAAGCGACGCTGTCATCATTCGGATTTTTTGATATTTTAAAGTGATGTGCGCTGCCGTTAACTTCAAACAGGCCACGTTCGCCATCAAATTCAATCATCCGTATATCGCAAATCTCGCCGTCAATACTGACCTGATAACAATCATATGAGCCTTCAACACTGGCTTCAATCACATCATCATTGTGGCGCAAGCGGATCAGTTTTTTAAGGTCATGGTTCATACGCCAATTATCACATATTGCCCATGGGTCGCTAATCTCTTCACGATCATCGCGCTCAAACCCAGCAGCGAAATATAGTGCGGTAATTGCCGCCTCTGCACTATCGCCTTGCGCATAGCTTTTGGGCAGGAGCGTATCGCGATACTGATCAACAAAATGTGTGTGTAAATCAGCCCCTTGGAATGCATTATGCGTAATAATATTGCGCAAAAATTCTTGGTTGTTGTTCACACCTAGAAAGGCCGTTTGCGTCAAATATCCGTTCATACGATTCAGCGCAATTTCTCGGCTTTCGCCCCAGCAAATTAATTTGGCAATCATCGGGTCGTAATACACACTAACGCGGTCACCAACATCGACGCCGCTATCAATACGGTAATGCGGATCATCAAGGTCAGCGGTAAGAATGTCATATATTTCACCTGTTTGCGGCACGAAGTCATGGGCAGGGTCTTCGGCATAGATGCGCAGCTCAAGGGCGTGACCATTTATCTGTAACTCGTCCTGCGCTTTAGGTAATTTCTCACCTGCAGCGATGCGGATTTGCCATTCAACAAAATCCTGTCCGCTAATCATTTCACTAACGGGATGCTCAACTTGAAGACGCGTGTTCATCTCCATGAAGTAAAACGCTTTTTCGGAAAGCTTGGCACTGGCATCGACGATAAATTCAATCGTCCCCGCGCCGCAATAATCAATCGCACGCGCCGCTTTCACCGCAATTTCGCCAATTTTGGCGCGCAGATCTGCGTCAACATGCGGCGCGGGTGCTTCTTCAACGACCTTTTGATGCCGGCGCTGCACCGAACAATCACGCTCAAATAAGTGCACATAATTACCGTGGCTATCGCCAAAAACTTGCAGCTCAATATGGCGTGGTTTTTCGATGTATTTTTCAATTAATACGGCATCATTATTAAACGCGGCCTTGGCTTCACGCTTGCAGCTTTCTAAATCATCTAAAAATGATTTTGCGTCATCAATGCGGCGCATCCCTTTGCCGCCGCCGCCTGCCACGGCCTTGATTAAAACGGGATAGCCAATTTTATCGGCTTCGCTTTTTAAAAAAGCTGCATCTTGGTTATCGCCTTGATATCCCGGCACGATAGGTACGCCCGCTTCGCGCATAATATCTTTGGCGCGGTCTTTTAGCCCCATGGCTTCTATCGCGCTTTCGGATGGGCCAATGAAAACAATGCCTTCATCCGCGCAGCTTTTAGAAAATGCGACATTTTCAGATAAAAACCCATAACCCGGGTGAATGGCTTTTGCGCCTGTTTGCTTCGCCGCTGCAATGATTTTATCAATAACAAGGTAAGAATCCACCGCTGGCGCACCGCCAATAAACAC
>DELD01000062.1:0-1222 GCA_002354205.1 Micavibrio sp. UBA2705 | reverse complement strand
CCGCCAATAAACACCGCTTCATCCGCCATGCGCACATGCAGCGCATCTTGATCAGCTTCGGAATAAACCGCCACCGTTTTAATGCCCATTTTCTGCGCCGTTTTAATAACGCGGCAGGCAATTTCGCCCCTATTTGCAATTAAAATTGTATCAAACATATCCCTGTCCTAAATGCTTATGCGTTTATGCTTTTTATTTTTATTATTCTTAACTTTGCTGCCATGACGGTTTGCGTTTTTCTAAAAAGGCTGACAAGCCCTCCTGCGCTTCTTCGCCGCTGCGGATTTTTGCAATGCGTATCGCGGTGTCATGTAATTCCGTATCGGCAATCACCCCCGCGCCGCTAATATCGTCAACCAAGGCCTTCGCTGCGCGCATTGCTTGCGGCCCATTTCTAAGAGCAAGGGCGATTTTGTCTTCCACGAGTTGCGCCACCGCCGCTGCATCAGCCGCAATTTCATGGATCAAGCCAATATTCAGCGCATCAGCCGCCGGAATAAATTCACCCGTTTGGAAATAACGCCGCGCTTGGCGCTTACCAATGGCGCGCATCACATAAGGTGAGATGGTCGCAGGGATTAAACCGAGCTTGACTTCAGACAGCGCAAATTTCGTATCCGCCGCCGCAATCACTAGATCACAGCACGCCACAAGCCCCATGCCGCCGCCCATTGCCGCGCCATGTACGGCAGCGATTGTAAGCTGTGGTAATTCATAAAGCGATTTGAGCATATTGGCGAGTGCAAGTGCATCTTGGAAGTTTTCTTCTTCGCTATAGCGCGCTGCCGCCTTCATCCAGTTCATATCCGCGCCCGCAGAAAAACTTTTCCCCGCGCCTGAAAGGACAATAATATGCACATCATCATTAACCGCAAGCTTGATAAACGCTTCGTGTAGCTGCGCAATCATGTCTTGATTAAACGCATTATGAACCTCTGGGCGGTTCAGTGTAACCCGCGCTAAGGCTTTTTCAATTTCAACGCTGACATATTCGCTCATTTACTGGCGCTCCCTTAAAAGGCTGTGATTACATGCGGAACAGGCTTGACTTAGCGTCTTCCATTGGCGCATTTAATGCGGCGCTCAAGCCCAAAGCCAAGACGCGGCGCGTATCTGCGGGGTCGATAATGCCATCATCCCATAGGCGCGCCGATGCATAATAAGGATGCCCCTGCGTTTCAAATTGGGCGATGATTTTATCTTTCATTTTCTTTTCTTCGGC
>DELD01000048.1 GCA_002354205.1 Micavibrio sp. UBA2705 | reverse complement strand
AAATAATGCCCAGCGTGACGCTGGGCATTATATGAAATTATGCTCAAATCTGTAGGGTGTGGCGCTTAGCCGAGGAAGCCGCCAATTGCACCGCCAATATCAAAGTCACCGAGGAAGTCGCCGATCATATCGCCGAGCATGCCTGAAAGCTCCTCTGAGATCATAGATGAGATCTCACCTGTGAGGGCGCTAGTGTCAAAGATTGAACCAATGTCAAAGCCGTCCATCATGCCGCCAAACATACCGTCCAAATCAAGGCCGTCTGTTAGGCTGCCAAGGTCAAAGTCACCGACAAAGTCAAGGGAGCCAATATCAAAGCCTTCGAACATGCTGCCCATATCGAAGTCGCCAAAGCCCATATCACCCATGCTGAAATCGTCAAAGCTGAAGTCGCCAAAGCCGATATCGTCCATGCTGAAATCGTCAAAGCTATCGCTCATAGAACTAAAGAACTCAGAGCCCGCATCGACGGCAGCATCACCGATTTTGTCAGAGGCATCATTGAGCATGCTTTTGACATTGCCGCCCATGCCTCCTGGAAGTTTATCAAGGAAACTCGCAGAACCGAAGCTTTTGTAAAAGTCGCTCATTTGTCCTAGACCAGAAATAGAACCAAGTGCATTAAGCGTCGGTGCAAATGAGGGTGAGGCCTGTCCTGTCAAAGCAAGGTCTGCAACTGGCGCTGCTAAAGGTGTGCCGAATGACATAGAGCTTGTCTTTACCCCGTTTGCATTGTCAGATCCGCCAAAGCTTAGATATTGGCTGATACCGCCAGAAGACGAGTTTGATGATCCTGAATTACTTGAACCGAAGCTAATATCAATATTATCAAACAGATCATTGGCATAGTTGCCCGCGTAATCACTTACATAATCACTTGCACCAGAAGATATTGCGCCTGATGCACTTGATGCCATACCTGCCCAGTCCATGGTGTTGTAATCATAGGTGTTTTCTGTTGGAATAATCGCATTACCCATGGCTTGCTGCGTTATGGTTTCATTATGCTGAATTGTGCCTTGCGCAAAGCTTTGATAATGGTTTGGATCAAAATAGCTGTTATATGTCTGGGTGCCATCTGAGTATTGGTAGACAGCGTTACCGTAGTCGCCATGACCGTGATATTCGTAACCAACAAAGAACTGATCATTATATAAATCGACAGTATTTGCTATACCTGCTGATGCAGCGCTGGAATTGTATGTATTCCCCGGTGCAATATATCCAGTAGAAGCATTTGCACCTGTATTAAACGCCTGATCATGTGCTGCGCTTTGATTGATATCTATATTATATTGGTAAGATGTCGGCGCAGTATGAATGCCAGGCGTACCATGTGAAGGCGCTCTATAGCCGCTTACATAATTCTGGGTGCCGCCTTGATATAGATTGCCGTTATCCGGCAAGCCTGTATTATAGCTTGATGATCCCATAAAGTCTAAATAACCTGCATCCGTCGCAGCGGCCTGTGCGCTGCCCGTATAACCAGTGCCTAACATAGCGAAGATCGCCAGCGCTGGTAAAATTTTTCTTGAATTAAACATATTAAAATCCCTCTTCCTTGATTTGAGCCGTCAAAAAATGCTGATACATTAATGATATAGCGAATAGGTGCTTTTACGCAAAGTTATATCGTAACTGTCTGTAATTAAACACATATATAAAATTTTATCTAATTTTTATGGATATTAAATCTAATCGCCCCCGTAAATCCTCATAAAGCCTCTGAATGCTTTATGTAGGGCACACCCCTACAATACACATATTAAAACATATAAAGATTAACAGATTGTTGCGAAAAAGTTTATTTTTTTATTTTTGTCTATCTTGCTGTTATTTATTGGTTTTTTAGCGAGGGAAATAAAGGAAAATAAAAAATATTTTGTTTGTCATATTTATTAATCCTTTTTTAAACATATCAGGACAATATGTAATCACTAGCACGGAAAAACAACGATACGAAATAGGCAGCTTAGGCCTTGTATATCCTAATATAAGGTTTTGTAGAGTTTGATCGGTGCTAAAAAGTTAAGCATACGGGTGTAAATAAAGAAACGGAGACCATAATATGCAAGTTAATGTAAATGAGCTTATAGAAGCATCAGATTTAAAAGAGCCGCTATACCAAGGTAAGCGGGTTGTAAAGAAATATCCTGTTGCGGGTGATCATAAAAGCCATTGTATGGTTTTTGACTGGCGCGACCAGAATGAATTGCATATTGAATTAAAAGCAGGTTTAACAGGTAGAGCGCTAGATGCTAAAGAGCTCGCCAATTATCCGGTAAGCTTTCAGGCGAGAACGTTTCTTGATATAGAAACGGCGAGCGCAAATGAAAATGAGGAAGATGAAGAAGGTTCAGGAACAACTGGGCGTTCAGGTAAAGGCGGCGGCGGTAAGCGCCCTGCGAAAAATGCATTTGCCAAAGCGCTTGATACCGAGCATGGCGAAGATGGTAAGATCAAACGCATGATGATCATGGGTAAAGAGATTGCCGCGGAAGCATTTGGCGCAGCTTATGAGAATTTTAAAGAACAGCTTCACCAGACAAAAATCGCGGCGATGGATATTATGAAGGGCGTAACCAATATTGAGCGTGTTACCCCTGGTGGCGGCCTACAGGCAAGTGGCAATGAAACCACTAATTATGCTTACAACATTGAAAAGAATTCAAATATGTTCTCTGGCCCATCGTGATAAACGGTCATTAAAAAGTTTTACACCAATATAGAAGAGGGGGAATTATTGTTCCTTCTTTTTTATTGGCTTTTTTATTGGCTTTTGCTTCGGCGTTATATATGCGGCAGGAGGTCGGGGCTTAGCCCGTGGGCGCTAATTTGAGGCGCAACCCATCAAGGGCCGCGCTCATGATCAGCTGGCATGATAGTCTGGAACTGTCTTCAACATCGACGGCTTCATCAAGCATATCAAGTTCATCATCGCGGGCATCGGGAATTTTATCAAGCCATTCATCTTCGACATAGACATGACAGGTCGCGCAGCAACATGCACCGCCGCATTCAGCTTTGATGGGCAGGCCATGGTCACGGATGATTTCCATGACGCGCCAGCCTTCTATGGCATCAAGCTGATGTTCTTTATTCTCAAAGTCGGTAACAATTATTTTCATTTCTCAGTTCCAGTTTTTCTTTCAAAGAATTGGCTGATGCCGCTGGTGATCGCCACAGTGCTGACGATGCCGACAAGCAGAGATATAAATTGCGAGATAGAATCTAAGAATATTGTCTCTGCCATTGATTTGTTGGTGAGGTCGATAGAGAAGGCCGTAACAATAACGTTACTGAAAATAGCGAGCCCCGCCAGAAAAGGTATCAAGCAGATAATGTAACAACCAATAATGCGCAGTGCCATACGCTGTTTTACGATGGTGAGGTAGAAGTCTTTAAAATAGATATTTGCCGCCGCTGGAATATAAAACCAAATTAAAGGAAACCAAAAGATCATCGTAAAGACAAGGGCAAGCGCGACAAGGATCGGTGTGTAGGAAACATCTGCGCCTGTGGGTAGTTCTTCGCCATTGCTGAGCGTGGCAAGAAGCTCAAAATCCTCGGGTGATATCATTAATGCGCTTTGTACGGCGTAAAATATCATATGGATCAGCACGTAAGTCACAATAGCGGCGATAATGCAGGTTTGGCGGTTTCGCAGTTTGGCTTTGTCGGCATCAGTTTCACCGCTAAGCATCATCGGCCAGCGTTCGTTAAAAGCGAAGCTACGGATTACCTGCGCCAAAAGCCAACCTTCAGCAAAAAGACTTGGTATGATGACGAGGCTTGCAGAAAAATAAGAAATATTTGCACCAAATAAAGTCAGCATTAAAGTCGTCAAGAATTTGATAAGAAACGGCAGGGCTATTAGCTTTAGAAGGTATTCACGCTCATGATATAAGTAGTGATAACCGACCCCTGAGGATTCGACCATATCAAACTTAGGTTGATTATCTTGTGAAGAATGTTGTAACAAAGCACTACCTTATAAATTAAACCCAGTATAGAGTATACTATATATGACACCTGCAGCGAGAATAAAAGCATCAATTGAAATTTTTCAAGCGATACAAACGGCATCTGTCCCGATGGATAATATCATCGGCGATTACATGCGTAACCGCAAATATATCGGATCAAAAGATCGCCGCTACGTTGCGGGACTATGTTACGACATTATGCGTGCATACGCAAAACTGAAATGGTGGATCGCGCGCGCAGGATTAGATTTTGATGCGCGCAGCACAGTTTTCGCAGGGCTTATCTTCTTAGAGCAGCGTGATGCAGAGTATATGCAGATGATTTTCAACGGCGATAAATATAGCCCCGAAACTTTAGATCCTGCTGAAAACAAAGCGTTGGATATGCTTTGCGGTCAGGCGATTGTTCATGATGACATGCCTGAGTTTGTGCGCTTTGAAGTGCCTGAGCAGTATTTGGCTGAAGTGAAATCCATATATGGCGCAGATTTTGAAGAAGAAATTCAGGCTTATTCCGGTGAAGCGGCGCTTGATTTGCGTGTGAATGTCGCCAAGATCGCGCGTGAAGATGCGCTCAATAGTCTCAGAAAAGAAGATATTAGCGCGAAGCCGCATCAATTCTCACCTTGGGGCATTCGTTTAAAACAAAAAGTGTTTTTATCGACCACTAAAACCTTTAAAAAGCGCCTTGTTGATATTCAAGATGAAGGATCGCAGCTTATTGCGCTTGCTTGTAATGCCCAGCCATCCATGCAGGTGCTGGATTATTGCGCCGGCGCGGGCGGCAAAACTTTGGCGCTTGCCAATGCGATGGGGTGTAAAGGGCGCGTTGTTGCGATGGATATTGATTCGCGCCGCCTTGCTAAAGCTAAACCACGTTTTAAACGCGCAGGGGTCTCGGATATTATTGAAACGCGCGGCATGGAAGATCAAAAAAACCGTAAATGGCTGCGCCGTCAAAAAGGAACATTCGATGTGACTTTGCTTGATGTGCCGTGTTCAGGCACAGGCACATGGCGGCGTAATCCTGATATGCGTTGGTATCATTATGGCCCGCAGCTCGAAGAACTTTTGGAAACGCAGGCTGATATTTTGGATAAAGTCGCGGACACGGTTAAGATTGGCGGGCGTTTGGTTTATGCAACGTGCTCATTGCTGCGCCAAGAAAACGAAGATCAGGTTGAAAGCTTCCTTGCGCGAAATAAGGATTACCGCCTCGTCCCATTGGTTGAAGGCTGGCCTGAGGGCATTGAGCCGCCATGTGAGGGCGATTATATGCGCCTTTCCCCATTAAAGCATGGCACAGATGGTTTCTTTGCTGCGATTATGGAGCGTATTGGTGGTGAGATTACCCATCGTTCTTCTCCGCGTTATTCTGCGGATGAAGAAATTAGCCCAGACGAAGATCTCGATTAAACTTCTGTAGGAATAGATAGGGATTATGCGTTTAGACATTGTACAATATGTATCTGTCCTTCTCGCATTGCTTCTCTATGGGCTGTTTGGGCAGCCGACACCTGATAATGTCGGTATCGTTGAGATTATTATTGCGGCGCTACTGTTATTGGGCGCTGGGGTACATGGGCTCTCAGCTGTGTTTGTTAATGCACGCAGCGCTGATGCGCCACCGCGCCCTGCATGGTTTAGTGCGGGGCAAGTTTTTGCTGTGTTTGGCTTGTCTGTGCCGCTGTTTATAGCGCTTGCTGGCGAGGCAGATTTAAAAGAAGTCGCGCGGGATTTAATTGCCTTTGGTTTTTTGTTACTGCCGCTGCTTTATGTGCATTTATTCCGCGATGCGCGCGGTTTTCGTCGTCTGTTTATGTTTGGCGTTGTCTTTATTGGCGTGGCGTTCGCGGCGCGGATCTTTCTACCTTTGGCTTTGCCGCAATTTGGCTTGCCCTCTGCCGTGGCGCTTTATTTGACGATTACGCCTGCGGTGCTGTTTGCGGCGCTGTATTTATTGGCGGCGAGCTTCTTGCGTATTTCATGGCGGCGCGGTGATGTCGTTTATAATGTGTTCTATGGCCTGTTTGCGGCGTTGATCGCTTTGCTGCCGATTTTTGCGCTGAGCTATGCGCTGCAGCGCGCATCCTTTGCGGCCTTGGTGGTCTTTGCGATTGCGGGGCTGTTTTATATTTTACTTTACCGCCCTGAAACGGCATTGCGCCTTGTGGCGTTGCTTGCTGTGCTTGTCTTTGCCTTCTTGCCGCAATTGCAGGATATTATCATGCGCCTAGAGCTTAAACATGTGCAGGTTGGCTTTAATAGCCGCGGCGCAGAGCTGGCGGCGGTATTCGAATTAGGGACGCGTGATATGGGGCATTTCTTGTTTGGGCATGGCTGGGGTGCATTGTTTGAAAACCCTGCCGTTGGTAAAATGCAGGTTGGCTATACGCATAATTTGTTTAGCTATTATTTTTTTAAAACAGGGCTGATGGGTACGGCGCTGCTCATCATTTATTGGGGCGCGATATTCCACGAAAATATACGTCTGGTGCGGATTAACCTGCCGCTTGGTCTGTCTTTGATGCTGCCAATTTTGATTTCAAGTTTTTTCTATGCTTCGCATAAGGCCTTTAGTTTCGGCCTTTTGTTATTGTTAGTCTGCGCGATTATGCGTCGCCGCGGCGATGCGCCATCTGCATCTACAGTTGAACGGGGCTGCGTTTTAGTGTATTCAAAGAACGCATAATAAATAGACAAATGTGATAAGAGTAGAATGCAAAAACCATCTATCCTCTTTATAAATCGTGTTTACCCCCCTGTGCATGGCGCAACGGGGCGGATGCTGCGTGATTTGGCGGGGGCGTTTGTACGCGATGGCTGGCATGTGACGGTCTTAACCGCGGGTGATAACGCCGCAAAGTTTCAAGATGCGCAGGGCGTGAACGTACACTGCGTGCGCGTAAATATGGCACAGAAAAATGCACTGGCTTATATGCTGGTTTGGGTGAAGCTTTTTTTTGCGGCGCTATTTTTAAAAAAACATCAATTAGTGGTCAGTAAAACTGACCCGCCAATGCTCGCTTATTTAGGACATTTAATTGCGGGGAAAATGGGCGCATCACATATACATTGGTGTCAGGATGTCTACCCTGATTTGTTTCCCGTCTTGCGCGTAAGGCTGCCGAGATTTGCCTATAATCTCATGAAGAAATTGCAGCTGAAGGCATTGTTAGATTGTGAGCGCGTGGTTGTGATTGGACGCTGTATGGCGCGGCATTTGATTAACAATAAAGTGCCCGCGCGCAAAATCAGCGTTATTCCCAATTGGCATAACCCAAGCCTTGATACGCGCGCGATTAAGGCGAGCCAAGATGCCGCGTCCGTTTTTGGTGGAAATACAGAGTTTAAAAAAACTTTATTTAATGATGACGCGCCAAAATTTCGCGTGCTTTACGCAGGGAATTTAGGCTGGGCGCACCCGATACAAACGATACTCGGCGCGGCTTATTATTTAAATGCAGATTACCCTGAAATTGAATTTGTCTTTATTGGTGATGGCGTGGGGCATGAACGCCTTGCCAAAGAACGTGCAAGGTTAAACCTCAATAATATACGCTTGCTGCCTTATCAGCCCGAAGAAAACTTACGTGATGTGCTTGAAAGCGGGGATATCCACTTGGTTAGCCTGCGCGAAAATGCCTGCGGCTTGGTTGTGCCGTGCAAAGCTTATTCGGCAATGGCTGTGGCGCGCCCACTTATATTTTTAGGGCCAGAAAACTCTGAGATTGCCCGCCTGATACATGACTTTAAAACCGGCGAAGTTGTCCCGCAGGGACAGGCACGCCAGCTTGCCAAGGCGATACGCCATTATCGTCAAAATGGAGAAGCATGGTATAGCGCCCATAATGCGGCGGCGAAAACCGCGCTGCATATGCGCCCCGAAGAATCATATAATGCGTGGTTAGAGCGCGCGCGCGAAGTCGTGGGGGATCAGTTCTCTGCGCAGAACGTGTATAAGAAAAAGGCAAGGGCGGCAGAGTAATGGGATTAGACGTATTAAATAAAGGGCATAATAGAACACTTGGCGATATCGTTGCGCTGTTTTGGGCGGCGAAGCTGTACATTCTGGGGTTTTTGCTTGTGCTTTGCGCTCTGTGCGCTTTGTGGTTAATGGGGCAGCCCAATTATTACCGCGCGAGCATGTTGATTGGCCCTGTTGAGCCGCTGTTCTCTGCCGCAGATAAAGCACTTTACGAAGCGCAGGATGCACAAAGTAGCACCCCGCTTTATCAGATGAAGCGCCGTGACAGTACGATAGAGTTTCAGCAGTTTTTGAAGACAATGCGCGGCGAATCTGTCGCCAAGGCGGTTATAGCCAATGCACAGGGTGTTTTGCCGTATTTTGAAACTGAGCAGGATAAGGTTTTTCCGTGGCGCAAACGTTATGGCTTTGATGGGGCGTATAGTGAGGCTTTACAGCTCTCTGCCATTTTGAAAGATCGCGTTAATATTCAGCCCGATGGGCTAACCCCGTTTTATCAGGTTAGCATTTTAATGCGTGAGCGTGCTTTGGCGCCGCAGCTGTTAGCTGCGCTGTATGATTTAAGTGATGATCAGCTGCGTGCGCAGGCCATGCAAACGGTTACGGGGCATATCGCTTACCTTAAGCAGCGTATGGAGGCAGAGAGAAGCCGTGATTATCGTAAGTTACTGGCGAGTTTGATCTTACAAGAAGAATATAGTCTTATGGCGCTACAAGCGGAAGGCGCTTTCGCGGCGCAAATTATCGAGCAGCCGCATGTTTCACCTTATGTCGTTTGGCCGAAGCCCTTTATAGTGATGTTTGCTGCGGCGTTAATCTCCTTTATGTTGGGTAGCATCCTTTATAGCTATGTTGCAGGTATAAAGCAGCGTAAGGCCTAAGCTTATGGCCTCTATCCCCGTATCCGTTATTATCCTCACAAAAAATGAAGAGCGGCGTATTGCGCAAACCATTGCGTGTTTGGATGGTTTTGAGGATATCTGGGTTGTTGATAGCCAAAGTGGTGATGACACAGCTGCGCTTGCGAAAGGTGCTGGAGCGCAAACCGTCGATTTTTCATGGAATGGTCATTACCCCAAAAAGAAACAATGGGCGCTTAATAATGTAGCGCTGCGTCATGATTGGGTGTTGATGTTAGACGCCGATGAGCGGATGACGCCTGCATTGAATGCCGAGATTTGCGCTTTATTCAGCGCCGCTGCGCTAGATGTTAGTGGCTATTTTGTTAAAGGTCTGTATCGTGTTGGCGATCAAATTTTGCGTTTTGGGCAGATCAATAAAAAACTAATGCTGTTTAACCGCCATGATTTTGTTTTCCCTGATGTTGGGGATGAAGGCTTTGTTGGTGGCTGGGAAGTGGAGGGGCATTATCAGCCCATCCTGCTTGATCAATCGCAACTTTCTGCATTGCCGACATTAAAGGCGCATCTTATTCATGATGCGTTTGATGATATAGCCGCGCTCGACAAGCGCCACCAAAACTATGCGTCATGGGAGGCGCTGATGTGCCTGCATGGACGCTGGCCGCAAGACCCTGTACCTTGGCGGCAAAGGCTGAAGAAATTATTCCGTGCGCTGCCGTTGCGCTGGGGTATTGTCTTTGTTTATTCCTATATTGTTAAAGGCGGCGTGTGTGATGGACGCGCGGGGCTTGCCTTTGCGCGCCAGCGTGCTTTATATTACAAAGACATTGCGCGTTATAAGCGCCGTTATAAGGCAGAGGCCAAATAGAATTTTATAAATCTAAGGAAAGGTTTTGCGCATGTCCGCATCCCAACAGTCCAAGCCAGCGTTAATTCTTGGTGTATTTTTATTTTTAGGGCTATTTGCCCTTGGCGCTTTTGCTTATCAGGGCGCGCATGATATGAAACAATATGAGCGCAGCGTTGTTGTTAAAGGCCTCTCAGAGCAGGTGCATATGGCAGATCAAGTCATTTGGCCCATTGGTTTTAGTGTCGCAGCAGAAACGCTGCCGGAGCTTTATGGCGCGTTAGAGCGTGATGCCGATAAAATTTCGAGCTATTTAAAAGAGCAGGGCGTTGCGGCACAGGATATTACTTTGGGGATGCCGCAAGTGAATGATAAATTGGCGGATCGCTATAATAACCAAGTAAATGATAAGCCACGTTTTTCAGCGCAGCAAACCGTCACGGTATTTTCAAAGGATGTGAAGAAGATCCGCGCGATTATGAGTGATATTTCATCCTTGGGTAAAACCGGCGTTGTTTTTGTCGCTAAAAATTACGAACAGCCCATTGAGTATAGCTTTACAAAGTTAAACGACATTAAACCCATAATGATTGAACAGGCGACGACGAAAGCGCGCGAAGTGGCAGAGAAATTTGCGGCCGATTCTTTTAGCAGCCTTGGTAAGATTAAGCGTGCATCACAGGGGAACTTTTCGATTAGTTCGCGCGATAAAAACAACCCGCAAATTAAGAAGATTCGCGTTGTGAGCACCGTTGAATATTACTTAGTTGACTAAAAAGGTTCGTCCCCTATGCCTGAATTACCCGAAGTCGAAACCGTATGCCGTGGCATTGCGCCTTTTATTGAGAGCGCAACGTTAGAGCACGTTGTTTTAAACAGGCCGAATCTGCGTATTCCTTTCCCTGAGTTTTTGCATGAGCGTTTGCAGGGCTTAACCGTGCGGCGTGTTGAGCGCTTGGCGAAATATGTGTTGATCCATTTAAGTGACGCTAAAATCCTCGTCATTCATTTGGGGATGAGCGGTCAGGTTAAAATTGTGCAGGATTACGCCGCCTATAGTGAAATTAAGCATGACCATATGATTCTATGCTTTGATGAGAATAAGGCGCTTGTTTATAACGACCCGCGCCGCTTTGGCATGGTGATGTTATTCGATGATGCGCAGACGCTCAATGCTGACCCAGCTTTTGCAAAAATGGGCCCTGACCCATTGGGGGCGGATTTCTCGGCGGAAATTCTGGCGGAACGCCTTGGGGCGCGGCGTACATATATTAAGGCTGCCTTGCTTGACCAACGCGTTGTTGCGGGGCTTGGCAATATATATGTTTGTGAAGCGCTGTTTATGGCAGGGGTGCATCCGCAGCGCCGCCCCGATGATATTAGCGCGCAGGAGGCCGCGCGGCTTTACACGGCGATTGTAGAAGTCCTGCAAAAAGCCATTAAAGCGGGCGGCTCAACATTAAAGGATTACCGCAGCGCCGATGGCAAATTAGGCTATTTTCAAAATGAGCTGCTTGTCTATGGGCGCGAAGAAGCGCCTTGTTATCAATGCGGCAAAGCTGCTATAAAACGTATAGTACAATCAGGGCGGTCAACATTTTACTGCCCGTCTTGTCAGGCTGATGCAGTTGAGGTGACAAATTGAAGGATTTTTTTATGAAGAAGAATGTTTTGCTTGGTGGATTTATGGCGCTGTCATTATATGTGTTCGCAGCTATGCCAGTATATGCGCAGAGCAAATTTTTCTCGGTCATGCCTGACCTCCCGGTTGCGGATGGTTTTGTAGAGCGTACCGATTCCATATTGATGTTTGATAAGCCCGAAGGGCGCTTGCTTGACTTCTCGGCGGAGGGCCACACGTTGCTTGCTTGTCAGCGCGGATTGCCCTTTTACACGCAAACGTTGCCATATTTAGGTTGGCGGATGGATAAGACAGGTTTCGTGCGCGAAGGTGAGCGTCTTGAGATACGTTTAGAGCAGGTGAACGCGGCTTTATGTGTCCTGCATTTATCTGTGCGCCCAGAATAAGCGTTGGGTGAGAATCGAACCATTACTTGAGGATAAAATAAATATTTGTTTTTTTATCGCTTAAGGCACAAAAAAGTAGTTAGTTTTTCTTGACAAGCGGGGGATAAGTTGATTAAAACACTATCTCACGTAAACATAAAGGCGATGCATCATTGCCAAATGAAACGTAGCTGGGCATTTATATTGCGTATATGTACGGCAGATAAAAATGAAAACAAAATTTAGAATTTGAGTGTCTTTTTGGGTGAACCGAAAAGAAGAAAAAAAAGGAAAATAAAATGGCTAACCATGCTTCTTCAAAAAAACGTATTCGCCGTAATAAAAAACGCGAAATCATTAATGGCGCACGTCGTAGCCGCGTACGTACTTTCATTAAGAAAATCGAACTCGCATTAGAAGCTGGCGATACAGCAGCAGCAGACGCAGCGCTTCAAGCTGCACGTCCTGAAATTCAGCGCAGCGTTGCAAAAGGTGTGTTCCACAAGAACACAGCATCACGTAAAGTTTCACGTTTGAACAAACGTATTAAAGACGCTAAAGCAGCCGCTTAATTTTACTAAATTATAGCTTAAATTTCCGTATAGCTCCATGTTTTTAAATATGGGGCTATATCTGTATGTCACTGATTTGCTTGCAAAAATACTTTTATTTTTTTTGCATTTTCTTGAAAAGTTAGCTTGCACTGAAAGTTAAAACTCGCTACTGTAACTTTATCAGCGATACAAAAACAAAACGATAAATCGCAGCAGAAATCTGACATAGATTTCAAGTGGTATTGAGAGTGTATTCTATCCTTAAAAAAGGGCATTTTTTGAATGCTTTTTATATTAAGGTTTAGGAGTGCTGGCTTGGCCCGCATCCATACAAGCAACTGATATTAAACAATTTTTTGGGGTTGTTGCTTGTGCATATTGAAAGCTTCTTATTGAAGGTGAATACCGTAAACTTTGTTTGTGGCGGTGGACATCTAAGGGGTTAAAAAAATCGACATTTTTAAGTGGTGTATAATGTACAGTTTACCATCTGTGCAAACTCTTTTCTGTGTTCTTTTTCTGTTCATTTTGCCTGTGGGTCACCTAAGTCATGTGTGTGTGAAATGTGCGTAGTGTACGTGTGTTTATGAGACGTGAAATTCTATTGCTTATGCAACAAGAAGTGCGCGCCAATATAAACCAAAAGAGTTTAACGCTTACAAAGTATATAATGGAGACTAACAATATGAGCAAAGCGAGCAGCAATGTGATCCCTATGGATACGACTTTCCAACAAGCTGATTCTTTCGAGCCAACACCAGAGGTGCTAAAAGCATGGACGGCTGTATATAAAGACCTTCGAAATGAGTTTGGTGAAGCTGTATACCGTAGTTGGTTAAAACCTTTAACATTGCAGGCCTATTACCATGGCACGCTTGAAGTCTCTGTCCCAACGCGTTTTATGCGTGATTGGATTCAATCGCACTATGCTGAGCGCATTCTTGAAATGAGCATGGAACGCAGCGTTGACGTGAAGCGCCTTGAAATTGTCGTTGTGCAAAACTCTGTCCCATTAGACGAAGAAGATGAAGAGATCCTCGCACGTCCAAAATCAAATATTAATGATTTGACGGCGGATTATGATCTCTCATCTCCATTAGATCCACGTTTTACATTTGATAATTTTGTTGTCGGTAAAACAAACGCATTGGCACATGCTGCCGCGCGCCGGGTTGTTGAATGTGACAAAGTACCGTTTAATCCGCTTTATATATATGGCGGCGTGGGCATTGGTAAAACGCATTTGATGCATGCTATTGCGCACCAGATTCGTGCGCAAGATCCTGAAAAAATTGTCATGTATTTGTCAGCTGAAAAATTCATGTACCAATTTGTACGTGCATTGCGCGGTAAAGACACAATGAAGTTCAAAGAAATTTTCCGCTCTGTCGATGTGTTGATGATGGATGACATCCAATTTATCGCAGGTAAAGAAAGCACACAGGAAGAGTTTTTCCACACGTTTAATGCTTTGGTTGATTATAACAAGCAAATCATTATCTCAGCAGACAAAGCGCCAACTGAAATGGTTGGCATTGATGAGCGTCTACGTTCACGTTTGGCTTGGGGCTTAGTTGCAGATATTCAGCAATCATCTTACGAGCTACGTTTGGACATTCTTCAATCAAAACGTGCGCTTTTGCAGGCTGATATTCCTGATAGTGTTCTTGAATTCCTTGCGCTTAAAGTCACAAGCAATATTCGTGAGCTTGAAGGTGCGCTTAACCGTATTGTTGCGCATAGTGATGTGTCGAAAAATCCAGTGACGCTTGAAAGCACGCAGGATATTTTACAGGACATGCTACGCAGCCATGATCGCCGTATCACAATTGATGAAATTCAGCGCAAAGTGGCTGAACATTACAACATCAAGCTTTCAGATATGCATTCTTCGCGCCGCGCACGTAATGTTGCTCGCCCGCGTCAGATTGCGATGTATCTTGCTAAACAGCTTACCGCGCGTTCATTGCCTGAAATCGGCCGTAAATTTGGTGGCCGTGACCATACAACTGTGATGCATGCTGTACGTAAAATCGAAGAGTTGATGGATGGCGATGCGAGCTTTGCAGAAGATGTAGAAGTAGTACGCCGCGCGCTTACAGGTTGATCTCAGCAGGTTGATTTATGAATTATCAGATTGATAATAATTATACAGATGAAGACGAAGCCCGCGTAATAGCGGGCTTTGCTGCTTATGCCGAAGATCATGATGTGCCACCGCGCGTGCGCAAAGCTTTTGTTTACCGTGACGGGGCGGGTTTATGCATCGCCTGCCTTGAAATGCAAATTGCGGGCAAGCAAGGCTATATTAAGACGCTATGGGTTGATGATAAGCATCGTGCGCAGGGGCTTGCTAAGGCGCTCATGCAAGAGGCTGAAGGCTTTGCATATAGCGAAGGTTTCGCGATGCTCTTTGTTGATACATTCGCGTTCCAAGCCCCAGCCTTTTATAAAAAATGCGGCTTTAGCCAAATCGCAGAAGTGCCCGATTATATTGCAGGGCATAGCCGCGTCTTTTTGCGTAAGGTGTTAGCGGCGGCTTAATGCAGCGCGCAGCCCTTAAATGAAGCAATTTGCGCAATGTTATGCGCGCCTAATTCACGGCATAGGGCTTGCGCTTCTTTGTCTTTCACTTCCGCTGGCAATAACTCACTTAACATAGGCATTGAAAGAATAGGAGACTGTCCTGTTTGGTGTGAATCGCCGCTTAATAATTTGGCATAAAGATCGATATAGAGGATATGCTCAATACAGGCCTGTTTTTGTAAATTGCGGCGTTGCTCGGGGTTGAATTCTTTGAATGATTTTTCGATTGTCGCGGCATATTTTATGCAATGGTTCATCGCGGCGCTTGTATAGGCTTCAGTAAGCAGGCCTGTTTTCTTGCCTTCTGGCGGGGCAAATAATGCGTCAAAAGCGCTTTGAATTGCTGGAGTTTTTTCAATTTTGCTCGCGGCGGCGTTGGAAAAATCTTCTAACAAACCGGCTATGATCGAAAGGTCCTCAATATTAAGGGTGTCGTAATCATAAAGCTGCGAAGTTTTATAGCTCATATCTGGCTGTGTTGTCATTTTTGTATGCCTCCCGCGTATATTTTGAATGAATATAACCCAAAACGTCCCTTATACGCAATATATTTTCCGTAATTTGTTTTTGTGCGGCGTAAAATAAGTTTCGGGGATAACTCCCACACCAGTAAATAAAAGGATTGGCAGCGTTTTTCACTGTGTTAAATTTAGCGCACAGAATAAATTGATATCAGGATAAACGCCATGAAATTTTCTATTGATCGCGCAGCATTATTAAGAGCACTTAACCACGTCCAAAGCGTGGTCGAGAAAAGAAACACTATCCCAATACTTTCAAACGTGTTGATGCGCGCTGAAGATGGTGTACTTTCCATGGCAACGACTGATATGGATCTTGAAATGAACGAGGCCGTATCTGCAGATGTGAGCAAAACAGGCTCAACAACCGCGCCAGCGCATACTTTGCATGACATTGTGCGTAAAATGCCTGATGGTACAAAGCTTGAACTTGAAGTAAGCGAAGATGGTCACACAATGACTGTTAGCGGCGGTCGTTCAAATTTCCGTCTTGCCTGTTTACCAATTAGCGATTTTCCTGAACTCGGCCTTGGCGATTTGCCAACGACATTCACCGTGCCTGCGGCAGAATTACGTGCCTTGATTGATCGCACAAAATTTGCAATGTCGACAGAAGAAACACGTTATTACCTTAACGGTATTTACCTGCATGCGGCTGACCAAGGCGGCATTCCTGTTTTGCGCGCTGTGGCAACTGATGGTCACCGTTTGGCACGTTTTGAAATGCCTATTCCTGACGGTGCAGGCGAAATGCCGGGCGTGATTATTCCGCGTAAGGCTGTTAATGAATTGCGCCGCCTATTGGAAGAAGCTGCGGATCAAATTTCAATCAGTCTTTCTGAAAACAAAATCCGTTTTGCGTTTGACCATATAGTGCTGACTTCAAAATTGATTGATGGCACATTCCCTGATTACAACCGCGTTATCCCCGTGGGTAACGATAAAATGATCGAAGTTGACCCGAAGGTCTTTACCTCAGCAATTGACCGCGTATCAACAATTTCTGATGGTAAATCACGCGCGGTGAAAATCCAGCTTAATGGCAAAACAATGACATTATCTGCGAACTCAGCCGAATCAGGCAGCGCGACAGAAGATATTGAAGTGAACAGCGAAGTACAATCGATTGAAATTGGCTTTAACGCGAAATATTTGCTTGATATTACTTCGCAGGTTAGCGGTGATGGCTGCCGTATGGAAATGGCTGACCCAGCGTCGCCGACGATTATTCAAGACACAAGTGATGCTGCGGCGCTTTATGTGCTGATGCCGCTACGCGTTTAATTCATAGCTTTAAGGTTCGCCCGTTGTGGTTTATATCAAGCGCCTAACCTTAAGCAATTTTCGCAATTATAATACCGCCCGACTGGATGATTTGCAGTCGGGCGCTGTTATTTTTATTGGGCATAATGGTATTGGCAAAACCAATATATTAGAGGCTGTGTCACTGCTGAGCCCTGGGCGCGGTCTGCGTGCTGCGTCTGTTTCTGATTTTGTTAATCGCGACCGCGCTGATAGGCCGTGGGGGGTGAGCGCGGATTTTTTTGATGGCGATGTCTTTACCAAAATAGGCACAGGGACAACCCCAGAACAGCCGCAGAAGCGCCAAGTGCGTATTAATGGCGATATGCAGCGCGGGCAAAATGCGCTTTCTGATTATGTGTCCTGCGTTTGGCTTACGCCGCAAATGGATCGGCTGTTTATAGATAGCGCTTCGCATCGTCGCAGATTTTTGGATCGGCTGATTTATGCCTTTGACCCTGCACATACAGGGCGGCTTACGCGCTATGAAAAAACATTGCGTCAGCGCAGTAAAATTTTAAAAGAACATGATGCGCCAGATGGACATTGGTGCGCAGCGCTCGAATCGCAAATGGCCGAATCTGCGGTGGCGATTGCGGCGGCGCGGATTGATTTCTGTGCAAGGCTACAAGATGCTTGTGTGCGTGCGCAAGAATTAGACGGGGCGCATTTCCCCTTGGCGCAGCTTCGCCTTGATGGTGATATTGAACAGCGCCTTGCAAACCATAGCGCGGTTGATGTTGAAACATGGTTTAAGGGCGAGCTTGCAAAATCGCGCTCTCGCGATGCGCTGGTCGGCGGCGCGGCGATGGGCGTACATCGCAGTGATTTATTGGTGCGGCTTGCGGCAAAAGATATGCCTGCGGATCAATGCTCAACGGGCGAACAAAAAGCCTTATTAATTGGCTTGATCCTCGCCCATGGGCGGCTGATTAATGCAGAGCGCGGCGCGCCGCCACTAATCCTGCTAGATGAAGTTGCCGCGCACTTGGATGACGAACGTCGCGCGGCGCTTTATAGCCGTCTTGCCGCGCTTGGTGGGCAGGTTTGGCTGTCTGGTACAGATCATGCGCTGTTTACACGCTATGAAGGCGCAGCGCAGCGCTATGAGATTAACGCCGATGGGCAATTTAAGCTGATTTCTTAAAGGGTTCTTAAGGTGTTATGTCCTATATTTGTTGTAATTAAACAATGAATATAAGGATGAACCGCAATGGAAACAAAATTTGACCCAAGATATTGTAAAGCTTTTGAGGGCGCTGCCTTGCCTGAAAATGGACTTGTTTTAAATTCTATATGCGGTGTTCCTAATCAAGGTCTTGGTTCGCGACAGAATTTGAAAGATGTTTTTTCGGGGCAGTGTGATGCGCTACTGAGCGTTGGCTCATCGACATATTTATTGATAAACCCTACGGATGAGGCGCAGCGTAGCGCGGAAACGTTGAATACTGTTTATGATACTTACAAAGTGGATCCGAATAAATTTGAATTGATAGGCCCCTTTAAGGTGTAGAGCCTATCAATTGTGATTATTTCAATTATTCAGCCATAAATGGTTTCAGCGCATTAACTGTATTTTGTGCGTAATGGCGTGTTTGTTCATCGCTTTTCCAAAGTGATGTCGCATCATGCAATTGTGATAATGCTATGCGTAGGCATGGCAGTGATGCTGATTTATCAAGATCCGTAGGTGTGATGTCGGCATTTGCCGCCATTTCCATGAAATTTTGCGTTAAATTGACAAGGCCTTGATTAAATCTGAATTCAGGGAAGGCGACGTTGCGCTCAACGATAGCCACGCGTAAATGGTCTGTGATAGATGCGAAATCTTTATGTAGGGACATGGGGGCTCTCCAATTGTCTATGTGTTACAACTGGGATCATAGTAATAGCGAAGATGTTTTGTTATGTCAATATAAATATGAGATAAATCTAAACTATTTAGCTGATTTTGATAACTTTGCCGCTTTGCTGGGCGAGGTGGAATTTCTCAATCTTGGCTTTTAACTGTTCAGTAAAGCTATCAATTTTCTCAGAGCGCGCAATTTCTGTTGGCTGACCGCTGCCATTTGGCGTTGTCGCGATAAAAAGGGCGCGATCCGCATTTATTTTCTTTTTCTCAACGGTAACTAAAGGGGTTTTGCCAGCTTCTTCGCAAAATGAAATGTAATAACGTCCGTCAGTTTCCGCAAAGGAAAAATCCCGAAACAGCCCCTTATAGACATAGTGTGAATAGACTTGGAATATCTTACGAAATTCGCTTCTCTTATACCCTATTTTTCCATTATGGATCATTATCATAAGATATATTATAGCAAAAATTTTAACTAAAATCTATATGAAAACACTGGAACTTTCAGGGCTTATGGGCTATTATATATATGTCAGGGTAACTTGACTATGACGCTAAACGCGTTGTGGAATAAGCATTGTGGACCCGGGGGCGGTACCCGGCGGCTCCACCATTTGCTGTCTATTAATGGTATAAAACCGTGATTTAGACATCAAGTGATGGGGCCGAAATAGGATTGACACGTGTGGTAAAGACATTAGCTTGCGTTCGGTATTGTACCTCCGTTATAGGGCTATTATTATAAATGCAAACGATAATACTCGTTTCGTAGCATCTAACGACAACTCTGTTGTTAGTCTAGCTGTAGCTGCTTAATTGAGCAGTTGTAGTGCGCTACACTTGAATTCCTGGTAATTGAAACCTATTAGGTGGGGCGTGGGTCGGCCTCGCAACAGAACTGGCCCATTTTTTCCTATTACGTCGTTACTTATCATTTGCCGAGCCCTGCTAGGCTGCATTCTTCGTGCCGAGTACGCGATAAAAATCTCCAAATTGTCGTTATTTGTTGCTTACATAAAGCTGCTATGCTGCACACTTTATGCTTAGCCTTAAGAAAGAATGCTTGTTGTCGCCCTATAAACTGAGCAATCCGACAATGTTGTTAAGAAGGTATAGGGATGCAATAATGATTATAATCCATCCGCTAATTCTAATGGAAACGATTTAGTAAAAGCTAAACGCTTACTTGGCCTGTTCAGTGCGCAATTTAATGCGCAATCCTGCGCCATGATCGATAAGCTGTTCTGTTGGGCCGCCGGCGCTGACGGGGCGAGGGGCGAAACGGCTCGTAGATATCAGGCGGTCATACATGACAACCGCACCTGCAACGCCGACATTAATGCAAAAATGCATTGGTATTTTGATAATATGGTCACAGCGTGCCTGCGCGGCATCGGATAAATTTCCCATTTCGGGGCCTAAGATATAGGCCGCGCGGGTGGGGTGGCGAAAGCTTGGCAGCTCAATAGAATCTTCGACCAATTCCACGCCGACCAATTGGCAGCCGCGTGGAAGAACAAGGTCGTCTAATGTATCATATTGATTATAAGGCACACTATCAAAGGCGCTTGATGTATCAACGGAGCGTACCTTTTTAACGCTGACAATGGGCGCGACAGTGAAAAAGAAATTTGCACCAAAGGCATGGGCGGAGCGCGCCAAATTACCCAGATTGGTTTCCTTGGTGATGCCTTCTACGCCAATGCCAAAATAGCCTCTACCTGTTCCCATGCGATTATCCTTATCTGATGTTAGAGGATGCTGTTATCGCACAGCTTCCTCTAATCGGTCAAGCGCTTCGCTGAGTAGGCCGTCAGATACGGCGTAACATAGGCGGACATAACCTGCGCAATCTTTGCCAAAACCTACCCCAGGGGCAAGGACAAGGCCGACATTATCGACGAGGTCTTTACAGAATGAAATGCACTTTTCTTCACCATCAACTTTGAAGAAGCTGTAAAATGTGGCATCTGGTGGGTTCATTAAGATGCGGTCATGATTATCAAAGCGCTCAATAAGCGTTTTGCGGTTTTGGCGCCATTGCAGTTTTTGGCTTTCGATGAAGTCCTCACCGTGGCGCAATGCTGCTATGCCGCCATATTGTAGCGGTGTGGGCGCGCCCATTGTGTTATATAGGGCGATGTCGCAAATAATGCTTTCCGCGCATGGTGGGCCAACCAACCAGCCTAAACGCCAACCTGTCATTGCCCATGCTTTAGAAAAGCTGTTGACCGTCAGCAGGAAGTCGCGTTCTTCGGCGTGCTCAAGGAAGCTTGGTGCGTGGCTTTCGTTCAAGGTAAGGCGGCTGTAAACTTCATCGGCGACAATCCATATGCCTGTTTTACGTGAGAAGGCGAGGAGCGCTTTAATCTCTGCATCGTTCATCACCCAGCCTGTCGGGTTTGATGGGCTGACAATTAATATGGCGCGGGTCTTGTCGGTAACGCTGTCAAATAGGCGGTCTAAATCAAGTGACCACTGCCCATCTTGTTCATCTAAGGGAACTTCGATGGCGTTGGCCTGCGCGACTTCTACGGCGCTTAATAAGTTCTTCCAGATGGGGGTAATGGCGATGACATCATCACCTGGGTCGAGAAGGGAGGTTAGCGCATAATCCATCGCCGTTGTGCCTGACGCGGTGACAAAAATACGGTTCATCGGCACATCAATGTTAAAAATGCGCTTATAATAATCCGATATTTCTTGCCTTAATGCAGGCTCGCCAATTGGTGGGCCGTAAAATGTGTGTCCGTCGCTCATCGCTGTTTGCACGGCTTCGCAGATAAAATCTGGTGTGTTGGCATCGCCCTGACCTTGGGCGAGGGTGATGGCATTTTCTTTGCTGCGCCCATAGCGAATAATTTCAGCCCCTGCATTTTTGGACAAGGTGCTGAATATTGGGCGGTAATTTAATTTTTCTTTTGTGTAATCCATTTGATTATTTGACTGTAGAAACTCCATGATAACTCCATATGACTTGGCTCTAAGCTTATCAGCTTTTGGTGATATTTAAAAAAGATATTTATGATGTGTTTTGAAGGAGTCTATGTTAGCGGCGCGATGCCGCACATGCGCAGGCCTTCGCTGCCGCGGCGCCAGTGGCGGCTGCGATAAGCGATGTGATTAATGCTGCTGCGAGTGTCATTTCAATCATGGGCTAAGCTTAACGCGGTTTGACGCGCCGCTGCAAGGGCTTTTTTATAAGGCGTTGATAAACAATAAATATAACTGCTTTAAGGCGCTTTATGCGCAGCGTCATTCTTCATGGCATCTTTTAGTGTTTGCCCATTAATAAATAATTCCGTGCTATAGAAATTGCCCATGTTATTGATTGTGTTTTCAACTTCAAACTGCGCTGCGTTTATTTTACTCTGCGCAATCATGAATTTACCAAGCTGCGCTGACTGACAAATTGTTTTGGGCTGTCTATTCCAGCTATTATTGTTCCATGGTGTGGATTCGGCAATAGACGCGCAGCCTTGCAAATTGGTGTCAGGCGCGGCGATTGAAATGATAGGTGTCCTTGCATCATTTGGTGATGGAATTAGACACAAATCAGGCGTGTTTTGATATGCCGCAACCTCAAGGCCGTAATGCGCCCAGTCAATATTATAGGTGATGCAATTTTGCACGTCAGATATGTAATAAGGGGTAATATCCTTGATTTTAAGGCGCCATGTCTGTGGCTTATTGCGCTCGCCTGATCTTGCGCTGTTATAAGCGGCTTTAAGGGCGGGCATCGCTTTGTGCATGATCTCGCCATTAATGTATAAATCGGTCACCGATAACGTGCCCGCGCCGCCAATGCGCAGATCAACGGTAAATTTATTCTTTGTCTGTCCAAATGCCCAATCAAGGGTGTTTGCAAATTCCTCGGGGATATAATATTGACGCAGTGGGATGTTCCAATGGTCTTTTGCTTTGCCCGCGTTAAGCAATGAATCGCATCGCGCCGTACGCGTCTGATCAGCTTTAATTTGGGTTATTGTCGGGATGCGTGGATCAGCTGCACTGCGCATGAGGCAAAGCGCGTCAGTTGACGCTTTGCCGCCAGAAACGTTGCCATATTCATTCCAGCTGATGCGGTAGCGCAGGAAGCGCCCATGAATAAGGTCGCGTGGGTCGTATCCCGCGATCTCTACATGCCACAGCTCACCTGAGTTATGCTTATGATGGTTTGATAGCGTGATATAGCCCAGCACGATAAAGGGTAGCGCTAGCGCCAGAAGATAAGCAATTTTATTTTTAGAAATGATCATGATTATGCCCCTATATCAAATAATTTGGCTTTGATTTTTTTGTCGATCTTTAGCGCGAATTTTAGGGCAATGAGCAGAATAACCCCCGTCACAATCATGCCAAAGCCCATTGCGAACATTGGCCCTGTCAGTTCGATATAGAATATAAACAGGCGCAAAGTAATAAACAGCACGGCAAGGGTGACAAGCCCATGCATTCCAAGCGGGATAGCAAAATAACCAATAACGGCCATAAAGCAGACAAAATGCACTGTTGCCATGGTGTCAACTTCAGGACGGAATGGCAGCGATGCAGTCAGGGCGAAAAGGCTTGTTACTGCGGCGAGCAAGCATAGCGTCTTGTATGTTTGGCTTTGGATGATGCTGCGCATGATTATAAATATGGCACACCAGAAGATCGATATGGCTGCAGGAAACCAGTGAAGTGATTTAAGGTTGTGGAGGTAATCAGTATCAGTATACCATGCGAGCGATGTAAACATGCCCCCCGCAATGATAAGGCCGCTGCCGGCAAGAATGTAGCTTTGCTGCCATTCAGGGCGCAGTGCGCGTAACTTGGGGCTCATACCGCTGAGCATTAAAATGCCAGGGATAGATGCCACCGCGAATATAAACAGGCATTCCTTTTTATAAGAAGGGATAGATAGTGCATCAATAATGTCATAAAGGTTGAGCCCTAAAGTAATGATGAGGGCGGCGGTCCACATCACCGCATTCATCCGTGATGTGCCAAATAAAAAAATAAATGGGGTGGTGATAATAAGCCAGAGCAGTAGCGCCGATTCTAATGTGCCGCTAAGCTGAAAAACCTGCCCAATAAGGGCGATAAGGGTAAGGTTGAGGCCGGCGAGGATGAAGGTTGCGCCTTCGCGCTTCCAGTAATGACTTGTTTCGCGTCCATGCCAGAGGATATAGGCAAAAGCCGCATTGAGTGAAAAATGCGCACTCAGCTTGATGCCGCCTGAGATATGTGCCCAATTGGCTGCAACCATTAAAGCCGCGCCGCCAAATATCGCAAGCAAAGCAATCGCGACAAGGCCGCGAAAATATTTTTGGCCAATGCCTTGGCGTTCATGGGAAAGAATTGAGTTTGTTTGTGCCGCGCTGATGAGTTCGGCGCTTTGCCACTGTCTTAATTTACGTTTTAAGCCCATGATTATCCCCCTCTATGCATAAGCGCGTTGTGCCTTATACGGTGTTCGGAGGATAGTTTACCCGATTAATGGCGCTGTGTCACGCCATCCGAAGCAAGCTTCTTTGACGTTGCGCCCGCCAATCTCAACGACTTTCTTGCCAATGCGCTGGCCGCCCATTTTATCATAGAATTTACAGGCGCGTTTATTGCCGCCAACAACCCAAAGCGCCATTGAATAATGCTTTTGTTCTTTGAGGGCCTTTGCAGATTCATGAAAAAATTGTTGAGCGAGCCCTTTACCCCAATGGTCTTTGCTTAAATATATTGCGTAAATCTCTGCAGAATATATTGGGCGGATGGATGATTGCCCAGGCACAGGGGTTTTTAAGGGGCCAAACATACAAAAACCAGCCGGATTACCGTTTTCATCTTCGGCCATAAGTGTGGTCGAAATATCATCGGGCATCCATTTTTGCCATTTTTCGGCGAAACTTTCTGCGGTTAGGCCGTCGAGATAATCTTGTGGGATTAAGTCTTCGTAAGAATCAACCCAGCCTTGGCAGTGTAATTCCGCCAAGGCTGGGATGTCATTTTCATTCGCAATGCGTAAATTATATGTCATGCGCAGTTAAGCAGCTTTCTTTTTCGCAGGAGCTTTTTTTGCCGCTGATGGCGTGGCTGGCTGTGCATATTCAACTGTTGTTGTTGGATATGGTATTGTCAGGCCAGCTTTGTCAGAAGCTTCTTTCACCGCTTTAGTTAAGTCGGTTTTTGTTGCGAAGAAATCTGAACCTTTTGTCCAGTAACGCGCAACAACATCAACAGATGAAGCTGCAAGTGCGTTAACAAAGAATTGTGGTTCTTTGCCTTCGGTGCGGATAATGCGCTCTTCTTTTTCAAGCATTTTTTCTAAAGTTTTCATTGCTTTGTTAATGTCGTCATCATAACTGATGCTCATCACAAGGTCATTGCGGCGCTGTGTGTTGCGCGAGAAGTTACAAATACCGCTGCTCCAAATCTGGTTGTTAGGAACGAATTGGTAAAGGTTATCAGCCGTTGCGATTTCAGTTGCAAAAAGGCCAAGGTTTTTTACTGTACCGCTTACACTACCGGCTGAGATGAAATCACCAACGTTAAACGGACGTAAGAATAATAACATCACGCCAGCGGCGATGTTTGATAATGTACCTTGTAGGGATAGGCCGATAGCAAGGCCAGCAGCACCGACAACGGCAATTAAGCTTGCGGTTGGTACGCCAAGTTTGGTGAGTGCCATGATGATCGCAAGAACATATAAACTGTATTTCGCAACAGCGCTAATGAAGTGGCGGAGTGTTGGGTCTATGCGTTCAATTTTTTTAACGCGCCCTTCAATAAAGTTGCCGACAACCCATGCGCCAGCAAGTAAACCAATAATAATTAATGCAGACCAGATAAAGCCACCTGCGCTTGTAGATACTGTTTGAATTTGTTCGTTCATAATAGACCCCTATTTCTTTGAAACAGCGGGCATAATAATGTTTTTTTTAACAAATGTCTATATGGTTACTTGTTAGAGTATGGATTCTTAGATGTGCGCACTAATAAACGCACTGGAACGCCCATTAAATCGTAATCTTCACGCAGACTGTTGACGATGTAACGTCGGTAAGCATCGGTCAAATCTTTGGGTACACTTGCCCATACCGCAAATGTTGGTGGGCGGGTGTTGATTTGGGTGATGTATCTTAGGCGGTTCGGACGGCCTTGTGTTAGTGCCGGGGGATGATGGCTGACAATGGATTCTAACCAACGATTAAGCTTACCAGTCGGCACGCGGCGGTTCCATGTTGCGTAAGAATCAAGCGCGGCAGCCATCATTTTATCAAGGTTTTTACCGTTTAGCGCTGAAATAGGCTGAAAAGGTACGCCTTTTACGTGGGACATGCCATGTTCAAGGCGGTGTAAGAAGTCATCGCGGCGCTCGCTGCGGTCCTTGACGTTATCCCATTTGTTTACTGCAACAACTAAGACGCGGCCTTCACGGATGATATGGCTCGCGATTGTCAGGTCTTGTTTATCAATGCTTTCTGTGCCGTCAATCATCAAGATAACGATTTGGGCAAGACGAATGGCGCGCAGCGCATCATCTACAGCTGATTTTTCAATCGCATCTGTGATTTTACTTCTGCGGCGCATACCAGCTGTATCAACCAGTTTAAATTTACGTCCGCCATATTGCCAATCAACGGCAATCGCATCGCGGGTAATTCCGGCTTCGGGCCCCGTCATTACGCGATGTTCTTTTAACAATGCGTTGACAAGGGTTGACTTACCCGCATTCGGGCGGCCTACGACCGCGACTTTAATCGGTTTTTCTGTGTCTTCTTCTTCAATCTCTACTTCGGCGAAATCAAGATCTTCACGGCCTTCAAGATCATCAATGTCATCGACGCCGAATGGATTGTCGATCTCATGGTCATTATCGTCTTCATCGTCTTCTTCGGGAAAGTACGGTGCAAGGGCGTGGTAAATGTCGCCCATGCCGTGACCATGCGCGGCAGATATTGGTATAGGGTCGCCAAGGCCAAGTGAATATGCTTCGGCAACGCCTGCTGTTGCTTGGTCTTCATTTTCGCATTTATTGACGGTCAGAATAACAGGAATATCGCGGCGGCGTATCCAGTCGGCAAAATGTTCATCAAGTGGGTTGAGGCCTTCGCGCCCATCAACCATAAATAATACGGCATCGGCGTGTTCGATGGCGCTTTCGGTTTGTTGGCGCATACGGCCTTCAATGCTTTCGTCGAATTTTTCTTCAAGACCCGCAGTGTCAATCAGTTTGATTTTACGGTCAAAAATTTGTGCATCATGTAAACGCCAATCGCGCGTTACGCCTGGGCGGTCATCAATAATTGCCAGTTTTTTACGGCACAGACGGTTAAATAATGTTGATTTGCCAACATTTGGTCGCCCAAGGATTGCGAGTGTAAAAGCCATTTTATATTTTCTATCTTTTATTTTACTTATTCATTTATGATAAGGGGGCGTTATAACGGGTTTTAATACAAAAAGCCAGCTTTTTCGCGGATGTAGATTGACATATTATGCGGCAGAGCGGCGCTAACTACGGCGTAGGGTTTACGGCAAAAAATAAAGCCCTCCATAAAGTGAGGGCTTTATTTTTGTTTATTTTTGTTGCGTTTTATTTATAAGCGAGGACTTTGCCGCTATTTGTTGTGATATATAGCGTCTCACCTGCAATAATTGGCGGCATGGCGATGGATTCTTTTGTATCCCAGCTGCCGATGTCTTCACCTGATTTCGGATCGAAATGGCGCACTGTGCCGTCAGAGCCTGTGATGATTAATGCATTGCTTGCCATGATCGGGCCGCGCCAAATAATCGCGTTTTTGCGGTCTTCGACGTTTTGATAGGCAGGTAGCGCCTTTACCCAAACAACCTGACCTGAGAGGCGTGAAAGAGCGACGACTTCGCTGTCTGATGTGATGACATAGACATAGTCACCGGCAATCCACGGGGTTTCAGAGCCGCCAATGCTGCGTGACCAAACGCGGCTGCCGCTGCGCGTGTCGATGGCAACCATACGGCCACCAAATGAAATGGCGATGACGACTTCACGGGCAATAACGGGCATACCGCGAATTTCAACCAAATCATCCATGCCGCTGTAACGGCGTACGGGCGATAAATTGTCTGACCATGCGACCGAGCCATTTTCAATGCGGAGCGCATAAAGCTCACCCGATGAAAACGCAGGAACGACAATGTCGCTATCTGCGGCGGGGCTTGCGGTTCCTGTAAGGCCCGTCATTTCTGATATGCCTTGATATTCCCAAAGGATTTCGCCTGTCTTGGCAGAAAGGCTAATCAGGCGGCTGTCTGCGGTGATAACAAAAGCACGGTCAGCAATAACGGTTGGTGCGCTGCGTGCCGGTGCGGGGAGTTCAACGCTCCAGATTTTGCTGCCATCTTCGGCGTTTAAAGCATGGAACTGGCTAAAGCCTGACGTGGCGTAAACGGTGTTGTTGGAAACACTAACGCCGCCGCCTGTGACGTTTTCATCTTCATCTTCTGGCTTGAGGTTTACCTGCCATAGTTCCTTGCCGTTTTCTGTCGATATTGCGGTGAGGTTATGGGCAGTATCCATCGCAAAAAGGCGGCCTTCAAAGATAACTGGGGATATGGAGAGCGGAAGCTTATTGCTCGTGCCGTGGCCGATATTTGCAGCCCATAGGCGCTCAGGTGTGCCGCCATTATACTTAAACGATAAATTATGCATGGCATGGTTTGGGTAGCCACCAGATTGCGGCCAAAATTCATTTTGCCATGCGGGCGGTAAGTACATATTTTCGCGCCCTGCGATATCTTCGGGCACAAGCTGTTTTTCAAGCTGTAAAATGGATATACGGTCGCCTTCAATGATGGTTTGTTTGTCGCTTTCAAAATAGCTACATGCACTAAGCGCAGCTGTTGCGCCAAGGATTAAAGATATTTTGCCCAATGCGGGGATATATTTGTGGATTGAAAAACGTATTGGCATATTCAATTTCCTTATTCTCTGCGGCGCTAAGGCCTTCGCTTAGCTTTCGCTCTCAGAAAGTTTAATTGTGTAAAGCTGTTCTAAGGCGACGGCGCGGTTAATCAGCGTTTGTGGCATGTTTGGCGCGGTTTTTACGCGCGCAGCGTCCGCAATCGCGGCTTTGTAATCGGCCTGCGCTGCGCTAATGGCGGCGCGATTAAGCAAAGCGTGGTAGCGCCAGAGTGATTTTTCATTATCAATCAGAGCGTTGAGCTGAACGGTAATCGCCGTGATTTGATCATCATTCATCGCATCCATTTTTAATTGAATGCTCATCAGCTTGGCAAAGTCTTGGAAATAAGCAGGGGCTTTGCTATTTTCTGCTAAGCCATTAAAGGTTGCGAGCGCGCTGTCTTTTTCGCCATCATCTAATTGTGCGCCAGCTAATTCTAGCTGCGCGACAATTTGGCTGCCGCCTTTGGATGTTTTGATAAATTCACTAAGTGCGGCTTGTTTATCTGCATCTTCGTCATTGAGGATGGAAAGCAAAGCTGTTGTTGCGCGTTCACTGGTTGTGCGATGATAATGTTCATAGGCGCTTTTTGCGGCGGTCATCAGAACGACCAAAACTAAGGCAGCAATAATATAGCGCCCGTAATCTTGCCAAAGCTTTGCCATTTTATCTTGTTTTAGCGCTTCGTCTACTTCTTGAAGAATATCGCTCATCTGTGCATTCCTAAAATATTGTTTATTTACAGCATAAATTTGTAAAGGATTGCGCAGCTTTTACAATAAAATTTTAGTTTAAGGGGCGTTATTATTGTGACTTTGTGTATGGATACGATATTTTGTGCTGTGTTCTTGCAACAGCGCCGTGTTTTGCATCTCAGGGCCTTTTAAAGCCATCCATTCATGGACAGGCGTGCCTGCGGTAATGAAGTCCTTTTTTATGTCGATCAAATAATTGCGTGTGACCGTATATTTTTGCAGGCGTTTAAGGTCCTTTTCTGTGGGAAGGAACTTGTTGCGGCCTTGTGATAAATTGTCAAAATTGTCTTTTAATTTCACATCAACGCTGTCTGCGTTCAGCCCGCAGCGCTCAATGCTATCAAAATAAAGTTCGCCGTCTTTATGGGTTACGCCTTCTATGCCTTTAACAACGCGCTCTGAAAAGCCGAGCGTGCGTAAATCGTCAAGTTCCCATTCGGTATCTTCGATGACATCGTGTAATACGCCGATAATCATTTTAATTTCTGAATCTGTATTGTGGCGCGAAACGCGCATAAAATGATGGGCGTAATCAAGACCAGATTTATCTTTAACATCGATCATTGATGCGGTGGCAATAAAACAGGCAAGGTTATAACCGGCTTCTAAAAGTTCGCCCTTGGCACGTTTTTCTGCGATGCGGTCTAAGATTTCTTGCTTCGTGAACATAAAAAATTCCCCTCATTTTATGGATGAGGGGAAGACTAGAACTTTATATGGTTTATGTCAATGCAGTTAAGCTCGCGGGCTTTAATCTATCGCTTTGACAATTAAGGACGCATTTGTGCCGCCGAAACCAAATGAGTTTGAAAGTGCGTATTTAACTTTCTTTTCTTTGGCGGTGTGCGGGACAAGGTCAATGCCTGCACATTCTTCTGAAATATTATCAAGGTTAAGCGTTGGCGGCAAAACGCCCGTGCTTAATGTCTTGATGGCATAAATCGCTTCGACCGCACCCGCAGCGCCAAGAAGGTGACCAATGGCCGATTTCGTTGATGACATAGAGACTTTATCAAGCGTATTGGCAAAAAGGCGTTTAACGGCGGTGCATTCAATGCCGTCACCTGCTGGCGTTGATGTGCCATGCGCGTTAATGTAGTCGATATCTTCTGGGTTGATTTTCGCATTACGCAAAGCAGATTGCATTGCGCGGTAACCGCCGCTGCCATCTGGGGCGGGGGTGGTGATGTGATGCGCATCGCCAGAAAGGCCGTATCCAACAACTTCGCCATATATTTTTGCGCCGCGTTTCTTTGCGTGTTCATATTCTTCTAACACAACAACGCCTGCGCCTTCGGCAATGACAAAGCCATCACGGTCACGGTCAAAGGGGCGTGATGCGGTCTCTGGCGAATCGTTATACGTGGTGCATAGCGCGCGCGCGGCTGCGAAGGATGCAACGCCGATTGGGCAAACGGCAGCTTCTGCGCCGCCAGCGACCATGACATCAGCATCACCAAACATGATAAGGCGCGCGGCATCGCCAATGGCGTGCGTGCCTGTTGCGCAGGCGGTAACCACAGAATGGTTCGGCCCTTTAAAGCCGTGCTTGATCGAAACATGGCCTGATGCAAGGTTGATCAGCATTGCAGGGACAGAAAAAGGCGATAGGCGGCGTGGCCCGCGCTCTTTTAATGTTTGTGATGTGTTATCAACACTTTGCAGGCCGCCAATGCCAGAGCCAATCATAACGCCAGTGCGGTATTGATCTTCATCGCTGGTAGGTTTCCAGCCTGCATCGGCTATGGCTTGCTCCGCCGCCGCTATACCGTAAACGATAAACGGATCAACTTTGCGCTGTTCTTTCGGTTCCATATATTTATCTGCGTCAAACGCATTACTTGGTGCATCTTCTTCACCAATAAGCGGGACTTCGCCTGCAATGTGTGAGGGCATAATTTCTGGATCGAACTGGCGGATTCTGCGAATGCCAGATTGACCATTGGTTAATGCGCTCCAGTTTGATTCAACACCATCACCAAGGGGCGACACCATGCCGAGGCCTGTAATTACTACGCGTCTCATATATAAACCTTTGTTCTCAAAATTAGAATAATATATGCAAAAGGTGGCCATGCGCTAAAGCGATGCCACCTTTTTAAAACTCTTTAATATCAGATAGATGATATGGATTAAGCAGCTTCTTTTTCGATGAAGCTTACAGCATCGCCAACAGTTTGAATTTTTTCAGCCGCATCATCAGGGATTACAACGTCAAAAGCTTCTTCGAAAGCCATAACTAATTCAACTGTGTCAAGAGAGTCAGCACCGAGATCATCAATAAAGCTCGCACCTGTAACAACTTTGTCTTCTTCAACGCCAAGGTGTTCTACAACAATCTTTTGAACTTGGCCTAATACATCACTCATTTTTCTTACCTTTTATATTTTTTAACTTTTAAATTTTTAGCACCACACACACATACGCATGGAAGCGGATGCGAACATAATACGAGATTTTAGCAAATGCAAGTATTTTTGCAAGCACTTATGCTGACATCAAGTAACTCTTTGTTTTTTTAGCTATAATATCTTCACCGATCTGGATGAAATTATCAAGGACGATATCTGCTTTGGCTTTGTTTAAGGCCATTTCTTCGGCTTTTTTATGTGCTGGGCTTGCGCAGGCTGTTGTGCCGTAAACGTAAAAATCAGCCGCTTTGCCTGCCTTCGTGCCAATGGCTGTGTCTTCCACTACGATGCATTCTTGCCCTGCATAGCCGCATTTTTCTGCCGCGTGTAGGAAAAGTAATGGGCTTGGTTTTGGCTGAGCGACCATTGATGCATTAAAGATCGTGTCAGGGGTGAAGTGTTGCATAAGGCCAGCATGCTGCAATGATGCGATAACGTTTTCTTGTTCGCCGTTTGATGCAACGCACATGTCAAAGCCGCCATGGCTTTTTAAGGCTTCAAGTGTTTCTTTCACGCCGGCGATACTGTTTTGCAATTTTGCACGGTGGAGCGTGACTTGCTCCATATAGCCTTCAATGATGGTTTGTACCGATGTATTAAGGTGGTAGCGGTCTATCAGGATTTGAATGCTTTGGAACATTTTCATACCCTTGAATTCACTTTCAATGGCTTCTGCGTCATAGGCGCTTAATTTATCGGATATTTTATGCAGCGCCGCTGCATAGGCGTATGAGCTTAAATATTCTGTATCAACCAGTGTGCCGTCACAGTCAAAAATTATAAGTGTTTTTTCGATCATTTTCTCTGAATCTTCCTCTTTTACCATCTTTATTTGCCGTTTTCATTTTTTTATAGTCTATTTTTGTGCTCTGTATACATGACTATGTTAAATAGTTCAATATAATTATTTTGCAATGCAGTATTATGCGCGAGCAAAGGCCGTGTATGGCGTAGAATGGAACAGGATAGGGGCACGAAACAGAAAACCGCGCCTCAATAGGGATTGAGGCGCGGTTAAAATTTATCTTCATATAAAGAATAGAGCGTGTCTTATTCTTCTTCAGATGCGTCAGTGCTTTCAGTCTCTGCAGCAGCTCTCGCTGCTTTTTCTGCATCTTCAGCGGCTGCTTGTGCTTCAGCTTCAGCTGTCGCTTTTTCAGCTTCTATTGCGCTGTCATCAAGAAGCTCTTCTTTCGCAGCTTCATCCATAGCGGCTTCGTGCATGTGTTCAGTTTCAGAAGCAATTAATGCGCGGCCTAGTTTTTGCTGCTCTGCTGCTTCGTCTTCTGTACGTGCGATGTTCAATGTCACAATTGATTTCACTTCTGGGTGAAGCGCGATTGCAACGTCAAACAAGCCGATTTCTTTGAAGTTTTGGTTCATCTCAACTTGGCTGCGCTCAACTTTAACGCCACATGATGCTTCAACAGCTTCTGTGATGTCACGTGAGTTCACTGAGCCATAAAGATGACCTGCTTCTGAAGCTGCACGGATAAGTTTGATTGTCTTACCGTCAAGTTTCTTAGAAACTTTAGATGCTTCGTCTGCTTTTTTCTTGTTGTTAGCTTCAAGTGTTTTCTTCTCAGCTTCGAAGTAAGCAATATTGCCTTTAGTGGCGCGTAGTGCTTTACCTTGTGGAAGCAGGAAGTTTCTTGCGTAACCAGGTTTTACGTTGACGATCTCGCCCATTTGGCCGAGCTTTTCAACTTTCTCTAGTAGAATGATTTCTGTTGCCATGATTGGTAATCCTTAATTTCTCTTAGCGTGGTGAATGAGGACGACGAGGCGTTTGCTCACTCTCAATACGTAGATATGGAAGTAGAGCCATATAACGTGCATTTTTAACTGCTTTTGCTAAGATGCGTTGTTTTTTGTTAGATACCGCTGTAATACGGCTTGGCACCATTTTGCCACGCTCTGAGATGTATCTGCTTAATGTTTTAACGTCTTTCCAGTCAATTGCTGGTGCGTTTGAGCCGCTAAAAGGACAAGTCTTTTTACGACGGAAAAATGGACGTTTTACTGTAGGTGCGTCTGCTGAACTCATTATGCCGCTTCCTTCTTATCAAATTTTTTATCTTCACGTTTATCTTCGCGCTCGCCACCTTTATCAAGGATAACTGAAGGGCCTTCAGTTGGCTTTTCAAGGCGCGTTGTAAGGTAACGTAATACGTTTTCGTCGAGGCGCATTTGGCGCTCAATTTCTTGGATTGCAGCAGATTCAACATCTGATTCAATAAGAACGTAGTGACCTTTACGGTTTTTCTGAATGCGGTAAGCAAGCGTTCTAAGACCCCAGTTTTCAGTCTTAAGGACTTTGCCTTTTGCATCTGTAATAATTTTTGAATATTGCGTGGTCAACTCTTCAACTTGCTGTGCGCTAAGTTCCTGACGTGCAATAAACACTGTTTCATAAATTGACATAGTAATGCTCCTCTCGGTTTTTACTAAAGTGCTTATGAGGACATTTAGTAAAAGCCAACCCTATAAATATGTTGGCGAGGTTAAAATTATCCGCACCATGCGGAAACGACGTAGTTATAATGATTTCTGCGCATCGGTCAAGGAAAATATCAGATTCATGGTGTTTCATTGTCGCGAGAGGCTTCATTAAGGTATCTCACTAAATAATGCGCTCTATTTTCAGGGCCGCGCGTATAGATGTGGGTGAAACCTTTTTTAAGATAAAGATTAGGGCTGCGCGCGCAGATATGGATGACGCCCGGAATGTTGGGGCTATGCTCTGCGGCGTAGGCGATGCGGTGATCGGTCAGCGCGCTCATAAGGCCTTGCTTCTGATATGCGGGGCGTGTCGTTCCCCAGCGTAATTCCCATGATCCGCGCATAAATCCGCTTTTGCCAATCGCGGCAAAGGCGATGATTTTGTCTTTATCCATCATTTTGAAAAAGACTAAACGATAATTTTGTGCGGGGTCAAAGCTGCCTTCTAGGTCGCGTTTGAACCATGCAAATTCATCGGCGGGTACATCCATATCTTTATAGGCGCTTTGGAAGATTTCAAACGCTGCGCTTATATCTTCAGGTGTGAGAAGGGTGGGTGCGCTAAACTGGGGTTGCATGATTGCGTTCACCTTATGGCGCGGGGTTAAAGCCGCTTTCTTCCATGGCCTTATCCATGATGAGTTCTAAATCTTCATCACTGCCGCCAGCTTTTTTAATGTCTTTTGCGACTTTGATAAATTTAAAAGCAAGACGCGTTGCGGCTGCCATATCAAGGACGGATAGGTTATCAGGGTTTTGTGAAATTTTTGCTTCTAATTTGGCGGCTTTACGAAAGGTTTCAACCAGCTTTGGTTTGTATTTGTCTTTTAAGTGCTGCGGCACGTCATCTATGGTACGCTGCGTCATGGCTTATATCCCTGTTGGTTTATTTTTTGTTTTTATGGCTTTATATAGAAAGGCGGCACGGTTTTTGTCAAGCCGCGCCGCAATATAGAGTGTTTTATAAAGATGCGATGAAAGCATCAATTTGTTCTGGCGTGCCAACGGCCTGAGAAGATATATCGCGGTTAATGCGGCGCGTTAGGCCTGAGAGCACTTTACCTGCACCGATTTCGACAATTTCTTCTATGCCGTTTTGCCCCATCCATAATACGGATTCACGCCAGCGTACGCGCCCAGTAATTTGCTGGACAAGCAAGTCGCGGATTTGGTCTGCATCACTAATGGCCTCTGCAAGAACATTGGCAATCACAGGAACGGCAGGCGCGTTCATTGTTGTGTCTTGCAGTGCGGCCGCCATTTTTTCAGCCGCAGGGCCCATAAGCTGGCAATGGAATGGCGCCGAAACGGGTAATGTTACAGCGCGTTTTGCACCTTGGGCGGTAGCAAGCTCAACGGCAATTGCGACAGCGTTTTTATGGCCTGAGACCACAACTTGTCCGTCGGCATTATCATTTGCGGCTTCACAAATTTCGCCTTCGCTTTGTGATGTGGCGTCACTGGCGATGGTTTCGACTGTGTTCATATCGAGTCCTAAAATTGCCGCCATCGCACCGACGCCTACTGGTACGGCTTGCTGCATAGATTGCCCGCGTAGTTTTAAAAGGCGCGCAGTATCAGCTAATGTGAATGTGCCTGCTGCCGTAAGTGCTGAATATTCACCAAGTGAATGACCTGCAACAAATTTTGCGGTCTTTTTTAAATCCAGACCGCCTTGTTTTTCTAAAATGCGCATAATAGCAACCGAAACAGCCATTAAGGCAGGCTGCGTATTTTCGGTTAGGTTAAGGGCATCATCAGGACCTTCGCACATGATTTTGAATAAATCCTGCGATAGCGCGTCATTGACTTCGCCAAAAACGTCTTTGGCTTCGACGAAGTTTTCGGCGAGGTCTTGACCCATGCCAATAAATTGAGAGCCTTGCCCAGGGAATACAAATGCGCGTGCCATATTTTTTCCTTATTCTTAATCTATGTCTAAATTGCAGTGCGGACTTTAGCGCGGCTTTGATAAAAGGGCAAGGCTGTTTTGTACGAGGGGAGGGCGTCGTAATCGGTGCTTTTTTCTTGCAATGAGGGCGAGCGTTATGTAAATATATACGCTTGTTGCTTTTGTTGAGGATATGATGGGCGAGAATACAGGGGAAAAATACGGAGTATTTACACTTGAAAGGCAGGATTTGGTTGACCTGTCTGCGCGTATTGCTGCGTGCATTCCCAAAGATTTTCTTAAACATAGAAATAAGCCTGTAATTATAGCCGTGGACGGCTCTGTAGGCTGCGGCAAGAAAATTGTTGCCGATTATGGGCGCGCCGCATTGCTGAAAATTAACCATGAAGATATTGTCTACCCCCCGAAACCTCCAGAGCTGATATTTGCGCCTCCCCTTACATTTTTTCAAAAACTCAAAAACGCGTTTAAGTTTTTCGTGAAGGAAAAAGAGCCTGAAGCTGCGGTTACTTGCTGCTCTGTCGAAAGTAATGGTCAGGATTTAGATTGTCGCGGTCATGGCGAATATGATGAATATGTGTCTGCAGAAATTGATGGTGATAAAATTGATATATCCTTTATTAACATGGCTTGGGGCTATGGCTATAGTTTTGGCAGCGATGATGACGCGAGAGCGCGCTATCGCAAGCACATGGATAAAAGGCAGGGCGGCGGCATTTTATATGCACATAATATGAATATAGATGATGTACGCCCTGATATTGAGATTAAGTTAGAGTGTGGCAGTGGTTCGACCTGTCTTAATGGTCATGATCGTTCATGCCACGATGTTGATCACGCGATTGCCATGGTGGCTGGTGAGGATGATGCGCGCGCATATAGTAAATGGGGGCGCTTTGTCAGCGTGCAGTTTAATAATGCGACCCTTGACCATGACGGCATCATGTCGAAAATGCTAAAAGCAGAGTTTGGTTTTCGCGCTTTGAAAGATATTCCAGCAAAGCTTTTAGAATTTTCTGAGCTGCGCGAAGAAGGTGAGGCCGCTATTAATATCGCTGATTTCCCTGTCGCGAAAAAACATGCAGCGCATTTGCGTGAGGCGCATGCACGCCACGCTGCAGGGGCATCTGAGAAATATAACGAAATCAAAATAGGTAGCCCCGCCCCATGTTTAGATAAGGTGTATGTATGATGGCCATGGGGAATGCAGTTTCAGGGTATACAATCAGCCGTGATGACATTGTTTCGTTATCGCGCAATATTGCGGCGGCAGTTCCGCTCTTACTATTAGAAGACGTCGATGCGCCGCTGACCATTGCTATAAAAGGTTCATATAGCTGTGGTAAGAAAATTATATCAGATTCTTTCGTTGAGGCGATGATGGGGCTTGATCCTTGCCCATTGAAAGGCGCGAGCGGCTGGTCACCTGAAAACCGCAAAGATTATGGCGCGTATTTAGCGGCGCGCAATGCGCAAGGCTTTGTGTTTAAGGGGCAAGAGGGGAAAGATGAAGATATCACTGCACGCCGTATTGATGGGCAGCCTATAGAGTTTTTATATGTGGACTTACTTTATAACACGCCATTTTTGTCATTCTGCGCTAATACGCCAGATATAACGCTTGATGAGGCGGTGAAAAAATTTAATGCAGGGCGCAAATATGGCGGGGTGACGTTTTTGCAAAATGCTGATAATTTACCTGATGGTGCAGACATAAAAGTAGATATTGAAATCTGGCTCGAAAATGATTCTCAGAACTTCCTTGGTAATGCGCTGCGCTGCACAGGCCTGCCGGATCATTTGCGTGCAATATTTGGCGCGGCGGCGACAGATGAAAACCGCTGGGGGCGTTACTGTGAAGTGAAAGTTACTAATGCAGCATTGGGAGATGTTTTGCGCGCCAGTGCGGAATCGCTGCATAATATTAAGGGGGCGGCTTTATGAGTGTTTCTTACGGTGTTTTTACAATTGCGCGCCAAGATATTATTGATTTATCCCGTGCTATCGCGCGCTGCATACCGTCAAGTTTTATGACAGATCGCGCCGCGCCAGTGCGCATTGCCGTGCAGGGTAGCTATCAATCAGGCAAGAAAATCGTCGCAGATTATGGGCGCAGTGAAATTTTTGGCATTGCAGATGAAAAGCTAAAATTCGGCGGCGACGCTGCGCATAAAAACATTCTCGCTTCTGCCTTTAATGCGAAAGCCGCTCTGACATCATATGGTCATGATGAGCATGATGAATATGTTTATGGGCCGTGCGGGGAGGGTATGCGTGAAGTAAGCTTTATGAACTTGGCATGGCTTGCGGGTTTTAGCAAAGCGATACCGCGTAGTGTAAGCGATGCAGATAAGCTTTCCGCACATTTGGCGCGGCGTAGCCATGGCGGCATTGCTTATCTACATAATTGTTTAGACTTTATAGTAAAGCCAGATATTACGGTGCATATAGAAAGCGAAAGCTTCTCAGCAGATGCGGAAGGAAAGCAGTATCATTGCTGTGATGTTTCAAGCGCGATTGAAGATGCTTGTGATAGTGAGAAACATGAAGTTCTACCTGAATGGTGCAGGTTTGTTAAAGTCACTGTGCATAATGAAGCGCTCGATCAGCAAAGCGGTCTTAGCGAGATGCTGAAATCCGCTTTTGGCTGCGTTGATGTGTCGCAATTACCAGCCAATGTTTTTACTTTTTTCCCCGATGATAAAGCCCTAGACAGGCAAGGGCAGTTTCCATTGCGGAAAAATTATGCGCATATGCTGAAATAATGCGGTGTTCTTAGGGCTTGCATACTTGCTGTAATGTTGGGTAAGGGCTGGCTGTCTCCAAATTTGGCGCAAGGCTATCAAAGCTGATATCTTCGCCATTGTAAGAAATCTTTGTATCGGTATCAGGGCGCATGGCATATGATGTCGCCTGCATAACGGCTTTTGCGGTAAACGCATTTTGAAAGCCCTCTGCCATGGCGCGGTTTGAATCTGGCCGCCAATATGTGCCAAGCGTAACGCCAATTAGTCGCGTATCACCGATGGTTGCAGAGGCGACAAGGTTATTGCGCGAAACGTTTAAATAACCGCTTTTTTGTCCCTCGGCATGCTTGTAGAAATTAGTAAAAAGACGGCTGGGCGCTTTTGTTTTGCCATGATGGGTGTAGGTTGTTGCGCCAAAATATTCTTTATAAAGCGCTGGGTTATGCGCGATGATGTTTTGCATCATAATCGCCATATCGCAAGATGTTGATTTTGAATAAGCGCGCGCCACGCCACGGCGAGGGCGTTTTGAAAACCCTGATGCATCAGTGAAATGTGTGTTTGCCATGCCCCAATCTTGGGCGGTTTTGTTCATTAAAGTGACAAATTCTTTATGAGATCCTGATACATGCTCGGCAATGGCATAGGCGACATCACCAGCGGATTTCGCAATAATTGAACGCGCGGCAAGGTCATAGCTTATGGTCTCACCGCTTGCGGCATCCAGGGTTGAGGCGCTGTAACCATTTAAATAGCGAAAGGCCTGCGGGCTAATGGTGATGGTCGCGTCATGCGGGTCAGCGCCTTCGGCCTTGATGTGTTCAAAGAATAAATGCAGCGCCATCGCTTTGTTAAGCGACGCTGTCACCCATGGCTTTTGTGGGTTATGCGCATAGTAAACTTCGCTGGTTTCAGCGTCCATGATTAACATGGATTGCGGTGTGGATTCGCCAATATTCGGGCGCTTAAAAGCGGCCTCTGCATCAAAAGACGCGCCCACAGAAACGCTAAAAGCGGCGGCAAAAAATAGCGATGATAAAGAGAAGTTTTGACGCTTTCTTTCTTTCATGTTAACCCTGTTAATGTCTTTTTTTATTAAGTTTTATAGGGGCAAACTTGCATAAAATATGACAAGTGTCAATAGTGTGTTGCGTAAGCCTTTTAGATAGTTCAGCGCACGCAAGTACCAATCGGTACGTTTTTGTTTGTCTTTAAGAGTTATTAAGGTGTATGTTCTAATATCTATGTAGAGTTAATCTGTTTTTTTAATTTTTTTAGCGAGATTTACGCATGGCTTTA
>DELD01000027.1:116019-116735 GCA_002354205.1 Micavibrio sp. UBA2705 | reverse complement strand
AAATCAAAAAAAATGCATTTTCTTTGTTTTTTCATGAAAGCCGTAGACCTTAACTTATTAAAAAGATAAACTACATCAAGTTTCTTAACGTATTCTTATGAATTTAAATATCTAATGGCTGTCCAGCTTATTTTATCCGAGCTTATTTTATTAAGGAGACCCTCACAATGCAAAAATCTGTCGTCATCTGCGGTTACAAACGTTCACCAATGCATTTCGCAAATAAAGGCGATCTGGCAAAAATTCGTCCCGATAATATAGCCGCCGAAGTTGTGAAAGGCTTGGTTAAAGATACAGGCGTGAACCCTGATGATATTCAAGATTTATTGCTCGGCTGTGCCTTCCCCGAAGCGGAGCAAGGCTTTAACGTTGCGCGCATTGTTGTGAACCTGGCTGAACTGCCGATTAGCGTTGCTGGTGCGACTGTAAACCGTTTCTGCGGTTCATCCATGACGACTATTCAAATGGCGGCGGGCTATATTCAGCTTGGCGCAGGCGATGTTTATATCGCCGCTGGCGTTGAAAGCATGACGCGCATCCCGATGGGCGGTTTTAACCCAATGCCCAATCCTGACTTAGCAGAAAGCTACCCACAGGCCTATATGAATATGGGCATTACAGCAGAAAATTTAGCGGCGAAATATGACATTGACCGCAAGACGCAAGAAGACTTCGCTGTCGGCTCACATAGCAAGGCGGCTGCTGCCGCTGCTGCG
>DELD01000027.1:115172-115745 GCA_002354205.1 Micavibrio sp. UBA2705 | reverse complement strand
AGGGCGCCGCCTGCCGCTGCTGCGGGAAAATTCGATGATGAAATTGTCCCAGTTGGTGATGTAAGTAAAGATGGCACAATCCGTGCTGGCACAACGCAAGAAGGGCTTTCTGGTTTAAAGCTCGCCTTTGATAAAGACGGCACAGTCACCGCAGGGACGGCTTCACCGCTAACCGATGGCGCGGCGGCGGTGTTGGTATGCTCCGAAGACTATGCAGATAAGCACGGTTTAGAAAAATTAGCGCGCATTAAATCAGTCGGCGTTGCGGGCTGCGCGGCTGAAATTATGGGCATTGGCCCAGTCCCTGCAACCAATAAAGCGCTTGATGCTGCGGGTCTAAAAATCGGCGATATTGATATTATCGAGCTTAACGAAGCTTTCGCGGCGCAAGGCCTTGCCGTATTAAAAGAACTTGGCGCAGATGAAAGCAAGGTAAATTTAGATGGCGGCGCAATTGCCATGGGGCATGCGCTTGGCGCATCTGGTGCGCGTATCACAGGAAAGCTTGCGTCACTATTGAAGCGCGAAGATAAAAAATACGGCCTCGCGACCATGTGTATTGGCGGCGGTCAA
>DELD01000027.1:114362-114889 GCA_002354205.1 Micavibrio sp. UBA2705 | reverse complement strand
CATGTGTATTGGCGGCGGTCAAGGTACGGCGATTATTCTTGAAGCTATATAACAACCCGCAGATAAGGAGGACTTGACGATGGATATTAAGAAAGTAGCCGTTATCGGCGCAGGTGTTATGGGCAGCGGCATTGCCGCACAGATCGCGAATGCAGGGCTTCCCGTCTTGTTGTTGGACATTGTCCCCAAAGACGCTGAGGATCGCTCCATGATCGCTAAGGGCGCGGTTGCGAAGATGTTAAAAACCGAACCTGCACCTTTTATGCATAAACGTAATGCAAAATTGATTACCGCAGGCAATTTAGAAGATGATATTGAAAAGCTTGCCGATTGTGATTGGATTGTTGAGGTTGTGTTAGAAGACCTTGCTATCAAACACGCGACATATGAAAAAATTGAAAAACACCGCAAGCCAGAATCGATTGTTACCTCGAATACATCGACAATTCCTTTAGCTAAATTGGTTGAAGGGCAAAGCGATAAGTTTAAACAAGACTTTATGATTACCCACTTCTTTAACCCGCCGC
>DELD01000027.1:53974-114070 GCA_002354205.1 Micavibrio sp. UBA2705 | reverse complement strand
TTACCCACTTCTTTAACCCGCCGCGTTATATGCGCCTGCTTGAAATTATTCAAGGGCCGCAAACTCGCCAAGAAGCGGTTGATACGATAAAAGATTTCTGCGATGTTCAGCTTGGTAAAGGCGTTGTCTTTTGTAAAGATACGCCCGGATTTATCGTTAACCGTTTGCTTGTGTTTTGGATGCAAGCTGCCGTCAATCAAGCGCTCGAACAAAATGTGTCTATCGAAGTCGCGGACGCAGTGATGGGGAAACCGATTGGCGTGCCGAAAACAGCTGTTTTTGGCCTGATTGATCTGGTCGGTGTGGATTTGATGCCGTATTTGTCCAAGTCACTTTTAGCGACACTGCCAAAGGATGATGAATACCGCAACATCAGTAAAGATTACGGCTTTGTCAGCCAGATGATTGATGCAGGCTATAATGGCCGTAAAGGCAAAGGCGGCTTTTACCGTTTGAACCCCGATGCGCCAAAAGGCACGCGTGAGAAACAGAGCCTCAGCCTCAATGCGGATCGCTTTGATGAAAGCCAATACAAGGCGGCCACCAAGCCAAGTCTTGATTCGGTGAAAGCGGGGAAAGCAGGCATCAAAGCCGTTGTTACAACAGATGATGAAGGCGGGCGCTATGCATGGAAAGTCATGGCGCAAACATTGTCTTATGCCGCATCGCTTGTGCCGCAAATCGCGGATACTATTTACGCCGTTGATGAGGCCATGAAGCTCGGTACAAATTGGAAGCAAGGCCCGTTTGAAATGATCGACGCGCTGGGGCCAAAATGGTTCGCTGATAAATTAAGAGAAGAAGGCATGGCTGTGCCTGAGCTTCTTGATAAAGTTGGCGAAGGCACATTTTACAAAGTTGAAAATGGCAAACCATATTATTTCGGCACGGACGGCGCATATCATGAAATTAAGCGCGCTGAAGGCGTATTGCTATTAAGTGATATTAAGATGGGCGCTGAGCCGCTTTATAAAAGCGAATCTGCAGCGCTATGGGATGTTGGCGATGGCGTGATGTGCATTGAGTTCACCGGCAAAATGAACGCAATGGATAATCATGTTTTTGACACATACACCAAAGCGATCAAGATGATAGGTGATGGCAGCGGTGATTATAAAGCGCTGGTCGTTTATAATGAAGGCACGCATTTCTCAGCCGGAGCAAATCTTGGCCTTGCTTTATTTGCGATGAATACCGCGATGTGGCCACAAATTGAGGAGCTTGTCCTTGGTGGGCAGCGTACTTATATGGCGCTAAAATACGCGCCGTTCCCTGTTGTTGCCGCGCCTTCGGGCATGGCACTGGGCGGCGGCTGTGAGATTTTACTTCATGTTGACCATGTGCAGGCACATGCTGAGACTTATACAGGCTTGGTTGAAGTCGGCGTTGGCCTTGTCCCTGGCTGGGGCGGTTGTAAGGAAATGATTTTGCGTTTCCAAGAGAAAGAGCGCCAAGCTTACGCCAAAGCTGGTGGCGGTAAGCCGATTTGGTTCTCGCCAAACACCACGCCAATGGGCGCAATGCGCAAAGCGTTTGAAGTGATTGGTACTGCGACGGTCGCCAAATCGGCGCAAGAAGCCAAGGCTATCGGTTACTTCAAAGATAGCGACGCAATTACCATGAACCGTGATCGCTTATTGTTCGATGCAAAGAAAAAAGCATTAGAACTTGCCAAAGACTATAGCGCGCCCGAAAAAGTCACAGAAATTCGCTTGCCAGGGAAAAGCGGTAAGGTCGCGCTTGATATGGCGGTGGCTGATTTTGCGAAAAACGGCATGGCAACGCCATATGATGTTGTGGTTTCAGACCATCTCTCCCATATCTTAAGTGGCGGCGATAAAGGCGACTGGACAAATCCATTAACAGAAGATGACCTTCTTAAGCTTGAGTATATTGAATTTATGAAGCTCGTCCGTAAAGAGGGCACAGTTTCACGTATAGAACATATGCTTGAAAAAGGTAAGCCGCTGCGTAATTAGGCGTATGATTTCGGCAGACCTTGACATCTTGAGTTGCGTATTTTAAATTGAGTGTAACATTGAGGAAGGGATTATTATGAAATTTATGTTTAATAACTGTGCAGAAAGTACAGAAACGGTCATTACGAATGTACAAGGTGGCGACGTTCTTGAAATTATCACATGTGACGAAGGTCATCGTGATGAGGGACGTGGCGCAATATCTAAGAATGGTCCTGTGAAGCAAAGTGGCCCGAAGATTTATTAAGCCGTTATTTGCCTTTTATTAAATCATGTCCTATAAAGCCTGCTTATATAAGCAGGTTTTTTATTACAAACGATCATGACAGAGCCAACCGTCCATATCATTGCAGGCCCGACTGCCAGCGGTAAATCAGCGCGGGCGCTCGAACTTGCGCGCGTCCATAATGGTGCGGTGATTAACGCTGATTCCTTGCAGATATACCAAGATTTACCGATTTTATCAGCCATTCCTGATGCGCAGGAAATGGGTGATACACCCCATAAGCTTTATGGTTTTTTAAAACCAGAGCAAATATGCAGCGCGCAGAAATGGCGTGAATTAGCGGAAATTGAAATACGTGCTTGCCTTGATGCGGGGCAAACACCAATTATTTGCGGCGGCACAGGGCTTTATATTGTGACCTTGACGCGCGGCTTATCGCATATCCCTGATGTTGATGGCACTATTCGTGCGCGGTTCATGGCGCAAGCAGAATCAGAAGGTGCACCTGCCCTACATGCTTATTTAACTGAACATGACCCAAAGGCTGCGGCGCGTTTGCACCCTAATGACACGCAGCGCCTCATCCGTGCCTGCGAAGTATTTGCAGGTACGGGAAAGCCAATAAGTTACTGGCAGGACCAGCCACGCAGCGGCGCAATGGAGGGCGTTGATTTTGAAGTCGAAATCGTTATGCCTGCGCGCGATGTTCTATATCAGCGCTGCAATAAACGTTTTGAATTAATGACACAAAATGGCGTATTGGATGAAGTTGCAGCCCTAGACGCACGGATCAAATCTGGTGAAATAGAAGAAGATGCCGCCATCACCCGCACCCTTGGGTTTAAAGAACTGCAAGCTTATCTGCGTGGCATGACATCACTTGAAGAGGCCATAGAGCTTGCCCAAATACAAACGCGCCAATATGCCAAGCGTCAGACGACATTCTTTAGAAACCAAGCTTTGGTTTAAAGGAAACGTTAGAATTTCTGAAGCCTAAAATGCGATCTGATATGGCCTTCGCATAAAGGGCTATCCGCTTGGCGTGCATATTTTTCTTGCAGCGCTGCTACGCCAGATGGGCTCAAATCCATGACCGCGCCGCTCTCCATATAGTCGTTCTGCGCATTAAAGAACTGACGCATAGAAAGAGCGACAGGATATTTGGCGATAACGTTGAATTTGCCGTCATAAATATCAACGATGGTTTGACCGTCATTCTCGCCCACACCGTAGCTGTAATTTGTAACAACGACATCTTGCATTTTTTTACTTAGCCAACCTTTTTCAAGCGTGACTTTTAATGGATGGTTTTGAAATCCTGCCATGGTTTATAATCCTTAAAATCTGTTAAAACTATACTCAAGCTTGCGTGTTATGTCAATTAAAAGCTGGCTGTTTATGTAAGTAGAAAACCCAAGATTAGGGGTTTATTAAAGCTTTTCTTCTATGATCAGGGGCATGGTAGAGGATACTACATATACAGTCACGGCGGCGCATTATAAGGATGGTTATGATTTTGGGGCTATGAAAGTGCGCTCCAATGGACAAAATATTGGCGTAGTGCAAGGGTTTTTACTAAAGGCGCATGACTATATTTATCCCGACGAAAAAGCTGTCGCCGCCAAAGAAAAAAAGCCCTTAACGCATAAAGACAAACTATGTGGTTATGTGCAAACATCAGGGCAGCTTGGCGGAGCATTGGGCTTGGTGGCATCAGGCTTGCTGGAAGGTAACATTCCCCGCGCCGCTTTAGGCGGTTTTAATGCGCTGCGCAGCAGTACCAAAATAATTTCAGATTTTAACGCCAAATCACGGGCAAGTTCGCATCGTAATGATTTGGTCGAAGGCGGCGTTGCCACTTCAGCCAATAGCATTGGTTTTTTAAATGTCCGCAGCCCCGAAGAATTGCTCGCCGTGTCTATGGGGGTAACCGCATGGGCAACCAAGGCAATTACATCATTCTTACATATGAAACGCGAAAAAACAGCGGAAGAAAAACAGCAAGATGTTGATGCAAATAACATGTTTTTCTCTAGCCGTGAGGTAAGCACCCCAGAGCAGACTCCAAAACCGCGCGTCGTTGGTTTAATTCATCGCGGGTTAGAAAAGCTTAAAGATGCATCATTGGAAACAGGATGTTTTTTAATGTCACATGCACCGCCTGTAATGATGGGAACGCGCGCTGTAAGCTATTTGATGGATGGTATAAATAATAATGACCTTGCCATGGCGGGCGGCGGCGCATCGTTTATTGTCGGCGCGGCGCTGATGGTTTTCAAAGATCATGGATCATATATGAAAGCACGCGCAGAGCGCCAAGCCAGTAAAGAAAATGAAGATGGCTTAAAACAAAAAATAGCAGAGGATTTTTGTGACGCAGAATTTGGCGCGCCGCTGCAAGCAACTTTACAGTTTAAAGGAAATGGCGCGGCATCTCTTTGCTGGCGTATTGATCCTGAAAATCAAGACGCGACAGCATTTGTCCACCATCAGAATAAAAGCTATAATAATTTCGTGCCTGAACAAGGCTGAGTTTTTTTAAGAGGGATAAAATATGAGCAATGATCTGATAAAAGACATGGATAATGATTTAGGCATTATTACCCTTGTATGCGGTGAAATTGATGCGCAGAAATTCTGGGCTTATGTTGATATTATGCCGAGTAAATATATGGATTTCCTTGAAGTGCAAAAATCGGGCGCGCCATATACGCTGACGGATTTTGGCAATGTGCTTAAATATGACGTTGGCACGCACCAGCCGCCAGCAGAGGCGGTTGAAGACATGAAGCGCGAATATGGCATTGACCCTGAATTTCAAGAAAAACTCAAACATGATGTTGAGCGGCAAGTCGCGCAGCTTCGCCATAAAATGTAGTGTGAGGTTAAAAGCGCCTGCGCATTAATCACTTGTATTTTTTATCATCTATGTAACCATTATGCTCAGTTTTGCGAATATCTTCGCATTGGCAGCTCATGCTTAATTGCGGCGTGAAGCGGCAAGTTAAATTAATTTTTTTAAGGAGAATATAATGTCGATTGCTAAGAAAACTTTAAACACAGTTATTGCGGGGGCTTTTGTCGCAACTTTATCAATGGCGGCAGCGCATGACGCAGAAGCAGCCGCGCCAGAAGGCAAAGAAAAATGCTATGGCGTTGCCAAAGCAGGCATGAATGATTGCGGGTCATTAGACGGCGCACATAGCTGCGCAAAAGCGGCTAAAGTTGATGGCGATGTGAAAGAATGGATCATGGTTCCAAAAGGCCTTTGCCACAAATTAGTTGGCGGTAAACTTATGGACGAAGCCAAAGCGGACATGAAGGCAGAAACGAAAGCTGAGTAGATGCCCTTATGGTGGATCCCAACCAGATCACGACGCAAACTGTAATGGGGGTAGGCTTGCGCCACCCCCATTATCGTGAAATTGCCAGCGCCGCGCCGCGCAAGGACATTTCATGGCTAGAAGTGCATCCTGAAAATTATTTTGGCGGCGGCATTAATTTTAAATTTTTAGAAGAGATTCGCAAAAATTATCCCATCAGCTTTCATGGCGTTGGCCTGTCATTAGGCGCGGCGCAGCCACCAGATGAACATCACTTGGCGCAGTTAAAAGAATTAATAACCCGCATTGAGCCATTTCAATTTTCCGACCACGCATCGTGGAGCGCCAGCGGTAATGCACATCTTAATGACTTGCTTCCGCTCGCTTACAACGCGGAAAATCTTGATAATCTCTGCCGTAATATTGATGTGGCGCAAAACTATTTGGGCCAAGAAATATTGATTGAAAATCCATCGACATATATGCGTTTTCATGACGATGAAATGCCAGAATGGGCGTTTCTAAATAAAGCCGTAAGCCGCACGGGCTGCCATTTACTGCTCGATATTAATAACGTGCAGGTACAGGCCAATAATCACGGCTTTAGCGCCGCTGCATATTTTGAACATATTAACTTTGGCGCAGTGCGTGAAATACACCTTGCCGGATATGCTGAAAAAATCATTGAAGGGCAGAGCGTCTATATCGACACTCATGGGCAGGCTGTTCATGATGATGTTTGGGGGCTGTTTGATAATGTCATGGCACGTCATGCGCCTGTAAGAACCCTTATTGAGTGGGATAATGATATTCCGCCCTTAAACACGCTGCTGGATGAAGCCGCCAAAGCGCAGCGCATTATAGATGCCCATCATCATGCGGAGCTGCGCCATGTCACAGTCTGAGCCTCACGCACAGCGTGATTACCACGCGCAAGATTTGCAGCGCGATATCGCTCAGGCCTTATTGCACCCAGATGCGCCAATGCCAGCAAAACTCACGGACGCGGTTAATCACGGCAAGATCAGTACGCAGGCACGGCTCGATATTTATAAAAACAATGTGATTGGCGGCTTGATAGAAATCATCTTGGCGCGCTATCCAAGCATATCGCCTTTGGTTGGCGATGAATTTGCCCGCGCAATGGCGCGTACATATGTGTCAGGCCACCCACCAAAAACCGCGAATATGAATGAATATGGCGCAGACTATCCCGCCTTTATCCAAAGCTTTCCACCTGCACAAGAATTGGCTTTCTTACCTGATGTCGCGCGGTTAGAAGGTTTGGAGCATCATGCCTATTATGCACCAGACGCACAGGCTCTAACCTCAGATAATGCCGCGCAATATTTACCGCAAATCTTGGCAGGGGCGGTAGGGGTTAACCTGCACCCATCTTGCCGCTTTATGCGGAGTGCTTATCCTGTGTTGGACTTACAAAACTTCGCGCAGTCGGGCGGGGCAGAAACCGCAGATTTTGACCTTGATGCCGGCGCGCAGCAGCTCATGGTCTGGCGCTGTGGTCTCCGCGTCGAGAGCCTTGCCATTGATGAGGCGCGTTATGCCTTTTTTGGCATTTTGCAAGCAAAACAAGACATTCATTCTGCGCTTGAGCGGGCTTTAGGTGTTGACGATAAATTTAACTTTGAGGCGCTGTTACAAGACATGCTGCCGCGCGATATTTTTATCATTGTTTAGCGCGGCTTTAAGGTAAAAGCGAATTGCAGGGGATCATTTTTTATTAAAATCTATACGCGCTAAATAAATCAGGTTATGATTGGCGAACATGTTGGCACAAACTGATGAGCACATAACGTTATGATGAACAAACTACCTTATTTATTATCGATTTTTATCATTATTATTTTGGACCAAGTTTCAAAATGGTATGTCTTAGAAGAAATGCTTTTGAACAAGGCTTACGCGCATAAAGTGCCGCGCGACTTCATAACATGGATGACCGAAGTAAAAGCCGCTTATTTGCCGCCAGTATCTGTGCCTGTCCTTGAAGGCTATGTTAATTTCTCCATGGTGTGGAACAGGGGCGTAAGCTTTGGCATGTTTCAACAGTCTGGTGACGGCGTATGGGTGCTCATTGGCTGCACCGCGGCGATTGTTTTAGGTTTGCTCGTTTGGTTTTTCAAAACGGAGAATATGAATACCCGTACAAGTCTATTGTTAATTATTGGCGGCGCGCTGGGCAATATTATCGACCGTGTGCGTTTTGGTTCTGTGATTGATTTCGTTGATATCTATTTTGGTGAATGGCATTATCCTGCCTTTAATTTTGCCGATAGTTGTATTGTTATTGGCGTTCTGTTAATGCTACTCAACAGCGTAATGGGCGAGAAGACAGAAAAGTCATATACGTTAAAGAAACACAAATAAATATAGACGGCAGCGCATAATGAAATTTACTCTCTTTTCAAAACTGGCATTATTTTCGGCATTATTCTTGGTGACGGGCTGTGATACATTGCGTGAACAAGTCGCGCCGCCACATGCCCCTGACGAGTTTTCAGTTATGCGCCGCGCCCCGCTTGAACGCCCTCCAGAAAATTACGCTGATGTGAGCCAGTTGCCAGAGCCTGTTATTGGTATGGCAAGGCCGCAAGAGCTTGCGCCAATCAGGGAAGCTGAAAAAGCCCTGATGGGTGAAGTGATACCAACGACGGAGCTTCAGGGCTCTGACGCGGCGGTGAATGCATTGCTCAGCAAAGCGGGTGCGGATGATGCTGACCCGACAATTCGTTACACGATAGAAGCAGAGCATAAAGCGCTACAGAAAAAAGAACTCGCGACGATTGACCGCTTGATCGGTAAAGTGACGAATAAAAGCCCAAAAGCCACTGTGGTTGACGCGAAAGCCGAATTTGAGCGGCTCAAGAAAAACCGCGCCGAAGGTAAGCCTGTCACAGAAGGCAAAACCCCGACAGTAAAATTTGACTAAAAATTTAATGCATTATGCGTAACCTCGTGGTTTTAAGCGATGAAACCATGGGCGTGTATGAATGTTTTTAGCGCTTGCGCAATGTTTTGATTTTAAGTAGAATATAACTAATCAATGCCTGTTCTGGCATGTTTTCACATTTATTGCGTTTTGCGTTGTTATGATTATTATGAAACTTAAATACGTCGCTATTTTTGCGTTTGTTATGTTTTGTAGCGTATTTGCCCATCAAGCTAATGCGCAGACAAGCCGTATATACCTTGCTGGTTATATGGGCTTAAACACAATGCCTGATAATGACTTCAAAGAAAACACAGCGAATGTTTCAGGCTCTTATAAAACAAATAATTCTTTAAGCTTTGCCGGCGCGATTGGTATGCGCCTGACTCGTCAAATTCGTTTTGAAGGGGAAATGAGCTATCGTAAGAATGATTTTTCTAAACTGGTTGATAATACGCAAATTTATCCTGCTGGCGGCGAAATATCCAACATGTCATGGTTTTTGAATGGTTTTTATGACTTTGACCAGCTTAAATGGAAAGCTAAGCCTTACCTATCTGCTGGTCTAGGTTTAATGCGTTTTGAAGGTTCGGTTAAGCCCGCAGGCAATACACTACAAAGCAGCGACGACACCGCCTATGCGCTTGGTTGGCAGCTTGGTGGTGGCTTGAAATACCGCCTTAACCCTGGCCTTGCCCTTACAGGCGGTTACCGTTACTTAAGCGCCAGTGATTTCGGCATAGGTGTTTATGACGCAGATTATAGCGCGCATGAATTTAATGTCGGCATAGAATATGACCTTCATTGGAAGAAATAGCTTAAAAAATCAGCCCTGATAAGCGCCGTTAATTAGATGGCGTAATCTTTGAAGCCTTGTGGCAATTCTGCTTTATCAAGGCATAGAGGCTCAGGCTTGTAATTTTCAGCATCTAAAAAACTGCCATCGACAGAATCTAAAAAGACGACCTGCAGTGATGTGTCTGCATCATTTTGCAGTTCTTCACCGACATATTCATAGCCTGGCGGAATAAGGATTGTTTTATTGTTCTTATTATTTACGCTCATTTGAGAGTCCCCATTATTTTATTTTTTTAAGACAACAGCTCACCTTATTAATCTTTCCATAAATTGTCAAGCGCGGCAGGGCTATAATAAATTTTATGGGCGCGGAGCGCTGTTTGGGCGGGCGTTTCGGGCGTTTTCAGTTTCAAGGAAATTTGCAACATCTAAGCATTGCTGCATGATTGATGGTGGCAGGCTTTTCCCTTTTGCTTGCGCGTCTAACAAATAAGACGCTGCTATAAAGCTAAACAATGCACCATGCGATGCAAAGGCGTCTTTAATAAGCGTGGGCGATAGGTGATGTTCAACAACGCCGCTTGCATCATCGCCCGCTGAAAAGGCGTAATTATATTTAGGCGTCGCGCCGACAATATTTTGCCATGTCGCATCATCCATTGTGAACCATGTAAGCTTGGTTTCTATCCATGCGTTATTTGTATTGCGATTATCGTTTAAAATGGGGCCAGCAAAACATTCATGCCCTGCGGCGATAACGTCATGGAGCCTTTTTAAAAAGTTAGGGTCGTTTTCTTCGACCTGCGCCATTTTAAGGCCTGTTTTTATCTGTTCTGCAATTTCGGCTTTATGATGATCGCTCAGCACAAGGCCATTGCGTCTTAACATACGGCGGTCATATTCATTCTGCACGGCCTTAGGCAGTTTCGCGGCATGTTTCGCATCTAAGGTGATTGACCCACTGATCATTTCTTCGAATAATTCTTCTAACTGGGTTTCGATGACTGCGGCTTTATCAAAAATATATTCGCCATTTGCCCCGCGTGCATATTTGGCAAAGCCGCCGCATAATGCAGGCGCGTCATTATCAAATTTACGCAATATGCCAATGACATGCAGTGCATCATCACCGTTTTCGTCCTTTTTGATGCGAATAATACCATTATCAACCGCGTGGTTCGGGCCAAACTGGCCCAGTACGCCGCGCCCATTTAGGCCAGTATTCATAAACGGGTTAATCGGAAGCCCTGCGCTATTAAAGGCGTATTTAAGCCCTGTATTGCTCGCACGGCGGCCGTGATGCCAAACTTCACCCGCACCTAATGGGGTTTGTTCATCATCGGCATAAGGCGCGCCCAAAATGCTTTCATGGGTATAATCTGGTGGGTTTGCTTGATTGCGCTGAATGCTATCCATACGAAAATTCACCGCCAGCTGCGCTGTTTTATGAAGGTCAAATTGCTTTGCCCCTGCGATTAACCGCGCCGCCAAAGCTGTAATCGTGCTTTGGGGGGCGTTTTTTAGCGCGCGTTCTAGCGTTTGTATGGCGTCTGGATATTTCATGTTTTTTGTTTTACGTGATTTTTCGGCTAAGGGCAATTTATTTTTCATAAGAATAAACTTATTTCGCTTTACGCTTGGCTTTAAAGAAATCTCTGATAATTGTCCCGCATTCATCGGCAAGGTGGCCTGAAATAACTTCAGGCTTATGATGAAGCGCGGCTTTGCTGTATAAATTAGGCCCTTCAATAACACTCAGTCCGCCGCTTTTGGCATCATCTGCGCCATAAATAACGCGGCTAATGCGGGCAAAGGATATGGCGGAGGCGCACATCGGGCAGGGCTCTAACGTCACATATAAATCATGATCAGGAATGCGCTGCGCGCCGAGTTGTTTGGCAAGGGCGCGTATCGCGTTTATTTCGGCATGCGCGGTCGGGTCGAAATCCATTCGCGTGGTGTTAAAGCCGCGCGCGACAATCTCGCCGCTCGCTTTATTAACGATAACTGCGCCTATTGGCACTTCATCGGCAGCGGCGGCTTTATTTGCCTCTTCCAATGCGGCCTGCATATATGCTACATGTTCTTCACTCATAAATTAGGTTGTAGCGAAAATGAACGAAAAAAGCAAAACAGAACGTATAAATAAATATATTGCCAATGCGGGGATATGTTCCCGCCGCGAAGCGGAGCGTTTAATCACCGCAGGGCGCGTGCGCGTCAACGGCGATGTTTTGGAAGAGCTTGGCTATAAAGTTAGCGCTAATGACCGCGTTGAGGTCGATGGTAAGCCGATTAAAGTACAAAAAGGCCTGCGCGTTTACGTCTACCATAAGCCAGCCGGAGAAGTGACAACCAATAGCGATGAAAAAGGCCGTAAGACCGTGTTTGATGGCCTGCCCGCTGACATGCCGCGCGTGGTTAGTGTTGGCCGCCTTGATATGAATACTGAAGGTCTGCTTATTTTTACGACAAGCGGCGAGCTTGCCCGGGCTTTAGAGCTGCCATCAAAAGGCTGGGTGCGCCAATATCGCGCCCGCGTCCATGGCCGCGTCAGTGATGAGAAAATTGCCAAACTTGCACGCGGCATTACTTATCAGGGGGTGAAATACGGATCAATTGAAGCGAGCGTAGATACGGCGAGCGGCACAAATACGTGGCTGACCCTCAAACTCACAGAAGGGAAGAACCGCGAAATTCGTAACGTGATGGAAGCGCTTGATTTGCAAGTAAGCCGCTTGATTCGCACCGCTTACGGGCCATTCCAGTTAGGACAAATGGAACGCGGCGCAGTTAAGGAAATGACAGGGCGCGTGTTAAAAGACATGCTGCCTAAAGAATTTTCTGATCAGCTATAATAAGATATTAGAGGTGGAAATATGCGCATTACTGGCGGCACATTAGGCGGACGTAAGCTTTCACCGCCAAAGGGCAAAGATATACGCCCAACATCTGATCGCCTGCGTCTGGCGATTTTTAACATGTTAGAATCGCGCCTTGATTTCGCGGATATTTGCGCAGCTGATATGTTTTGTGGCACGGGCGCTTTGGGTATTGAGGCGCTATCGCGCGGCGCAAAATTTTGTTATTTTTGGGATCAAGACCCGCGCTCTTTGAGCTTAAGCAAAGAGAACCTCAATGCGCTGAATATTGATGGCGGGCGCTATCAAGCTAAAATTGGTAATGCCGCGAAAATTATGCCCAATAGCGCCGCCGCGCTGAAACTAGATTTAGCCTTTCTTGACCCGCCTTATAAAAAGGACTTAATCCTGCCCTGCATTGAAGGGCTTATTAATGGCGCGTGGCTTAACAAAGCCGCATGGCTTGTCCTTGAAAGCGAGAAAGGTGGCCTGCCCAATCTCAGCCATATTGACGCCATAACGGAAGAGCGGATTAAAAGCTATGGCGATACGGAGCTTGGCCTGTATTTATATCAAAGTGAATAGGTTTGCTTTTTACCGCCAATTTGGTATAAACAGACAGATAATTTTAAGGAATACAGCCCCATGCAAGCCCTAGAGCAAGCCCAAGATAAAGTGAGCGATACGATGCAAGATAATCTCGACTTTCAAAATGGTCTTCAGGTTTTAAAAGAAGAAATTGAAGGCTTGCAAGCGCTTGCTGGTAGTCTTGATGAGCAATTCGTTCTGGCCGTTGATGCAATTGACAAAATGCGCACAAGTCGCGCAGGGCGCCTAATTGTTGCCGGTATTGGCAAAAGCGGCCACGTTGGGCGCAAAATGGCGGCGACAATGGCCTCAACAGGAACGCCGTCATATTATGTGCATCCGGGCGAAGCATCGCATGGCGACCTTGGTATGGTAACCGAACATGATGTTGTGCTGATGCTGTCTAATTCAGGTGAGAACCCTGAACTTTCTGATCTTATCCATTATACGCGCCGCTTTGGCATTACGCTGATTGCGATGACATCGAACGGCGAGAGTACTTTGGGGCAGCATGCAGATATCAAATTAACCTACCCTAAATTAAAAGAAGCTTGCCCCAATAATATGGCGCCAACAACATCAACCACAATGATGATGGCTTATGGCGATGCGCTTGCGGTCACATTGTTAAAACGCAGCGGCCTGACCAAAGAACAATTCAAGGTCTTCCACCCAGGCGGTAAATTAGGCAAGCAGTTATTAAAAGTCTCAGACTTGATGTATAAAGATGGCGACCTGCCTGTCATGGATGTCGACAGTACAATGGATCAAGCCATTTTGATGATGACGGAAAAGAATTTAGGCTCCGTTTTATGCACGGATGACGCAGGGAAGCTGATCGGTATACTGACCGATGGCGACTTAAAACGCCATATGGGGCCAGATTTACTCACCCGCCGCCTTGGCGACTTAATTTCCAATGGGCCAAAGCATATTGGCGCAAACGCTCTTGCGGCGGAAGCCATGGATATTATGCTCAACAAACAAACAGGCGGCGTGATTACATCGCTTGTGGTGCTTGATGATGCGGGACGTTTACAAGGGCTTATCCGTTTGCAAGAATGTTTACAGGCAGGCTTAGCTTAAATCACCATGAATGATGACCAAGACGATCTATTCTCAACATTAGATACGCCGCCGGTTAAAGCCGCGGATGAAGGTCTTGCCCCTGCGTCAACGCCAACGCCAACGCCAACGCCTGCGCCAAAGCTCGACGCAGAGGCCGCGGATATTCCCGAGGCGCCGCTTGCCCCGTCACTGAAAAAAGAACTGCTTGACGGGCAATATATGCGCCGGCGCGGCACAGTGCGCATAGGTCAGCGCCGCAATAAATTTTATACGCGGTTCGTGCGCTCTATGCGTATTGTTTTACCGCTTATCGCGATGAGCGTTGTTGTTGTACTGATTGTGCTTTCAGGTGATAAAGCCGATATTGCAAAAAACTTGCCGCAAAAAGATGAAGTCCTGAAGCAAAGCTCAATTGGTAAGAATGAGATGCTAGAGCCGCGCTTTGATACAACAGATAAGGAAGGTCGTCCCTACGCGATTACCGCGACGCGCGCTTTTCAAACGATGGATAGCTCAGATATTATTTATTTAGAAAAACCGGTCGCGGATTCAACCATGAATGACGGTTCATGGGTCGCGTTAGAGGGCGTTGCTGGCACATATGACCAGATTAAACAGACGTTATTGCTCGAAGGCAATGTCAAGCTGTACCATGATGCGGGCTATACCTTATTGACGGATATATTAAACATTGATTTAGAGGCGAATATCGCGCGTTCGAATGTCGATGTTTCGGCGCATGGGCCGATTGGCACTTTAGAAGCCAAAGGCATGGTCGCGGATGGCACGCAGAATATTTTGATATTCACAGGGCCTGCGAAAGTCGTGCTCCATGATATGGATAACATGTTGGAATAATTTTAAGGGGACATTCCGATGACGCGAAGAACCAATTTATTACCTGCTCTATGTGCAACGATTGCCGCGATGGCGCTTGTGCAGCCTATGGCGCATGCGCAAAGCAAAAACAGCGCCGCGCCCCTTGAGATCAGCGCCGCAGAAACCTTGGAATGGCATCGCGATAAACAGCTTTATATCGCCAATGGCGCAGCATCGGCGCAGCAAGGCGAGACGACCATTAAGGCCAATATACTCGAAGCATATTACCGTGAGCCTAAAGCGGGTGGGATGCAAATTTGGAAAATTATTGCGCGTAACAATGTGGAAATTCACTCCGCAAACGGTAATGCTTATGGTGACCATGCGGTTTATAATTTAGATGAATCAAAAGCCGTGATGACGGGGGAGAATTTAAAAATGCTCTCTGATGATCAATCCCTCACCGCCGATGAACGTTTTGAATATTACACAGAAGAAAACAAACTCATCGCGATTGGCAATACGCTCATTAAGCGCCCAACAGAAACCCTAGAAAGTGACCGCGTAACGGCGTGGTTTAAAGATGGTGATGCATCGCGCGAACTTTGGCGTGCTGAAGCGGATGGCCATGTCCATATCAAAACAGCAGAAGAAAGCATTACCGGCGATAAAGGTGAATATCGCAAAGAAGACAACAAAGCCGAAGTGATCGGCAATGTCGTCATACGCCGTGGGCCGAATATATTAGAAGGCACCCGCGCAGAACTTGATTTGTTGACCAATATTAGTAAGGTTTTTGGTGGTAAAAATGCCGACGGTGAGGGCAAGGGTGATGGGCGCGTGCGCGGGACATTTTTCCCTGATAGCGAAGAAAAAAGCGAGTAGATATCTCGCTTAGAGACCGTCTATTTTAATGTCTGAGAAGATTGATGATTGATGCGCTTATTAAAATCGATCATGTAAATTAAAATATAGTAAAACATGAAATGTTCTAGCGTCTCTGACCCTCTATAAAATGGTGATGCACTATAAGCACCAAAACCGCTGTCAACGGCTTTGAATATAACGAAAATGGCGGCGCAGACGACATAATAAGCGTTGGTGTAAATGATTCTGAACTGTGTCGGTAGCGCTTGTGGGGACCATTTTTGTAATGCGGGAATAATCAGGCCGCTAATGACGATACCGACCTCAACAATAATACGCGGCTTTTGATCTAACCATGATGAGGTGTTGTGGAGGTTTGTTTCCCCTTGATCATTGATGGCGCTCCAAAAATTACTGCTTTGCCAGCCAAAAATATGCTGTCCCCAGCTTACCTCTTCACCGGCGCAATAAACTGCGCCAAAGGTCGCTATACATAGCCATGCTATCACCAGAGGGTCTGCAAGTTTTAACGCAGGACGAATGGTCATGAGGCAATAAAGTACTGCGATAAAAATAATGGCTGTGTGAGTGACCTCTAATAAGCCGTTTTCACTATACCAGCTAATTTTGACATCTTGCGGCAGGAAGATTTCAATAGCGATAAAAGCGATGGCAAAAGCGAGGGGGAACCAAAGCCAAAGCAATGAGGGGATATGGGTTTTATAATTTGCGAATTGTTGATCGGTAAGTTTGAGCATGATAGTCGTGTGGCGTAAAGTTGAGTTCTTAGTCGTTTATTTAAGCGCATGATTAAGCATATTTAGCGGTAAAAATGCAAGCGCAATTTTTTCCACAAAGACAATAAAGCGTCTGCGAAACTTTGTATAATAAATGGCGCTCATAACCGTTTACCCCAACTGCCATTTGTTCTTAATGCGCTGCGTAAGTGAGGGTTTATGTGGCTTTTCAATTGCATCAGCCAAGGTGATTAGATCTTCAGCAGAAAGTGCGGCATTGTCCATGACCCATTTAGAAAATTCATTAAAAACGTTTTGCAATGAACCATCTTGCGTTGAGCCTGTCGTTGTCTTCCACTCATTTAACATGACATGCCAAGGATTATGTTCATACTTCTTCTTATCCATACGTACAAGCTGTATTTCAATGCCGCGGATGCATATGGCGGCAGCAGGCTTTGTATAATACGATGTCTTTGTATCGACATATTTTGAAATTGTGCCTTTGGCTTCTGTTAAGAAAAGCCCATTCATGCCAATATCTATGTCATGGGTTGGCTTTTTGTTAGATGAAGTATAGCTGCTGTGTTTGTACAAGACATGGTCAAGGCTGCTCCCAATATCAATTCATGTATATATGTATAATCAGGCAGAAAAAATATGTCAATAGAGTTTCTGGGGAACATGGAATGATAAGCATTGCTGCTGCATCACGCCGTAAAAAAACGCAAAGCAGATCCTGTTTTATGAAAAAAGCTTGTGTCTGAAGCGGCAATACTTTATAAAGACTTTCTCAAATTAAAAAAAAGACTGCGTAAATACGTATAAATAACGGGAGTTTTCTGCCTCATGTCAGGGAAAAAAGCCGCAAAAAAGGCCAATGCAGACACTGCGCAAGAACAGCAAGGCGTCACGGCTGCGCGCGAAAAATGGAGCTTAAAGAAGAAGTTTGCCATTTTCGCGAGCCCGTTTATTGTCGCAGGCGCATTAGGCGGCTATTTCGCGCATAATGAACATGAGACATCTCATCTCCAATCTGATTTTTTTGGTGCGATGGCTGATCAATCATATCATCAGCTAACGCGTGATTTAACTGCGCCAGATATTGCGCCGCCAACGGGGCCTTATGATGTGCGTCTTGGCTATACGCAGTTTGATGAGATTTCACAAAGCCTAGAGAATAAGGGGTATATCCTTGTCAGCAAAGCAAGCGGCGCGGCGGCAACGTGGCAAGGGCCAGATTTTTTGCCGCCTGTACCGCTGTTTCCTCTCTATGATGAAAAAAATCAAGCAGGGCTCGACATTACTGACAGCAACCAAACGGCGCTGCATAATGCAGGATACCCCAATAAAATCTATACAGATTTCGCTGAGATCCCCGAACTTGTTGTCAAAAGCCTGCTTTATGTTGAAAACCGTGAACAGCTTGATGAGGATATCGCAGATTCGCGCAATTACGCCATTGAGTGGGACCGTAAATTCTACGCCGTATTGCAGCAAGTTTATGAAAAAATTGGCATTGGTGGCGATGGTTCAGGCGGGTCGACCCTCGCCGAGCAGCTTGAAAAACTGCGCCATTCTGAAGGCGGTCATACTAATGGTATGCTTGATAAGGCCACGCAGGTCTTTACCGCATCTGCTCGCGCCTATTCTGAAAGCCGCGATAGCACGCTGCAAACCCGCCAAAAGGCCGTGGCAAATTATATTAATGCTGTGCCGCTTTCAGGCTATCGCGGCTTTGGTGAAGTGATCGGCATGGCGGACGGCCTTGGCGTGTGGTTCGGCACTGATGTTGATGATTTTAACCGTGTTATGTCTCTTGATGAAGATTGGCTCGGCGAGCACGAATGGGAAGTTAAAGCGCAATATTACCGCCAGACACTCGCGCTAATCATGGCGGTGCAACAGCCAACAACATTTTTAAGAAAAGACCGCAAGGCGCTTGATGAGCGTATTGATCGCTACCTGCCAAGCTTTGCGCGCGCAGGTATTATCTCAGAAGAGCTAAAAGATCACGCGCTGAGTATGGGGCTTAAATGGGCGCCAAAAATTGACCCTGATTTACTGCCCGAAGACCCTGAAAAATCTATCAACCTTGTGCGTGTGAATTTAATGCAGGCGATGGGGCTGCCGAGTATGCATGATTTTGACCGTATGGACATCAGCGCGACGAGCACGATTGATTACCGCGCAACGCAAATCGTCAATACAGCGCTCAAAGACCTTGGTAATCCATATAGTGAAAAAGGGGCGGCTGTCATTGGTGACCATATGGCGCGCTTAGATACGGCTGGCGATATTCAATATAGCTTTACCCTTTATGAACGCGAAAGGGACATGAACCATCTGCGCGTCCAGACCGATAATTTCGAAGGTGAATTTAACCTCAACGAAGATTCAATGTTAGAGCTTGGCTCTACGGCGAAATTCAGAACGCTGATTACGTACTTGGAATATACGTTGGATGCATATAAAACCCTTGTGAATATTGCACCAGAAGACCGCCCAGAGCTTACCGAGCGTCAAGCCGAAGAAGACGGCATAACAGCATTCGTTCTTGAATATTTAAGCGATGCACAAGAGCCAACATCAGAGAAATCAATGTTAGATGCGGCGATGGAGCGCATTTATTCTGCGCATAATGGTGAGCGTTTCTTCACTGGCGGCGGCCTGCATCGCTTTCATAATTTCATGGTCAATGATAATTGGCGCGATGTGTCGGTGAAGCAAGCCTTTGAAGATTCGATCAACTTGCCGTTCATCCGTATGATGGAAGATGTCGTCCAATTCACCATCCATAATAAGCTCGATGTTGACCTCAGCATTTATGATGAATATGAACATCCGCTGCGCAAAAAATATCTCGACCGTTATGTTTTACATGACGCGATCCAGCATTTTTCAAAAATGTATCAAGAATATGAGGGTAAAAACCGCAGTGAAGTCATGACGCATATTTTCGCAGGATTGCGCGAAGATACGCCGCCCGCGCATATCGCCGCGATCCACCGCTATATTAAGCCTGATGCCTCATTGGCAGAATTCTCTGTTTTCTTAAGCGCGCATACTGGCGAGAGCCACCAAGATTTACTGACCGAAGGCGCGTTTGAATCGCTCCACCGCCGTTATGCGGCGGATGCTTATGACTTAAATGACCGCGCTTATATTACCGATGTCCACCCGATTGAAATATGGCTTGCGGCGCAGATGATAAAAAACCCTGATGCAAGTTATAAAGATTTGCGCGCTGGCGTCGTACGCATGGCGCCTGATATTTATAAATGGCTTGAAAAATCAAATAACGAAAACTTGAAATCACGTCATGTCTTCACCATGCTTGAACAAGATGCGTTCGATGTTATTCATGATAACTGGGCAGAAAAAGGCTTTCCGTTTAGGCGCCTAATTCCATCTTTCGCGACATCGATCGGTGTGTCTGGTGATACACCAAACGCGCTGGCGACATTAATGGGCATTGTCGTTAATGGCGGCAAAGCGATGCCAAATGCGGAATTTACCAATATTACGCTCGGTAAAGACACGCCTTATGAGAAAAACTTTGTCTTTGCGCCTGAAAATGAAATACAGGTTATGGATGCCAATATTGCCGCTATTGTGAAAGAAAATCTTGAAAATATCGTGCAAAACGGCACGGCGCGCCGCACAAAAAATGCGATAGTGTTTAGCAATGGCGTGAAATGGGCAATTGGCGGTAAGACAGGGACTGGCGATAATCGCATTGAAACCCATGACCGTTACGGCAATGTTACCTTATCAACAGTGCGAAACCGCACCGCGACCTTTGTTTTTACCTTTGGTGATAAATATTATGGCTCAATGGTGGCTTATGCGGCGGGTGAGGAAGCCGCTGATGAGAAGTTCACAAGCTCGCTTCCTGTCAAAGCGTTTTCGCAAATTATCAAAGATTTAACACCGATTTTCGAAGAAAAGCACAAAGATGAAATTTTTGCGCCTGTTGTGATTGCCGCGCCAGAAGAAGAGAATATAGAAGCACAGCCAGAGCTTGTAATTGTACCAGAAACAGAGACGTTGGAAACAGAGTATTCAGAAGACATGCCCCCAATATTCGAAACCCCTGAAATTGAGACCCCTGTCATAACGCCGCCAGAAACGCCGAAGGTGCCAAAAATGATTGTGCCCTCTGTTTAAAGCATATCACTATGTTCGATGGATTTGTTTTTGCCTGCAGGCAGCAGGTCAAACGCCGTGCTTGCAAGGCTTGATTTTCTCTCAGCTTTGTTGCCCTGCGCGAGTTTTTCTTGCAGATCGGCAATGTCTTTTTTCAGTGCCTTAATCTCTTTACCTTGCGCGCGTGATTTATGGCGTAAAGGCGCTGTGTTGATCCAGTTAATCAACGCACCCCAAAGAAAACCAATAAAGACAAACGCAATAATCGGTACAAACAAGGGCAGCGCAATATTTTTATAAAGCGGTTCTAAATGAATGATGATTTTCTGAGAATGCAGCGCCGAAAAGCCGACAATAACAATGATGAAAGGCAGTGTTAAAGCCCAGCGAAATAAGAATGACATGCGGATAAACCCATTTTCGATATGATAGCGTGAACGTGATTATTCGCCGTTAAGACGATCCTTCAGTGCTTTGCCTGTTTTAAAGAACGGCATGTTTTTTGGCTCAACTTCAACCGCTTCGCCTGTGCGTGGATTGCGCCCTGTGCGTGCCTCACGGCTTTTGACAGAAAACGCGCCAAAGCCACGCAATTCAACGCGGTCACCACGGCATAATGCATCAGTGACTTCATCGAAAAATGTTTCAACAATCTTTTCGATATCACGTAAATAAAGTTGCGGATTTTTATCAGCTAATTTTTGAATGAGTTCTGATTTTGTCATGTTTATCCTTCGCCTTCACATTATGAGTTTTTCACGCTTGCGTAGCATCGTTTCATCGAGTTAGAAAAAAACTTATATATATAGGATGCCTTATTATGTACCTGTTCGTCAAGCATTTGATGTAAAATGAATTTTTCTTTTTTATCCCGGCGCACCCTATGGTTATTCTTTTCTGAACAAATAAGCGTATCAGGAATAAAAGCCATTGCTTGGCGCGCTTATATGCCTAATATTAAGTGCTAGAGGCAAGTGTAATATATAGTAAATATAAAAAGGTGTGAAATGGCGAAAGTATTGATTAGTGATAAAATGAACCCGTTAGCGGCAGAGATTTTTGCCAAAAAAGGCGTGGAAGTCGACGTTAAAACAGGCCTTGAGCCTGACGAGCTTATCAAAATCATCGGTAATTATGATGGGCTTGCGGTGCGCTCATCGACCAAAGTTACTCCAGAAATTTTAGCTGCCGCCAGAAAGCTCAAAGTCATTGGGCGCGCGGGTATTGGCGTTGATAATATTGACGTTAAGGCCGCGACGGAAAAAGGTGTGGTTGTTATGAATACGCCATTCGGCAATTCAATCACCACCGCAGAACACGCTGTGGCGATGATGTTTTCACTAGCGCGGCAAATTCCGCAGGCCAATGAAAGCACACATGGCGGCAAATGGGAAAAATCAAAATTTATGGGCGTTGAGCTAACGGGCAAGACGCTTGGCGTTATTGGCTGCGGTAATATTGGCGCAATCGTCGCGACGCGCGGCATTGGCCTTAAAATGCGGGTTATTGCTTTTGACCCTTTCTTAACGCCAGAGCGCGCAAAAGAACTTGGCGTGGAAAAAGTTGATATTGATACGCTGTATAGCCGCGCTGATTTTATAACCATCCATGTGCCGAAAAATGAACACACATTGCACATGATTAACAAAAACACATTGGAGCAAATGAAGGACGGCGTGCGCATTATTAATTGCGCGCGCGGCGGCATTATTGTCGAAGCAGACCTTAAAGCGGCGCTAGAGAGCGGCAAGGTCGCGGGCGCTGCTTTGGATGTTTTTGAAACCGAGCCAGCAACAGAAAACCCATTATTTGGCATGGATAATGTGATTTGCACGCCGCATTTAGGGGCATCCACCACCGAAGCGCAGGTTAATGTCGCCGTTCAGGTGGCAGAGCAGCTTGCTGATTTTCTGGTTGATGGCGCAGTGAATAATGCGCTCAATATGGCGCCAATATCTGCCGAAGACGCCCCTAAATTAAACCCTTATTTGAAACTTGCAGGTCAAATGGGCAGCTTCGCAGGGCAAATATCAGAACATGCAATTACCAAAATCGAAGTTGAATACCAAGGCATGGTCAGCGCGCTGAACACCCGCCCAATCAGTGATGCGCTTTTTGCCGCGATTTTAAAAACATTCCGCGATGAAATTAACATGGTCAATGTCCGCAGCATGTTAAAAGACATGAAAATATCCATCAGTGAAGGCGCAAGTGATGATTGCGAGGAGTTTTTAACCGCGATAGAGCTAACCATCCACACCGAAACCAACGTCCGCAGCATTACAGGGACGCTATTTGCAGGTAAAGACCCACGCATTGTTGATATTGAAGGTGTGCCGATTGAAGCCGCGCTTAGTGACCATATGCTGTTTATCCGCAATGATGATGTCCCAGGCTTAATTGGCGGCGTTGGCACTGTTTTGGCAGATGCAGGGATTAATATTGCTGATTTCCGCCTTGGCCGTAAAGCTGATAAGGCGCAGGCATTGGCGCTGATTTCGATAGATGGGCAGCTCAGCGATGATGTGTTTAAACAGGTCAACGCGCTCGCACAAGTACGCCTTGCGAAAAGCTTGTCTTTCGTATAATTTGACCTACATTCGCTAACTGATATTTTGAGTGCAAGGAAAACCAATGGCAGAACATTCACCTTTTGATTCATCAAACTGGCATGCAACAACAATTGTCGCCGTCCGTAAGGGCGATGATGTCGTGGTCGCAGGCGATGGTCAGGTTTCATTTGGGCAAACAGTTTTAAAATCAAATGCACGTAAAGTCCGCCGCCTTGGCCGTGATAATGACATTATTACAGGTTTTGCAGGTGCGACGGCAGATGCATTTACATTGTTTGAACGTTTAGAAGCCAAATTAGAGGCGCATCCAGGGCAGCTCACCCGTGCCTGCGTTGAGCTTGCCAAAGACTGGCGCACAGATAAATATCTGCGTAAATTAGAAGCCATGATGCTTGTCTGCGATAAAGACACATCATTAATTCTCACGGGTAATGGCGACGTTGTTGAACCAGAAGACGGCGTGATGGCGATTGGCTCTGGCGGTAATTATGCCTTAGCAGCTGCGCGCGCGCTGATTGATCGCAAAGATATGAGCGCCGAGGATATCGCCCGCCGCGCCATGGAAATTGCTGGTGATATTTGTGTCTATACCAATAAAAACATCGTCATGGAAAAGCTTTAAGCGGCTATTTTAAACGCTAAAAGTCACAAAAAATAAATCATAGGATATAAAGCAGATGAACGCTGTAAAAGAAAACTTAGTTGATATTCCGTCTTTCGCGCCGCGTGAAACCGTCGAAGAGTTAAACCGTTTTATCATCGGCCAAGATGATGCCAAGCGCGCCGTATCCATTGCGCTGAGAAATCGTTGGCGCCGCCACCGTCTTGACGCGGATATGCAAGAAGAAGTCTACCCCAAGAACATATTGATGATTGGCCCGACAGGCGTTGGTAAAACTGAAATCGCCCGCCGCCTTGCAAAGCTTGCTTATGCGCCATTCATTAAGGTTGAAGCCACGAAATTCACTGAAGTTGGCTATGTTGGTAAAGATGTGGAATCGATCGTCCGTGATTTGGTTGAGGTCGCCATCCATATGACGCGTGATAAAATGCGCCAAACCGTCACCGCAAAGGCGGAAGCCAATGCTGAAGAGCGCGTATTAGATGCGCTTGTTGGGACATCCGCTAGCGCCGCGACGCGTGAAAGTTTCCGTGAGCGTCTACGCGAAGGCAATTTAAATGATCGCGAAATTGAAATTGAGGTCGCTGATGTACAAAGTAACGCGCTGCCATCATTTGAAGTGCCAGGTATGCCGGGGGCATCAATGAGCATGATGAATATGAGCGACATGTTCGGTAAAGCCTTTGGTCAGCAAACCAAGAAGAAAAAACTGCGCGTTGATGAAAGCTATGAAATTCTCATCACAGAAGAATCCGATAAGTTATTAGATGAGGACACCGTCACAGCCACAGCTTTGGACCTTGTGCAGCAAAATGGCATTGTTTTCATTGACGAAGTCGACAAAATTGCCCACCGTCAAGAAGCGCGCGGCGGTGATGTTAGCCGCGAAGGCGTGCAGCGTGATTTGCTGCCATTGATCGAGGGTACATCAGTCGCGACAAAACACGGCACAGTAAAAACCGACCATATTTTATTTATTGCTTCTGGTGCGTTTCACGCGGCAAAGCCATCAGATTTACTGGCTGAATTACAAGGGCGATTGCCTATCCGTGTTGAACTTAAAGCCCTAACCGAAAACGACTTTAAGCGTATTTTGACCGAAACAGATGCCTGTTTAATTAAACAGTATAAAGCCTTAATCGCGACCGAAGATGTCACGTTGGAATTTGATGATGGCGCGGTTAATGAAATTGCCCGCATTTCATTCGAACTGAATGAAACTATCGAAAATATCGGCGCACGCCGCTTGCTTACAGTGATGGAAAAACTGCTTGAAGAAATTAGCTTTAGCGCATCAGAGCGCAGCGGTGAAACGATTAATATTACAGCAGATTTCGTCAAAGAAAACGTCTCAGAACTTGCCGAGAATACAGATTTGAGCAAATTTATTTTGTAGCGAGAGGCTCGCTATTTCTTATACATGCGTTTGATTTCATCATTAACGGATTGTATTTCTTGTGATGTGGCTGCGCCGTTTTTATGATACAGCGTATCAAGCTCTTTTTTTACCGTCTCGCCGTACCACGGCGCTTTATATTGCCAAATGGGCAGGCCATTACGGTCTAAAAACGCGAGATATGCCACATCACCTGAAATCATGCTGTACTCTAATGCGTCTTCTAAGCTTATCTTCTCTCTGGCTGCATAATTAGCGCGGATATGTAGCGCATAGCCAATAAAAGGCTGCTGATCAAAGCTGCGTAAAAATTGATTGATTTGATCTTCACTCAGCTCAACCTCGTTAAGGTTTTCAATGCCCTTGGGGATAACCATAAATCGCGTGTTTTGATAACGTGCCGTATGAAAAAACTCAACATTGAAAGCAGGGAACACAAATAGCCGCTCACCCGAGGGCCCTTGCTTTGCCGCGAAGTCGACAAAATCATTTATAATGATATATTGCTGTTCGGGCTTCGTGTCGCCAAGTCGTTTTTGTAAGCGATTAATCTCAGCTTGCCCATCATCAGGGCTTGCGCTGCCGGCTAAGTTTCTGACAGCGATTTTTGTGATGTTAGGATCAACCTGCGCAAGGTTAAAATAACAAAAAGCAATATGTTCAGCGCTTGAAGGTTTAAGGCGCAAAATTTCATCACCCTGCGCGCGCGCCACATGGATACAGAAAAATAAAAAATTAAAGCTAACAATAAAAACGACTATATAGCGTATAATAAATAAAGAAATTAAACTTTTCATAGAGGTATTCTAAAACCTAAGGCTTAAATAGAAATTAATTTTATCATGAAAAAAGACAAAGACAAACAGGGGGAAAAGATGAGCGCGGCTGATGCTGCGCTGTGGTCTTTTGTAACGCAGGATGTCACGCCGCTAAAAGGATACGATGCGCCGAGTGAAGAGAAGCCCAGTGAAGGTGCGCCGCATGAAGGACTAGGGGCGGTGCATGAGAATATACGCACAGAAAAACAGCGCGTTAAAAAAATGCAGAGCGTGCCAAAAACCCAAGATGTGCTCATGGAACGCGACGTGCAGCATGATTTACACAGCCATGGTGATATTGACCGCCGCAGCTTTGATAAGTTTCGAAAAGGTCAAATGCCGATAGAAGCAACGCTTGACCTGCACGGTTATAATCAGCAGCAGGCCTATGATCAGCTATGCCGGTTTATTACGCGCAATGCTTCTTTGGGGCTGCGCTGTGTGATGGTGATTACAGGTAAGGGGCGCAAAGGCGCGGATGGCTCTTATCAAGAAGTAGGCATATTAAAACAGTCTTTGCCGCAATGGCTGGAACAGCCTGATTTAAAAAGTAAGATTTTGAAGCTGCGCCAAGCACAGCGTTTTCATGGCGGCAGCGGCGCGTATTATATTTTGCTTAAACGCCAAAAGTAAGCAAGATGCTATAAGTAAAAAACAGCAAAGCCTTTATTCATTATATTGTGGTTTTTCAGGACGGTATTGATTATCAAACGTGCTGCCTTGCGCGGCTTTTTGGGCTTGGTAATAGGCGCTATGTGCTTCATTTTGTGTGACTTTATCCAAAGCCAGACTAGGCAAGTCGCGCCCTGTTTCTTCTTCTGAAATGATATTGGCTATGCTGCCCGCGCCGCCTAATATGCCGCCAAAGACTGTGCCGCCAATAACGCGCCCAGCGGGGTTAATATCATCGCCAGTAACGCCGCGATACATTGGACCTATCAGCGGTAAGTGATGCAGGGGGTTGATCATATCAACCATATCACCAACGCCAAAGGCTTCTTCTTTAGGAACAGATTTTAGCATATATCCTTTAAAGGATTGCACATACGGGGATTGTGTTTCGTCATTCCCACCTTGCGCGGCTTCACTAAGGCGAAAGACGCTGTCTTCACGGGCGGATTGTGAACTGCGCCATTCAGGCGCTGACCCTGCCATACGCTCATTCTTTTGGCGCATAAACAAGGCCTGTTCATCGCTCTTGCTCTGCGCACGTCCCGCCGCATTGCTGTTTGTATTTTGAAAACTATTATTTATATCCATCATCTTCCTTCACCAATTTATGCCCGCCCATAGATTATATATTCAAGAATCGTGCCAATTATGCGCATTGCTGATAAAGCGCATGAATACAGGGAATTAGCTTTATCACGAGGGCTGAAAATGCTAAGAGTTATAGGTAGAAAACGCTTTAGATACTGCATTTTTACGCTACATAGGTAAAATTAACCGATTAGGGAACATGAAGAAATCAATCGCCATTTATTGTCAAGATAGCGTCATCGCAGCTGCGCTGCATGACGCTGCATGCGCCGTTGGTGATGCGCTCTCGCTTGATTTGGATGTCCATGATGGCGGCGAAGGCGATATCATATTATGCGCTGCGCCATATGATCATGATACCGCCGCCGCTTTAGCCGCCGCACATAAATTAAGCTTCTTTTTATATTGGGGCGCGGCTGATGGCGCGAAAGAAAGCCTTTTTGATTATAAATTCCGTGCGCCTTTACGTGTTGGGCAATTAATGGATCGCCTGTCCTCTCTGCTACAGGGGAAATCAAACGGTCAAGTGCGCCGCGTCCTCGATATAAAGGGCTGGGAAATTATATTCCCTGAAAACCTGATCAAAGCAAAAGAAAATGGGCGCGAGACCGACTTAACGGACCGTGAAGGCCAGATATTACGCGCGCTTTATTTGGCTGCGGGTGAAGGGATTACTCGTCAAGGTCTGCTTGATACTATTTGGGCTTACCATCAAGACGTTGAAACTCACACCCTTGAAACGCATATTTACAGACTGCGCCAGAAGTTAGAAAAAGACCCCTCCGTCCCAGAAGTTCTGATTACGACTGATGCGGGATATGTTTTGCAGCGTTAAAAGCGCGGCTTATTCTGGCACTATAACTTTCTTGATTTTTACAGCCTGCCTTGGTTTTGCGTGCACCATGTCAACTTTCCACAGGCCATTTTCTTGCACCATGGTGACATTTTCAAGTTCTGCAGCAATGCTGCCTGCTGTCGCGCAGACATCTTTAAAGCTGTAATGTAATATCACTTGCCCTGCGTTTTGTGATGTCGCCTCTAAAAACTTCCGCGCCGAGATGCAGCTTTCAGCATATTTTGCACGCTCTAAAAGTGTTTGATGGATGGCGTCAAGGCTCGTGCCCTTACGTTTTGCGGCTTGCTCTGCATAATCGGCGCGTGCAGTCAAAAGGTTTTTTGATAAATAGATATTCAGCTGATCTATCTCTGTTGCGTTCTTAATGGCTTTTGTGTAGCTGGCATAAGTGCTGCCTGCATCTTGGGTATCTGCATTGGCCGCGTTGAATGAAGTTATGATTATAAAGCAAAATAAGCATAGGCATAAACGGTACATGGTTCTTCCTCACAAAGTTAATATGAACATAGGCTTAATCTACGCAAAATTTATGGTTTATGATGCTGGCTTTTGCCCGTCGCGCGGCAGGGCAATGGTGATGGTTGTACCATAACCAAGTTCCGTGTCTACGCGCACTTCGCCGCCATGTAGTTCGGTAATGTTTTTCACCAAAGTAAGCCCCAGCCCTGCGCCGCGGGTGTCGTTATTGCTGACCATCAAATCATCGCTCGCATTGCCGCGCTCAAATGGTTTGAATATGCGTTCAACCTCTTCTTGGCCAATGCCGCCGCCAGTGTCAGCCACGTAAAAAAGAATGTTTTCCTTTTCGCGCTTTGCGCCAAGCGTAATTGTTCCGCCCGCAGAAGTGTGTTCAAGCGCATTACGCATCAGGTTTAATAAGACCTGCTTAATCCGCGCTGAATCGATATTGGCTTTGCCGATATTGCTTGGGCATTTAAGTTCAAGGCGGATGTTCTCTTTCATCGCCCAATCTATCGTGAGGCTGTGTAAATTACTGAGTAGCTCCTTAACGGGCTCTTCTTCAAGAGTAAGCTCAAGGTAGCCGGCTTCTATTGTCGAGAGATCAAGAATATCATCAATTAATGTTTTAAGGCGCTGACCGGATTCACCCATATCGCCCGTATATTCTTTTTGTTTGTCATTTAATGGGCCGAAATATTCATTTTTCAGCATGTCGTTAAAGCCAATCATCGCGTTAAGCGGCGTACGCAGCTGATATGATACATTGGCGAGGAAGTCGACCTTTAACTGCTCTGCGGTTTGCAGGGCGGCGTTTTTCTCTTTCAACGCTTTTTCTGCCAAAGCGCGGTCGGTCACATCAGTAAATGTCACTAGCGCCCCGCCATCAGGCAGTGGCGTCGCGGCGCAATCAAGCGCGGTATTATTATTGCGGTAAATTTCACGCGATATTTGTTCGCGGTTAAGCGCGAGCGCCAAAATAAAGTCACGCATTTCATCCCAGACTTCGTCATCAAAGAAGCTTTGCATCATCTCTGCTATCTTGGATATATGCGGCTCGCCTTCAATATTTTCTGGGTTAATACTCCATTTGGCCGTAAAGGCCGTATTACAAAGCTTCAACCGCCCATCGCCGCCAAACACAACAACGCCTTCGGCAAGGTTATCAAGGGTTTCTTTTTGCACGGCGATTAGTGTGTTATAGGAAGATTCAAGTTCAAGGCGAGAGGTTACATCTTCAAACGTCACCATCAGCCCACCATGTGGGCGGGGAATGACAAGCATCCGCAGCGCCGAGCTATCAGGCAAGTAAAGCATGTCGTCTAGCGGCTCAATCAGCCCCGTGAACATGTCCATCCATTCTTGTTTATAGGCGCGGAAATCTGATTGTTCAGGCAGGCGGCGCTGTTCACGCAATCTTTCGAGTACGTCGCTCATGCGCGGCTTAGAATCAAGCCATTGTTCTTCTAGCCCCCAAAGCTGGGCATAGGCGGCGTTGTAATATTCAAGCTTTGTGTCTTGGTCATAAATGCCAATAGCGGTCGTTAAATGATGGAACAGCTCATTATACCCCGCGAGGACTTGTTTGTATTTTTGCTCTGATTCTTCTTGGTCGGTGATATCGACGGCTGTGCCAATGCTGTGATCAACGCTCAGCAACGGGGCGCTGCGGATCAATAATTTGCGGCGCTTGCCTTTAATAATGCTGTATTGCTTGTTTTCTTGCGGCTGGCCTTCAAGCAGTGCCTTTTGCGCCATCGCGCCAAGGACAGAACCTTGCGCGCGGTTTTTCATTGGCAGTTCAATTTGGTCTTTTAAAATCTCATCCTGCGTTTTGCCGGTCATTTTTTCGTAAGCGCCATTGACCCATATCAACTTGCCGCGAATATTGTGAAACCATACAGGAAAAGGCTGGCTTTCAAGGCCAAGGGTAAGGCGCTTAACATTTTGCCGTGCGCCATCTGATTGTTCTTGCAGCTGCTTATATTCGGATTCTTGTTCGGTAATGTCTTCGATCCAGAGGATGAAGTAATGCAGACGTTCTTCGAGGTCAGAGCCTTTGCGTCCGCTAATGCGCAGGATTTTTTGATCTTTGCGCGTCTTTGCTTTTAAAATAAAGGCGCGACCATGTTCTTCAAGCCGATCATAATAGCTTTCAAGCGCCGCAGAATCAGAGCCGTCTAATGTGTTTTGAATGTCATGAATGCTGTTAATATTGCCGTTTAGGCCAAGCAGTTTTTCACAATCAGGATGATAAGCCGTGGTCTGACCATCCGTGCCAAAGCCGCAATATGCCCCAGGGAAAGCATTGAGGAAAGCTTCGAGCCGTGCGCGTTCGTCCTTAATGGCAGCCTTACCTGTAAGGCGCTCCCATAAGCTATGCGTTGATATTTTTTTCTGTTTCAGATTCGCTTGATTCATCGTGTACGAAGTTTAACGCGCTCTTGACCCTGCATCAAGCGCTAATCTTCTTCCAGCGTGGGCCTTCTGGCGTATCTTCAATTTCAATGCCCATCGCGGTTAGCTCATCGCGAATTTCATCGGCGCGCGCCCAGTTTTTACTCGCTTTGGCTTCGGTGCGCTGAATTAATAACGCATCAATATCACTGGCATCATCGCCTTTGCGCCCAAACCAAATTTGCGGGTCTTGCTGTAATATACCCAGTAACGCGCCAGTGGCTTTTAATTGCGCTGCAATTTGGGCAGGGCTAAGCGTAACGTTTTTGGCAAGCGCATGTAACTTGCTAAATGCAAGTGGCGTGTTAAGATCGTCGGATAAAGCGGCAAGTACATCAGTGCATATATCGCCATTTTCTACCGTGTCAGCGGCGTTTTCTTCAATAAACCGATATAGGCTATCGAGTGTTTTTTTGCTTTGTTTAAGTTTGTCGACTGACCAATCAAGCGGCTGACGGTAATGTGCAGAAAGCAGCGTCAGGCGCAGCACTTCACCGTCATATTGTTCAAGCAGATCATGGGCAAGGGTGAAGTTGCCAAGCGACTTTGACATCTTTTCACCTTCGACAGTGACAAAGCCATTATGTACCCAATATTTGGCAAAAGCGTCTAAATTTGTGTGGTTATGTGCGCAGCAGCTTTGCGCAATTTCATTTTCATGGTGCGGGAATTTTAAATCTGCGCCGCCGCCATGAATGTCAAACGGCAGGCCAAGATGCACTTCACTCATTGCGCTACATTCAATATGCCAGCCTGGGCGGCCATAACCCCATGGGCTGTCCCAGCCGGGTTCATCATCAGCGGAGGGCTTCCACAGTACAAAATCTGCTGCGTCTTTTTTGTAGCTTGCCACTTCAACCCGCGCGCCAGCGATTTGATCATCACGGCTACGCCCAGAAAGCCCGCCATAAGGTGCAAAGCTTGGCACGTTAAACAGTACATGCCCGTCAGCAGCATAAGCGTGTCCATTGGCAATCATCGCTTCGCAAAGCTTAATCATGTCATCAATATGGTCAGTGGCATGGGGCTGAATATCAGGGACGTTGACACCAAGCGCCGCCATATCATCATTATAAATCTTGGTATATTTCGCTGTAATTTCGGCAATGGGCACGCCTGTTTCTTTGGATGCTGTGATAATTTTATCATCAACATCGGTAATGTTGGATACATAGGTTACTTTGGGATAAACATGTTTAAAAACACGGGTTAATAGATCAAACACCACTGCCATGCGCGCATTGCCAATATGGGCGAAATTATAAACCGTAGGGCCACATGCATAGAGGCGTATGTGCTCAGGGTCAATCGGCACAAATTTTTCTTTTTTGCGGGTCAGGGAATTGTGTAAAAAAATATCAGTCATTTACCTTCTAACGATTAGATGTGGCAGAGCTTTTATACTATGAATAATTTACCCTTAAAATCAATAGGCTTCATGGTTTAAACTGCGGCGCAATGTAACTTTTTTGCGATGAAGCATGATTTATCTGCCTTGCCCCCTAGACGTTTGAAGTCAGTTGGTTATATATACTCATATCAAGATAATTACGAAGTTTAGGTCATGAGCAAGAAACCAGCATATTCCAAAAAATCAGGCCCGTTAAAAGGCCGCGCCGTTGTGCCGGGTGATAAATCAATATCGCACCGTTCGATTATGTTTGGCGGCCTTGCTGAGGGCGAGACCATTATCTCAGGCCTTTTGGAAGGTGAAGATGTGCTGTCAACGGCTGAGGCGATGCGTCAGCTTGGTGCGCGGATTGAAAAATGTGATGATGGGCTGTGGCGCTGCTATGGCGTTGGGGCGCAAGGTTTAAGCGAATCTGAAGCAATCATTGATATGGGCAATAGCGGCACATCTATTCGCCTGCTTATGGGTGTGGTAGCCGGCTATGCGATGAGCACGTTTTTTGTTGGCGATGCGTCTTTAAGTAAACGCCCAATGGGGCGCGTCATAACGCCGCTTCAAGAAATGGGCGCTACGTTTATTGCTCGCGATAAAGGCCGTATCCCGATGGCGGTGAAGGGCAATGCGTCTTTGAAAGGGATTAACTACACATTGCCCGTGGCGTCTGCGCAGGTGAAATCCGCTATTTTATTGGCAGGGCTAAACGCAACTGGTAAAACGCAAGTCACTGAGCCCGCGCCATGCCGCGACCATACTGAAAATATGCTCCGTCACTTTGGCGCAAATATTGATGTGAGCCGCGACAGTGAAGGCCTGCGTGTGATCTCTATTGAAGGCGGGCAAAGCTTGCAGGGCTGCGCCGTTGATGTACCATCCGACCCCAGTAGCGCGGCTTTCCCGATTGTCGCCGCAGTGCTGAGCGCCGATTCTGAAGTTCATGTTTACGGCGTATGTTACAATGAAACGCGTAATGGTATTTATAAAACCTTGATTGAAATGGGCGCGGATATTGAAATTCTGCGCAGCTACGATCAAGGCGGCGAAACCGTGGTTGATATATGCGCTAAAGGCGGCAAACAGCTCCATGGCATTGATGTGCCAGCTGAGCGCGTGCCGTCCATGATTGATGAATTTCCGATCCTCGCCGTGGCGGCTTGCTGCGCCAAGGGCGTTACTAAGATGACAGGCTTAGAAGAGCTGCGCGTTAAAGAAAGTGACCGCCTTGGCATTATGGCAGCGGGGCTTACTGCCGCTGGTGCGAATTTAGAAGAAGGTGCAGATAGCCTGACTATTCACGGCGATGGTAGGCCTTTAAAGGGCGGCGTACAAATCGAAACCCACCATGACCACCGCATTGCGATGAGCTTTCTTATTCTTGGCTTAACCACGGATGCGCCGATGCGCATTGACGATGCATCCCCAATTCAAACAAGTTTTCCAAATTTTGTCTCCCTTATGCGCGATATTGGTGCTATCATTGAGGCAGATGATGTCGCCCCCACAGGTGAAAAGACACTCCGTTTTGCAGAGGATCTATAAAGATGAACACCCAAAATAGACCTTATTTCCGCTCTACTGATTATATTGGTTCAACACGATACAGGAAGCTTTCTATGGCCAGCTTGGTAATCGCAATTGATGGCCCCGCCGCAAGCGGTAAGGGAACCCTCGCCCGCAAAATCGCAGAGCGTTTAGGCTTTGCATATTTAGATACAGGCGCAATTTATCGTGCCACTGCGCATTATTTACTGCGCGAGCTGGACGCTGATGCCAGTGATGAAACCGCCGCGATCAAAGCCGCCGAATATGTGCGCGACCATTTAACCGCACAGATGCTCGCGAGCCCCGAACTGCGCGTTGAAGACGTCGCGCGCGCCACATCAAAAGTCGCGGCCAATGCGAAAGTGCGTGAAATTTTACTTGATGCGCAGCGCGAATATGCCAAAACCCCGCCAGAAATAAACGGCGTTATGGCAGGCGGTGCAATTTTAGATGGCCGCGATATCGGTACAGTTGTCTGCCCAAAGGCTGACGTGAAACTATACGTCACCGCCAGCACAGAAGTCCGCGCACAGCGCCGCTTTGAAGAGATGAACGCCAAAGGTGAAGTCGTCACTTATGATGATATCCTCGCGGATATGAAAGAGCGCGATCTGCGCGATAGTGAACGCATAGTCGCGCCGCTAAAACCCGCAAGTGATGCCTTCACCATCGACACATCAAACCAAAGTCCGAAAGATGTATTAAGCCGTGCCATCGACATCATCCGTGGTCACCTCGCCGAACAAGTCGCAAAAAACGCACCTTAAATGGGCGTAATAAATTAGCAAGAATACATAACGCCCTGAGCTTATGTTTGGGGCGTTTCTTTATGCAAGCGACAGATAAACAGACAATGCGCGAGGGTAAAGAAGATTGCGCCGAGCCACCAGCTTTGCCACATGCCATAGCCTGTTGTGAATATGGATAACGCGGCAATGAGGCTGGCAAGGCAGGCACGCTGTGCGGTGATGTTCTCTACGTTTTTTATGCTGTAAATAATCCAGCCGATTAGGATGCTGCCGCATAAAGCACCCAATGCGCCAAATTCAATCCATATCTGCAATGCGAAATTATGCGGGTGCAAAATGGTATTGCCTGCAATATAGGTTTGAGCGGAATCGAAATCGGTAATAACGCGCGTTGAATCAACGCCATAACCTAGAATAGGGCTTTGTAGGGCGTAACGGCTGACGTAATCCCATATTTCAAGGCGGGGGCCTGCATAGCCCATATTGCCGCCAAGGAAAGGGAGGGTGTTAATATAATCGGCATGGCTGTACAGCCAAGGCGCGATGAACGGAGCGCCGCAAAGGCCGAGGGTAATTAGGCCGATAAGTCCGTACCATGCGGCTTTAAAGCGGTAAGGGAATGCGAAGAAAAAGATAAGCCCCGCAACAAAAGCGAGCTGCGCAGATTGGCTGTCTGTATAGGTCATTAATGTGAAGATGGAGGCCATTAATAATAAGGCATAAAGCGGTTTCTTTGCGCTATGCAAGTAACTCAGGGTGCAGAAGCTGCTAATAATAATAATGCTTGTTCCGCGGTTATATACGGCATCATGTGCATGATAGCTTTCTGCAAGGCCGCGGATTATTTTATAAAGCGGACTTAAGAAGTGCAATTCAGCGACGACCAAAAGCGCGCCTGCGATAAGCGCTGCGCTTAACAAGGTGAAATAAGGGCGTATATGTGCGGTTTTAAAATTCTGCCCCCATGTCACGCAGAGTGCGCCAACAATAAACAAGGGCGCTATTTTGAAGCTGCGCTGCACGGTATTCGCTGTATCATAAGACCAAAAATAGCTAAGGCCAGCAAGCGCAAAAACAGCGCCGATAATGGCAATGCTGCGCGTTGGGATATCGGGAGGGTTTTTATCTTTTATAGAGTAAAGGGCAAGCACGGCAAGCGCAATAAAACCAGGAATGAACGCCATAGCACGCGGCATTTCAATGATAATAAGCGATAAAAGAACCCCAAAAAGGATTAATAAAAATGGTTTTGCTGCTTGCATGAAGGCTACTATATAGTTCAAATTCTTATATGCAGGAAAACTAATCAGAATAAAGTTATAAATCAATCTAAATATTCAACTTATGCGAATTGATATTGACTTCACCGAGCGATCGCGGCATTAAAAGATCTCGATATATAAGGCAGCAAACATGTTACCCAAAATTTACGTCATTAATATGAAATCAAGTACGCAGCGCGCGCAGAAAATAACGCAGCGCCTTGATGCGCTGGGGCTGCCGTTTGAATTTTTTTCTGCCGTGCGCGGGGCGGATCTTGATTATAAAAACGCGCCATATTATGACCGCAAGCGACGCTTGCGTTACTTCGGCCGTGATTTATTAGCAGGGGAAATTGGTTGTTTGCTCTCCCATCGCGGCGTTTATGAAAAGATGCTCAAAGGTAAAGTGGATGTCGCATTAGTCTTAGAAGATGATGTGACTTTGGCTGATGATATTAAAGCACTGCTTGAGCGCATTATGCACCATGATAAGAAATGGGATTTACTGCGCTTTCTTGGCAATAAAAAGCCGTTTTCTAAAGGTTTCCGCGTTTTAGAATCTTTAGATGATGCGCATAATTTTGTGCGTATCCCAACGGTGCCGGGCGGGGCATATGGCTATATGCTCACGGCGCGTGCGGCGGAGGTTTTGGTGGCGCAGACGCAGAAAAGCTGTTTCCCGATTGATACTATTCATGGCCGCGTCTGGGATACGGGGCTAGATGTCTTAGCGCTTCACCCCTCGCCGATTTATGTTGACCAAAGTCAAGAAACCACAATTGGCGATGCGCGTTTTGATAAAACGCTGCAAATTAAAGGGCTGCAAAAGGCGTTTTACCCGCTCTTTCGCGCATGGTTCAAATGGGGCGAGGGGATAGATAAGCGCCGCGCCTATAAACGCAGCGCCGAGCGCGATAACAAAAAAACATCCAATAAGTAGTCAGCGTATTTAGCTCAGGGGCACAGGTGCTAAATTTGGTGCGGGTTTTTGTTCCACAGCTAAGGCGCGCGTTTGCGAATATGCCTGTTTACCAGTTAGATGGTCAATCGCACATAATGATGCGCTATCATTGCTGGCATCAAAATCACTTATTTTGCTTTGGCTTTGCATGTTAAATACATCCAATAAAACGCGTGCGCTCGTGATTTCACATTTATAATATGATTGTCTATATACCCCGTCTGCGGCGCTTATGCTCAAGGCGTTTTCTTTATCCGCTTCAAAATTATGGCCTTCATTCTTCGCCATATGATCCCTATAGCGCTGGCTCATGGGCGTTAATATATCAGGATATATGCCTGTACCCTGATAGCTCCCCGTTTTTGGTAGCAAAGCAACGCCATTTGTGATTTTTGCGCTCGCCGCAGTCCCATCGGGTAGCGTGAACGAAAAAAGCTGCTGCGTCGTTGCTTTACCGTAGCTATGGCTGTTGCCCAAAATGGTTGCGCGTTTATAATCTTGTAAAATGCCGGCAAGTAACTCCGATGATGATGCGCTCTGGTGATCAATTATGACGCTGATCGGTAAATCCGTGATTTGATTGTCGGTCTCACCAATCATACCCATCATTCTCATGCCTGCAGGATATGCTGTTGGCATGGTTAACAAATCTGTTTCTGCGGTCAGGTAATCTGCAATATCGGCCATGGCCTGTACAGATCCGCCGCCATTGCCGCGTAGATCAATAATCAGTCCTGTGATTTTATCGCTAAATTGTGCTTTTATCGCCTCCATTTGCGAGAAAAATTCTTGTTGAGTATCTTGTGTGAAACTTGAAATATGGATATGCGCGATTTCGTCATTCAAAATGCGTGCGCTTACGGATTGTGTTTTAACGACACCCTTACTGACGGAAATATCTTGCGCTAAAACCGCGCCATCACGAATGACGGATAGGCGCATGTCTTGATGGGCGTTAATATAGTCTGAAAAGGCTTCGCGGGTAGAGCCTACAAAACTGATTCCGTTGCCAGCGCTTATGATATCGCCAGCTTCTAGCCCTGCTTTCTGCGCGGGGCTGCCTGTCATGACATTTTTGATTATGATGCCCTTTTCCACGGCGTCAAAATAAACGCCCAAACCAGTAAACTGGCCTTGATAGCTGTCTATGAAATTTTTACTGGATATTGGTGGGAAGAATGCACTATGGGGGTCAAGCTGTTGTAGCATGTCATTTGTGACTTTAAAGATTACCTTGGATATTTCTTCTTCGCTATATTCTTTATCGGCATCAAAGGTTGATATAATATCTGCCGGAAGGTGACCTTGCATAAGCTTTTGCGGTTGAGGGCGGCCAATATGGTTCTTATAAGCTGCATTCGCCGCCTTGCCAACGGTTAAATACCACTTAGCGAGATGTTCAAATTCGCTCTGGCTGAGCCCTTCAACTGGCGGGCTGACTATATATGAACGCCCATCAATGATCGGCGCAACCATCTCTCCGAGGCGCGGGGCGCTGCGTTTTTCGCTTAATGTACTTAAATAAAGAATTGTCGGCGGCGTAAGAACGCTAGTGTCTGCCGCTTGCGCGGGGGCGTCGGCGTGGATTTGTAGGCTGCTACATCCTGATAGATAACTGGCAAAAGCAATACCTGCTATGGCTTTTAATTTATGTGACATCGTATCCCCGCTTGTTCCTAATTTTGCGTATTATGGAAAAGGATGATACGCTATTTTTTTGCTATTGTAAAGTTCTACGCTTTTTAACTGCGTAGTAGTTCGTTAATCGATGTTTTGCTGCGTGTTTGTGCGTCAACGCGCTTGACGATAACCGCGCAATATAAATGCGGCCCTGCGCTGCCATCGGGTAATGGTTTACCTGGTAGCGTCCCTGGGACAACAACGGAATAGGCAGGCACGCGCCCGATAAAGACTTCGCCGGTTTCACGGTCAATAATTTTGGTCGATGCGCCCAAATAGACGCCCATAGAAAGCACGGCGCCTTCTTCGACGATCACGCCTTCTGCGACTTCGCTGCGCGCGCCAATGAAACAGTTATCTTCAATAATTACTGGCCCTGCCTGCAAAGGCTCTAACACACCGCCAATCCCTGCGCCGCCTGAAATATGGACGTTCTTACCAATTTGTGCGCAGCTGCCTACGGTTGCCCATGTATCAATCATCGTGCCGCTATCAATATATGCGCCGAGATTTACGAAAGATGGCATCAGTACAACATCTGGCGCGATATAGGCCGAATGCCGCACAACGCAGTTCGGCACAGCGCGAAAACCTGCTTTGGCGAAGTCGTCCTCATCCCAGTTTTCAAATTTTGAGGGGACTTTATCCCACCAGGAAGACGCATCACCTGGGCCGCCTTTAATCAGCATCATGGGGTTAAGGCGGAAAGATAGCAGAACGGCTTTTTTAAGCCACTGATTAACATGCCATTCGCCTTTGTCATTTTTCTTGGCGATGCGCACTTCACCGCGGTCAAGCATGTTTAAAGCTTGGCTAACTTCATGGCGAATTTCGCCTTGCGTAGCGGCGCTGATATTATCGCGCTCATCAAAGGCTTTATCGATGGAATATTCCAAATTATCAAAGGCAAGGTTTACTGTGCTTTCTAGCTTATCCATGATGTGACGTTCTCTTTCTTTCGTATAAATTTTTTTGATAATCTCAAAAATCAAAGCAGCTGTCTATTAAATAACAAAAAACCTTACGCGAATATAAGCGCCGGCGCTGATCAGGGCTTGTGAAAGCACATCAAGGCTTTTATGATCTGCTGATGGACAAGATGTGCAGCATAGAATGGAATAGTTTAAGCCCAGATGAATGGGAAAAGCGCTTTAACACGTTAAGGCGTTCAAACATGCTGCAATGCTATGCTTATGCGCTTGCGCTCTGCCCGATAAATCAGCATAGCGCACGCTGGGGGCTGATTAAAATTAATGGCGCGGAAGCGGGGCTTGTGCAAATTATGGAGGTCGCGTTGTTTAATAAAGCCTTTCATGCCGTGATGCTTGACCGTGGCCCTTTGTGGTTTACTGGCTTTGGTGCGCGTGATGATTGGCAGGCGTTTTTTCATACTTTTAACCGTGAATTTAAACCGCGCCTAGGGCGCAAGCGACGCATTCTGCCAGAAACAACGCTTGAAATACTGCCCTTTGCACGTAAGCAGCCATATCCGGCTTATCAAACGATATGGATTGATCTGAGACAATCTTCAGAAGAGCTACGCACTGCTTTACGCAAAAACTGGCGCAGCGCACTCAAAAAAGCAGAAGGCTTTGCCCTGCAGCTTGAAAGTGATGCGCCATTAAAACATTTGCCGTGGCTGTTAAAACGTTATGAGCAGGATAAGCAAAGCCGTAAATATCACGGCGCAGCGCCAAAGACGCTTATCGCCCTCGCGCAGCATTTCGCGCCCCTTGATGATATGCTCCTGCTGCGCGCGCGTAAAGATGGACGCGATATTGCCGCGGTTCTCATTTTCATTCATGGCAAGGCGGCAACCTATCAAATTGGCTGGACGAGCCCAGATTTAGGACGCAAATGTAATGCCCACCATTTCCTTCTATGGCAAGCGATGGACATGCTCAAGGCGCGTGGCGTAGAAGATTTAGACCTTGGTGGTGTGAATGATTTATCAGCCAAAGGCGTTAAAAGTTTTAAAGAAGGGCTCGGCGGTGAATTGGTCGAATTATGCGGTCAATATAAATAGGGTATAAGTAAAGAGTATAAATAAATTTTCTTATTTCTCCAAAATGCGGTAAAATAAAGGGGTGCGGCGTTAATAAGTTGTGAAGGATTTGCACTTATTATAAAAAGCAACGCGAGCTTAATCCAAGCTACATCAAAGGAGTGGAATAATGAAAATATTTAATGGCGTTGCGTATCTGACAGCCTTTCTGGCACTTAGTTTAACGCCACTTTCAGCAAAAGCATCCGAAGGTAAAAAACTCACTTATGCGGTCTATACGGGCGGTATGAATGTTGTGATGGCAGACCTTGATTTTAAACTCTCCGATGACGCGTATAGCGCCCTTGTCAGCGCAAAAACCCATGGCTTTCTTGGGAAGCTCGCTCCGTGGAGTGGCACATTTGAAACAACCGGACAATATAAGGGTGAAAAATTCTACCCCAATATTCATAAATCCGTTGCTGTTTGGCGCGGCGAAGATGATGAAAAAGAATATGATTATGACGGTAAAGGCAATTTAACAGATTTCCTTGAAGTCGAAGCAGGCAAGCAGCAGCCGAAAAAAGAACTCAGCGCTGATCTTATTAAAGACACTACAGATATTCTCAGTGCAACATTAAAGGTCATGCATAATTTAGGGCGCGGTGAGAGCTGTAGTAGCTCTGAAGATATTTTTGATGGCAAGCGCCGTTTTGCATTAAAATTTGCGCCAGTATCAGAAACAATTTTGAAAAGCTCGCGTTATAACATCTATGGCGGGGCGGCAAAAAAATGTGAAATTATTGTCGAACCAAAAGGCGGTAAGTGGCACAAAAAGCCGCGCGGCTGGATGTCAATACAAGAACAAGGGCGCGATTCTGGCGCATTACCAACAATTTGGATGGGCAAATTAAAGGATTCGAACTTCTTTGTCCCTGTTAAAGTCAAAGTCAAAACAGCTTATGGCACTTTGATGATGCATTTAGTCAGCAGCGAGTAACTGGTAGTATAAATTTCATAAAATATAATTTTTAAGGAGGCTTATCTGATGATAAAGCTATTGCGCATATGTATGATGGTCTTGGTCGTGGCGGGCGTACCGTCTCTGGCTCAGGCCGATGCTTTAGATGCTTATAAAAAATGGGCGGATGTGAAGTATAATAAATTAAGTGAGGATCAAAAAAAAGCAGAGCTCGCCGTGCTTGAAACGCAGCTCGAAGCCATGCTCGCCAAAGCGCCGCAAGATGTAGACACAAAGATCGTGCTAGCAACCGTGCGTTCAACCCATGCATCATTAATTGGCGGCCTGTCTGCTTTGCCGAAAGTGAAATCAGCGAAGAAGCTTTTTGAAGAAGCGATCAAGCAAGATGAAAAGGCCATGGATGGACAGGCGCATGCGATATTAGGGGCGCTATATTATGGCGTGCCTGGCTGGCCTATTGCTTTTGGCGATAATGACAAGGCCGAACGCCATATTAAAAAAGCCTTGAAAATTAGTCCTGACGGCATTGATGCTAATTTCTTTTGGGCAGATTTTCTGTTTGAGCGTTCAAAATATGCTGAAGCCGAGGCTGCATTTAGCCATGTACTGAGCCTAAAGCCGCGCAGTGAAAATGCCGCTTACAAAGCCGCGGATACGGGGCGCTTAGAAGAAGCGCGGTTAAAGCATATCGTGGCCGTCGCTAAGGCTGAGAAAGATAACGATAAAGCGAGGTCAGGTCATTTAAATGATTAAGCCAAAATAACACCAGAAAAGCCGCTATTATAAGCGGCTTTTTTTATGCGCGAAAAATTCGAAATAAAAAGTTGCGATGCCCCCTGTTGCTGATACGCATATCGCGCTATAATCATCGCGCCCAGATGGCTGCAACGGCGTATCTCAACATTCATTTCTTTTAAGGATTCAAACCATGAAAATTTATTATGACCGCGATTGTGATTTAAACGAACTTAAAGGCTTAAATGTCGCCGTTATTGGCTATGGATCGCAAGGCCACGCCCATGCGGCAAATATGCGCGATAGCGGCCTTGAAGATGTCCGCATCGGCCTGCGCGCAGGCAGCGCGAGTAAGCAAAAGGCTGAGGGCGCAGGTTTTACTGTCATGACCCCTGATGAAATTGCGAAATGGGCAGATATTATGATGATCGCTGTCCCTGATGAATTACAGCAGGATTTATATAATGATGATTTGAAAGATAATCTCAAGCAAGGCGCAACGCTTGCCTTTGCCCATGGCTTGAATATTCATTTTAACCTGATTAAGCCCCGCCCTGATTTAGACGTGATTATGATTGCGCCAAAAGGCCCCGGTCATACAGTGCGCGGGGAATATCAAAAAGGCGGCGGCGTGCCATGTCTTATTGCTGTTGAACAGGACGCATCAGGCAAGGCACAGGCAAAAGCGCTTGCCTATGCCTCTGCTGTTGGTGGCGGGCGCTCAGGCATTATTGAGACAAGCTTTAAAGAAGAATGTGAAACCGATTTATTTGGTGAACAGGCCGTTCTTTGCGGCGGGCTATGTGCGCTTGTTAAGGCGGGATATGAAACATTAACCGAAGCTGGTTACGCGCCTGAAATGGCGTATTTTGAATGTCTGCATGAATTAAAGCTAATTGTTGATTTGCTTTATGAAGGTGGCATGGCGAATATGCGTTATTCAATTTCAAATACGGCTGAGTTTGGCGACTATGAAACTGGGCCGCGTATTATCACATCTGAAACGAAAGCTGAAATGAAACGCGTCCTTGAAGATATTCAGCAAGGTAAATTCACTAAAAAATGGATGGATGAGTGCAAGGGCGGTCAAAATATTTTCAAGAAAACCCGTGAAGATGAAGCCGAGCATCCGATTGAAAGCGTTGGTAAGGAACTGCGCGAGATGATGCCGTGGATCACCGCAGGTAAACTGGTTGATAAAAAAGTCAATTAAGCCTAGTTAGCCAAGTCCAGTTAGCCAAGCGAGACGAATAACGGAGTATAGAGTATAGAGAAAAAAGCAGCCACAGGTATTGCGCTTTTCATCGCCTTTACGATCACAGTGACCATTATGAACGCTGGGGCAAAGGCGCTGCAATTTGAAGATATGCATGCTATTGAGGTTGCTTTTATTCGTAACGCACTCGCTGCACTGGGCATCAGCGCCATTATTTGGCTTAAAGGTGATTTCACCTTGTTTAAAACAAACTATTTAAGGGGGCAGCTTACGCGCTCCCTTTTTGGTAATACATCTTTGATTTTTGCTTTTTGGGCGGTGTCTTTGTTGCCCTTGGCTGATATTGTAGCGCTATGGTTTTTTGTGCCGATTATCGTGCTTATTCTCTCTGGCGTGATTCTCAAAGAACATATTGGCCCTTGGCGCTGGGGCGCGGTGGCGGCAGGCTTTGCTGCGGTAAGTTTGATCGCGCAGCCTGCCATTGAAATGAATAATTGGTTCGGCATTGCCGTTGGCCTGCTTTCATCACTGCTGATTGCGATTGTCAGTATTAATTTGCGCCATTTGGGGCAGCGTAATGAAAACCCGCTGACGACAACGTTTTACTTCCTTGCGACAGGGACGCTGTTTTGTGGCGCATTAGTGCCGTTTGTTTGGACGGGGGCCTTGTTACATGCCGCGCTAGCATGGCCTGTTCTATTGGTTGCGGTGGCGGGGCTGCTCTCTCAAATTTTCAAAACCGAAGCGTTTCGCCATGCGCAGGCATCTTTGCTGACGCCGTTTAGTTACCTGAGCATATTTTGGGCGACGCTGATTGGCTGGGTTTTCTTTGGGCATGTCCCTGATATTTATGTGGTTTGTGGCTGTGCTTTATTAATTTTCAGTAATGTTTTTATACTTTGGCGCGAGTCTAAACTTATGAAAAAGCAAGCTTAGCCGTGCATTATTTAATTATATCTTAGGTTGCGCCTTGCGCTTTTTTCTTTCTCTGATACGCTTTAAGGTAACAGGGAGATATAATAATGATAAAGCTCACCGATATAAACATCGCCCAAGTCGAACAAATTGACAGCGATGCCGCCGCCATACTTTCCAGCGCCGTTCAGACCACGAAAAAAATTCTGGAGCGCCGCGAAGCATTAGACCGCGCAGGACAAAAGCATCAACCGCTTTATGTTATGGCGGGTGAAACCCATGACCGTCCTTCACATATGTTGCATCATTTACTTGTTTTAGAAGGCCTAAAACAGGCTGACGAAAAATTACTTGTCGGCATTGAGCGCCCTAGTGATAGCGCGGATGACAATTATTTGGATCATTATTTGACGCATGTGGCGCGGGTAAAGCCCGAAGATCGCGCCGCCCATAAGGCGCTGTACCAAAAAAATGCCTATTTCAAAGGCGCTGTTGATTTATATTATACAATGAATGAGCAGCTAAAAACGGCGAGCCATTCGCACGGCTTACTGCATTATAATATGTTTAAAATGCACGCACAGGGAAAAGGTAATTTCTGCGGCCTGCGCACAGATGCGCCGCGGCTAAAGGAAAAATTCCTTAACGCCGCTGACCCGACCGTGCAAAATATAATGTTAAAAGCCTTTGGCGAGGTGACGAAGAATATGTCGCTGGTCAATCAAGAAGGCATGTATATTCGCAACCGTTATATGGCGCAGCGCCTTTATGATGTCGCGCAGAAATTTAAGCCGCGTATAGCCTTGCAGCTCTGTGGGCGCACCCATGTGAATGGTGATGAGAACCCTGCCTATATGGGCGTTAGCCATCATAAAGAGGGGCTGTGCAATATATTTAAACAATCTGCGCAGCCTGTTCTTGGCGTATTTCTCGGCCCTGAACAGCCAACTTATCAGGGGTTGAAGGATAATGAGATTATCAAATGCCCAAGACTACCCAATATATCAGCGCAATATAATCCGACAAAACAAAAGCACATGCGTAAAAAGTCAGATTCCTTTTGGGGAAGCTTGGTTGATTTTTGGAATGGGAATGATTCCCTGAGTATTACATCTGGCGAAGAAGAAATGATCTACGTTAATGAAAAGCTTGATAATATGGGCTTAACGCATTTGCGTACAGGGTTTGGCCTGCGATGAATGTAAATATCTGGGATATTGACATCAGCGCGGTAGAGAACATTGATAGCGAAGCCGCTGCAATGCTCCATAGCGCAACGCGCGCGGCGGCGAAAATTTTGGCACGACGCAAGGCGCTTGATGCGCAAGGTCTTACGACGCAGCCTTTATATGTCCTTGCTGGTGAAAACCATTGGCAGCCAGCGCAGCGTATCCATCATGTGTTACTACTAGAAGCCTTACGTATGAGCGGGGAGCGTATGAGCGTTGCTTATGAATACCCGCATAACTTTGCCGATGAAGATGAACTTGTTGACTTCCTGCGTGACGTTAAGGGCGTAAGCGAAGATGATATGGAAGCGGCGCTTGCACGCTACCGCACAAACCCTGCTGATAAGGGGCTGGGTGATTTGTATGTCAATACAATCAGCACATCGCTGCAATCACCTTATGCGATGCAAACCCTATCCCATTATATGTTTAAGCAGCATCTTGAAGGTGGCGGGGCGTTTTTGGGCTTTAATTCTGATGCCGCGCGTACGCCTGCAGGTAACTTATCGTTAAAAGATGAGTTCACCAAAGCCTGCATCAAAGAATGTTTAGGCGAGGCGAAAGCGGGGGTGAGCATTACATCCGTAAAAGGAATGTGGGCGCGTAATGTCTATATGGCTCATAAGCTATACAGCTACGCCGACGCGCAAGATGCGCGCATCGCTGTTCAGCTTTGTGGGCAAACCCATGTTAATGGCGATGGGCAGCATAATAACTCGCCACAGAGTCTGCGCGGGATCTTTAATCACTGGGCGCTGCCAGTATTCTCCGTTTTTCAAAATGGCGAAACCGTAGAGATGCAGGGCATTGATGACGCGGATTACTATAACGGTGAAAACATCCCAAGCTATGAAGCATATTATGACCCCGACCTTAAAAAATCGGAGCAAGATTATTCTGGCTTTGGCACGGATTTACCCGACATGCAAACACAGCGTAAAGAAAAGAAGTTCGTCAAAGAAAAGCTCAGCAATATGGGGCTTTTGCATTTGATGATGCCATAATTTTCTCCGAAAGTTTAGATTTACATATTGATTATCCCTCGGCGCTATGTAATGATGCGTTTAACGCCTGAAAAAAATACAGGCGATATAAACAGGGATATAAGAACTTGAATATCAAAAAAATGAGAGCGCGGGACTCTGAGTCCGCCGATATATATGAAGATGTACAAGATGCGTTAAAAACGATTTTGGCGCGTCGCGCTGCGCTGGATGCAGAGGGGCTTGCTGATGTGCCGCTTTTCCTCGCCATTGGTGAAACACATAGCTGTAGCGCACATTTGCTGCATAACAGCGTCTTGCTTGCAGCGTTGGCGGAACATGAAGCATCAATTGCCGTAGGCATAGAATACGCGCATAATTATTTAGACGCATCAGGCGAAACGCTTAATGCAGATATGAGTGATAAAGCGCTTGGTGAAAAAACGCTAAGCCGCGCTATACAAAAATCATCATCACCGACTGCAGATTTAGCCAACCGCTTTTTTATGCGCACGGCGCTTCATCACAGCGAAGGCCTTGATGGCTTCACGGCGATATTTAATGATGCCGCAAGCGCGGATATGCATTTAGACTTAAATGACCCTGCGACATTTGACGTTTATAGAACTTTCTTTGAAGCCGCGCAGCCTAGTGACGCGGTGCATGTGCTCTCCGCCGAAGGGGTGTTTATCCGTAATGTCTTTATGGCGGATCGTTTAAAACAGCTTGCCGAAAAACAAAAAGCCCGTTTCGCTGTGCAGTTTTGTGGGCATGGACATATTACTGGCAATGCTGTTTGGGCTACGCAGAACTCCCTTGCGGGGTGTTTTAATCAAATGAACGCACCGTTTATGGCGCTATATATGCCTCATGAGGGTATTGCTGCCGATATCGATGCGCTGGATGATACGCATAAAATTATCTCGGCGCGCGTACCGGCATATAAAACATTTTATAACACCAATACAGGCACGCTAAACCCAAGCCTTGCTGAGGATAAAGACGTGCTTGATAACGAGCGCCCAGATATTACCTCACGAGATGAAGAGCTTGCCTTTATAAATACAAAGCTTGAACATATGGGGATGGGCGCACATAAAATCCGTATCAATGTCGCGCCGTAATTAAACGCGCAAAAAAAATCAGATAATAAAAAACCCGCTTATGATGTTAAGCGAGTTTTTTGTACCTTTAAAAGCGCTGCCTATTTCATTTTAGGCTGTTCAGAGAATTGGTGGAATGGCGGTGGTGAAGAAACAGTCCATTCCAACGTCATTGTATTTTTCTGTACATCCCAGTAATTATCACCAACTTTACGGCCAAATAATAATGTGTAAAAGACAACAAACACAAAGAACACTGTCGCAAGACCTGTAATATATGCGCCATAAGATGAAATTTCATTCCAGTGTTGCCATTCTTCTGGGTAGTCTGGGTAGCGTCGTGGCATACCGTTAAGGCCCAAGAAGTGCTGCGGGAAGAAAATCATGTTCACGCCAATAAATGTGATCCAGAAGTGCAGATTACCCATCCATTCAGGATATTGACGGCCTGACATTTTGCCAATCCAGTAATAGAAACCGGCAAATAGCGCGAAGACCGCACCAAGCGAAAGCACGTAATGGAAGTGCGCAACAACATAATATGTATCATGCAAGGCAATATCCATGCCCGCATTGGCAAGGACGACGCCAGTTACGCCGCCGAGTGTGAACAAGAAGATGAAACCAATCGCCCAAAGCATCGGTGTCTTAAAGCGAATAGAACCGCCCCACATCGTTGCAATCCACGAGAAGATTTTGATCCCTGTTGGCACAGCGATAATCAAAGTTGCCGCAGTGAAGTAAGCGCGCGTATTGACGCTCATACCAACGGTATACATGTGGTGTGCCCATACGATAAAGCCAACAAAACCAATAGAAACCATCGCATAAGCCATGCCCAAATAACCAAAGATAGGCTTTCTTGAGAATGTTGAAACGATATGCGAGATGATACCAAATGCCGGCAAAATCATGATGTAAACTTCAGGGTGCCCAAAGAACCAGAACAGGTGCTGGTACAAAATTGGGTCGCCGCCACCTTCGGGGTTAAAGAAGGCTGTACCGAAGTTGCGATCCGTCAGCAGCATTGTAATCGCGCCGCCAAGGACAGGCAGAGAAAGTACAAGCAAGAAGGCTGTAATCAGCATTGACCAGACGAAAAGCGGCATTTTATGCAGCGTCATGCCAGGGGCACGCATGTTGATGATGGTTGTAATAAAGTTCGCAGCGCCAAGAATGGAGCTTGCGCCCGCAAGGTGAAGGGCGAAAATCGCCATATCCACCGAAGCACCTGGATGGCCTAGCGCGCTTGAAAGCGGCGGATAAACAGTCCAGCCTGTACCCGCGCCAGAGCCAACAAAAGCAGAAGCGATAAGCAGCAAGAATGCAGGGACAATCAACCAAAACGAAATATTATTAAGCCTTGGGAACGCCATATCAGGCGCGCCAATCATCAGCGGTACAAACCAGTTACCAAAACCGCCAATCAGCCCGGGCATAACAACGAAGAAGACCATGATCAGGCCATGCGCGGTAATCCACACATTCCACATTTGACCGTTTTCAACGAGCTGAAGTTCGGGCATTTGTAGTTCGTAGCGCATAAGCATTGAAAATGTGCCGCCAATAAGGCCCGCTATAATCGAGAAAATAATGTAAAGTGTACCAATATCTTTGTGGTTGGTAGAGCAGAACCAACGCTGAAAAAATCCTGGTTTATGATCGTGATCACCCATTGTGATATCCTTTTTATTTTAAGTTATTCTTACGCAGTTTGATGTATCAAATTAAAATTCAGTTTTGGCTTTTTCGAGCCAGTCAGCGAATGCTTCTTTGCTGACTACGTGAATTTCCAATGGCATAAATGCATGGTCTTTACCGCAAAGCTCAGAACATTGACCGTAATATACGCCCTCTTTTTCAACGCGCACCCATGTTTGGTTTGTTCGCCCTGGGACGGCATCAACTTTTACGCCAAATGCAGGGACAGCGAAGCTGTGGAGAACGTCACTCGCTGTGACATCAAACTGGATCGTTGTATCAATGGGAAGGACCATTGGGTTGTCGACAGAAAGCAGGCGTTTTTGGCCTTTTTCTGCGTCAATATCTTCTGATGCGATCATGATTGATGTGAATGATAAATCGTCATGGTCAGGATATTCAATGCTCCAGTTCCACTGGTTGCCAATGACTTTTACTGTCATTTCAGGGTCAACAACGCGATCTGTGAAGTAAAGCAGGCGGAATGAAGGGACAACAATAACAAGCAAAATTAAGACAGGGACTAATGTCCAAATAACTTCCAAAGGCACATTATGGGTTGTCTTTGAAGGCTCTGGGTTCACTTTATCGTTAAAACGCAATGCGACATAAACAAGTAAAACCAAAACGAAAATAGTAATGCCGGTAATAATATACATCATCATGTGATGAAATTTGTGAATTTCTTCGGCAACTGGCGTTACGGCTTCTTGAAAACCAAAATGCGGCTGTATCGCGCTTGCGGTGTCCTGTGCAAAACTAGCGAAAGGAAACGCGAAAAGGCTAAGCAGCAGCGCTCCAACAAAAAAATAGACTTTATTCACCATGATGTATCGATCTCTTATCAGTTGTATGATTTTGTTTTTACTTACTTAAATTTATTTTAGAAACAAATATTTCAGCATGTTTATATATAAGACATATCAACAAATCAAGCAAGTCTTGCACTTAAGATTTTCTTATCTGTTCAAATAAGCAAGCCCATAGAGCGCGGCAGTCTCGGCGCGTAAGATGCGCGGGCCTAAAGATACGGGGCTTAGGGCAGGGCTACTGTGCATAATATCAATTTCTTGCGCTGTAAATCCGCCTTCAGGGCCAATAAGCAAGGCGCATTTATCTGCGGGAGCAATGTTTTGTATATGCGGCGCATTTTCATCACGTTCTATCGCGCCATATATGGTGCTGTGTGCCTTGAGGGCTTTGTTTAAATCACAGAGCGGTAATAATTTAGGCAAGTTGAGGCGCTCACATTGCTCGGTCGCTTCAATAATTTGCGCGGCGATGCGCTCGGCGTTTAATTTGCGCACTTCGGTGTTTTGGGTCAATATGGGCTGAAATTGACTCACGCCAAGTTCGACGGCCTTTTCAACGAGGAAATCAAGGCGGTTTTTTTTGATCGGCGCAAAGATAAGCGTAATGTCTTTTTGTGTCACGTCCTGCGGCTTTATTTGCTGGCGCGGTAGCAAAAGACCGGATTTTTTGCTCAGCTCAGCAATGGCGGCGCACCACTCGCCATCACGCCCATTAAAAATACGGATAAGCGCACCATTCTTTTTGCGCATAACATTGTGGAAATAATGGGACTGGAGCGCGGATAACGCAATCTCTACCCCTTCTTCTATCGGGGCATCTACAAATATACGCGGCAGTTTTTTGTGGACATCAATATCGCTCATAACGCATAAAGTCATAGCATAATCTTACAAAGACACAAATATAATATGATGGAAAATACAGATATTCAATTCAAAGGCCGCTTGCTCCGCCATGCGCCGGCATGGTTAAAGCCATATATCATGCTGATGCGTATTGATCGCCCTGTCGGCGTGCTTTTGTTGCTCTGGCCTTGCTATTGGTCGATTTTACTGGCGGCGGGCGGTGCGTTAAACCTGCATGGCTATGGCTGGAAAATGATTGCGCTTTTCACGCTGGGCGCGTTTTTAATGCGCAGCGCAGGCTGCGTCATTAATGATATTTGGGATCGTCGTTTAGATGGCAAAGTCGCGCGCACAGCATTGCGGCCTTTGGCAAGCGGTGCGCTGCGGCTGCGACATGCTTTGGCTGTGCTTGCGGCTTTACTGGCACTGTCACTCATTATCCTGCTGACATTACCGCTCACGGCAATACTTTTGGGCGTGCTGTCCTTGTGCTTTGTGGCGTTATACCCCGCAATGAAACGTGTGACTTATTGGCCGCAGCTCTTCCTTGGTTTTACTTTTAATTTTGGTGCGTTAATGGGCTGGGCGGCGATTGAGGGGCGGGTATCCCTTGCGGCATTGTTTTTATATATTGCCGGTATCTTTTGGACTTTGGGCTATGACACTATATATGGCTATCAGGATAAAGAAGACGATGCGCTGATCGGTGTTAAGTCAACCGCCCTAAAATTTGGCGAGGATGGCCCAAAATGGGTTTATGGTTTTTATGGAGCGAGTTTAGCTTTTTTTGTGCTTGCAGGGTTTTGCGCGCATGCAGGGCTTGGTTTCTTTGCGCTTTCCGTTGGCGCGTATCTTTATTTCATGCGCCAATTACAGGGCTGGCAGCCTCACAACCCGCAAAACTGCTTAAAACTGTTTAAACAAAACATGTTTTTTGGCTTTTGGCTTGCTCTTGCTTGTGCTGCGTTTTAAGCTGATTTTGTAAAAAGCTTGACAAAATCTAGTTTTATGTTAAATGTTAGTTTCTTCTGGGTAATATGAATAAAAACACACGCTTTGGGCGCAGACATAAAAAGGTAGTAACAATGGCCGCAGATAAGACACTGAGAGACAATGCAATGTCAGTACTCAATGCGATGCACCGTTTGGTTGTCGTGACTCAAAATATTGACAAAGCCTTTGCGGCGAACAAAATTGCGCAGGCAGACACTGACCGTGTGCTTTTTGTGAGAAATTCTTTATGCCTTACTGTAAATATTTGGAATGAACATTTATCAGGCTGTATTAATAAGCTTTATCGCGGCAGCGATGATAAACTATTGGCGCTTACCCCTGAGCACGTCGCTTTCTATAATGAGCGTATGCCGCGCTCTGTGCGTTTTGCGGTCAAAGAGCTTAGCGAGTTACATATTGCGCAAACGCAGTGTTTTATCCAAAGTGCAGATGACATTAATGCCGCGCTTGCGATATATGCGGCGCATAATGCTGACGTTGCGACTTACCTTCATGCGCATCAGGAAAATATCGATGATATCCCAATGCTTGATATGATTGGCATGGGCGATATGCCAAAGGCCGCGAATAAAACAGTCAGTGAAAATTTCAGTGATTATTTGACCCATACAATCTCTAAGGCTGCGAACGCATAATACGGCGCGCTCTTTATCTGCCTGTATTTCTTTCTGTCTTTATGCTTTTGCGTTGCTATTTGTATATTATTAAACATTGGCTCTTCCATTTATTTTATCTTACTTTATCATTGCTTTGTAACGTTTCATGCATGTGGCGCGAATAGTAATAAAGTGCAATGTGCAATTATCAGTTTTAAGGAGTGAAGATGGTTATGTTTCAGCGTGGTTTAAGTTTGTTTGGTTTTGGGGCCGCTGCCCTTATTTTGTCATTTGCCGCGCCAGCGCAGGCGGATACAAAAATTGATTCATCAATGTCCGAGGATCAAAAAGCTGTCGTTAATGACATGATCCACCAATTCATCATGAATAACCCTGAAGTCCTTATGGAATCTGTTGAACTTTATCATAAGCGCCTTGCCGAAGAGAAATCAAAAGGCGCAAAAGAAGCGTCAGGTAACCTGCTGGATGATATTAAGTCGAAAGACTTGAAAGTCCCTTATGGCGGAAATGCAGACGCTGAATTCTTGATTGTTGAGTTCATGGATTATAACTGCGGCTATTGTAAACGCGGCTTTGATGCCGTTCAACAAGCTATTGCCGATAAGGAACTTGACGTTAAGGTCGCTTTTGTTGATCTCCCTGTGCTTGGTAATTCTTCACGCGAAGCGGCGAAATTTGCTTTGGCGGCAGATATGCAAGGCAAGTATTTTGATTTCCACATCGCTCTATTTGAAAAAAATGGCGCAAAAAGCGAAGCTTTGTTCAAAACAATTTCTGATGAATTAGGTATGGATTTTGAAAAGTTAAAAGCGGATGCCAATGGCAAAGAGGTCGCGGCCTTGCTTTTGCGTAACCGCGAACTTGCTGATGGCTTAGGTATATCAGGTACGCCGGCCTTTATCATTGGTGACGAATTTGTGCCGGGCTATATTCCGTTCGAAAGCATGAAGCCGATGATCACCTCGCAACAATAAACAAAGCTTTAGGGGGCTTTACATGCGCTACTTTCTGACAACATTCATTATTTGCGCAATTATCTCTTTGGTGGGGTTTGGCTATTTCTTTGTTTTGCCGCAATACCAAAAAGGTAAACAAGAAAAGTTTGTTCCTATCGAGGTTGATAAAGAAGGCTTTGCGAAGAAAGTACTGCATGATGGCGAATTAGCGGATATTTTTGATACCGATACTGCGCTGACGATTATGGGTGATGAGAATTCCGCTTTGCGCGTGGTCGTATTCTATGACTATAACTGCCCCTATTGTGTAATTGAAGAAACCACTTTGCATGAAGCGATGGAGGCGCGCGATGATGTTCGCGTTGTTATTCGCCCTGTGCCGTTTATGGGGGAGGATTCTTTTGCAATGGCAAAGCTCGCAATGGCAGCTGCGCGCATGGGCGTGTTCCCCGCATTTCACAAGACAATTTTCGCTACGCAAGGCAAAATGGATGTTGATCGCGCAATTGATGTTCTTGATACAGCAGGCTTGCCAGTCATAGACATGCTGCGTATGAGTGATCAAGTGGAAATTGGTGAGGCGATTGAGTATAACCAGAAGCTCGCCATAGAAGTTGGTGCGCATTATGTGCCGTCTTTCGTCATTGGTCGCCGCTTATATATGCCTATGGAGCGTGATACCCGCCCTGAAGAATTTCTACAAATGTTTGACGAAGAAATCGCAAACGAAGCCGCTTCAGAATTTACCGTCCCTAAAAACAATGCACCAGCAAACGCCGCTGTCCAAAACCCTGCTGCGCCAGATTCTACGCCGCAGGATTCTGAGCCGCAAAATTCTCAAGAAGAAGCGCCGCAATAATCTATAAGCTGCATTGACCTTTGTGTAAGGACTCTATAAAAGTTGAGTCTTTGTTCAAAAAGAGCGCCTTGAGAAAAGGCCGAGAATGCAGGGGAAAATAATGTCAAAAAATATACAGGACTTTAATAAAATCGGCCAATATTTGCTGATTGAGAAAACTGCGCTTGCCCGCGCCGATGCGGCGATGATCTTTGGCAATAAGACAATTTGCCGCAATCTCGCAAATGAAGCGGCAAATTATTATCATTTAGGCTATTTCCCTTATGTTGCGGTAAGTGGCGGGGTGTATTGCGAGCCTGATGACCCTTTAGATAATATTTACGAAACCGAAGCAGAGCGCATAGAAAAGTTTTTAATGGCGCGCGGCGTGCCGCAAAGCCGTATTTTACTTGAGAATACAGCCTCGAACACACAGCAAAATGTTTTAAACTGCAAGGCCGCTTTTAACCAGCACGCCGCGCTTAAAGATGCGCAGAGCATTATTTCTTTCGGTAACATTAAGGCCTCACGGCGTTTTCTAATGACCTTAAAGGCGCAGTGGCCTGAAATATTTGCCATGCATGTCGGGGTGAATGGCTACGCACATCCCGTACAAAAATGGTATGAACATGACGGCTTTAGACGCGCCGCTTTGGATCAGTACCAACGCATTGATCCGTATATAAAAAAGGGCTGGATTGCCGAAGTTGATATCGATGATATTAACCGCAAGGCACGCCAAATAATGAAAAACCCCTAGTATATGAAAAATAAATAGTGTATAAGCTTGCTTGACGAAAGTATGTAAAATAAAAAAAGAGCAAATCTCGAAGGGGGATAAGCCGATTAAAGAAGATTATAATGCATCTTCAAACGTAAATAACGCCCAGCATCAAGCTGCCGGCTTGCCTAAAGCTGCGCTAAATGCTGATGAGCAAAATATTGACCCCGCGGCGAAGGCGATTATGCAGAGCGTTGCGCGCGCGCATGACAAAATCGCGACGAAACGCGCCACAATGGATGCGCAAGGTAAGGGAGATGCACCGCTTTATCTTCTTGTTGGCGAAGACCATGAAAGCTTACAGCATTACCTGCACCACATATTGCTCCTCGATTCTTTAAAGACAATGGGGCGTCACATCAGCGTGGCTTATGAGCAGCCTTATGATTTATTAGCGCGGTTTTATAACCCAGACCGTTCCTATCTCGATAACCCTACGATTGTGAATGGGCTATTGCAGGCCGATCAGAAAACAGCGCTGAGTTTGAAGTTGCGTTTTTATCAAGCCGAAAACCCCGCCGCATATTTCGCACATAAAAGTTTAGCGCATTATGTACTGCAATCTTTTGCCAATGGTGATGATGTGTCTTTTATCAGCAGCGATATTTCTTATGATTGCGATGAAATTATTGAATGCGCTGACCCTAAAGCGCGCTCGGCGATAGCGCTTTGTGGCGAAGACCCAGATGGCCTGTTTCACATCGCATCGCCGGAGGGCATGAAAATACGTAATGCCCATATGGCAACCATGTTACAGCAGCGCGCTCAGGCATGTCAGGCGGGGTTGAGTGTGCAGTTTTGCGGTAAAGCGCATATTAATGGTGATATGACAGATAATGCGCCTGAACATGGGCTCGCCCAGCGTTTAAAGGCTATGGGTGGCGAAGTCCTTGCGCTATCTTTACTAACCGATGAATTTACCATGCCGCGCCAAGGGCTTGGGGAAGACGAAATTATTGAATGCCAAACGCCTTTAGGGCCAAGGGCTGAATATAACCCATATTTTGCACTAACGACGCGCAAAGAGCATAAAGCGCATAATGATAACGTGCTGCGCAGTAAACCTGAAGAGGCGGCGTATCTGCAAAGCTATTTAGCGCAGTTCGGCATGGGCGATAGTATTTTGGATATTAAAAAATATGAAATGCTAAAAGAACAATATTGCGCCGATATGCAAAACCATTATGTGCGTATCCGTAGCGCAGCGCATGGCGTTCAAATTTACGTGCCTTCATAGTAAACGCCTAGCCGCAGTTTTTATGCTGTCTACTAGGCGTTTATCTTATCTCTCTTTAAGTTTTTTAGCCTGCCGTGCCTGTTTTTTGGCGCGAAACTTGGCCAATAAAGGCATCTTCGAAAGCATATTTAAGTTCACGGCGACTTTGCGCGTGCATCGTCCAGCTCATCATCATGTAAGCCATGAACATATCAATGGCGAATGTCTTTTCACGCTTTGCTTTTTTCTCTTTCGTCGCATCGACATCTTTTTTGTATAAATACGCTTTTTCTTCTTTCATACGGCGCGCAATTTTACGCTCTTCCATTTCTTCAAGAAGAAGTCTATGGCGCTTCATTTCAACCATGGCGCTTGTAGTTTCATCACTGCGCAGCTCAATCAGCCTAGCGCTAAAGGCGCTATGTGCGCTCTCGACGCGGTCGCTGGCAACGGTAGCCATCGGGCTGTAATCAGGATTATTTTTAGCAGCGAGGCCATCTAATAATGCGCAAGCATCTAAATATTCTTTATGTAGGCTCGCTAAAATCGGATCTACTGAAATATATAAGGAAAGCTCCTGTGATACACGGTCAAGACGGCCAGGAAGGTCACTGCCTGATTTGTCTTTTTCACGCTTCTTTTCGGAACGCTGTTTTACATTAACGTCCAAAAGCTCTGGTTTTGTTACGAAAGCCTCCATAGCGGCGGCTAATGATAGATTACGCATTGTTCTTTCTCCACACACGAGAATATTTTTTTCACTCACATTTGCATGATATAGAAAACTTCTTTAAATTTCCTTAATATGGATTTCCTTAGGCGAAAATATTTGCTAGTGACACCCTGCGCACGTTGCGCTATAAGGGGCGATAGCATTTAAATATATAATATAAAGGTTACAAATGTCTTTACGTCTTCCTAGGGTTATTGGTCATCGCGGCGCAAAATCATATGCGCCAGAAAATACATTAGAATCGATCCATACTGCTGCTGACTTAGGCATTAAATGGGTTGAACTTGATGTGAAACTGACCAAGGACGAGGTGCCAATCATTTTTCATGATGACACATTGGAGCGCACAACGAACGGCTCAGGCCCCGTTGCAGACATGCTTTATGACGATATTAAGCAATTAGAAGCGGGCAGTTGGTATGCCGATAGCTTCGCCGGCGTAAAAATTCCGACATTAGAAGAAGCCTTAGACGTTATTTATGAACGTGATCTTGGCTTTAATATGGAGATTAAACCATGCCCAGGGCGCGAAAAAGAAACCGCCGAAGTCGCCCTCGATTTGCTCGCGGCAAGTTGGGATGCGCATGACCGCCTGCTGATTTCAAGTTTTTCGCATGTCTCGTTAGAAGTTGCCTGTGATATGGCTGGCGATTGGGCGCGCGGTTTGCTGCTTGAAAAAGAAATGCCAGAGAACCTTGCCGATCTCGTGGAGTTTTTCACGCCAAAAACCATTAACTTTGATTCTGAAACCGAAGCCAGCGCCGTTGAAGCCTTGCTCGATTTTGAGCTTCCGCTGCTTTGCTACACCGTAAACGACCCAATGCTCGCCCGCCGCCTTGTTAATTTAGGCGTTGACGGCTTCTTTAGCGATTGTCCTGATGTCATTAAAGAGAATTTACCGCGTATGCATTAGGGCTTAACGGCGCTCATAAATCACAAAACTATAATCGGGGATGGCTTTACTGGCATCCCCTTTATTGTTTTTGCGACTGATTTCTTTCCAGAGTGTTTTATCTATTTCTGGGAAGTGGCTATCGCCCTCGTAAGATTGATGCACCTCTGTAATATAGAGGCGATCACATAAATCAATGGTTTCTGCATATATCTGCGCGCCGCCAAGGATAAAAAATTCACCATCGGCATGTTGCTTGGCGGTAAATATGCCGCTATTCACATCGCTGACGACATCTGCGCCAAGGCCTTCGTAATCGGCTTGGCGAGTGATGATGACATTGCGGCGCTTGGGTAGCGGTTTTCCGATACGCTCCACGATGGACTCAAATGTTTTGCGCCCCATGACGACAGGTTTACCTGATGTGGTGTCTTTGAAATACTTCAAATCCTCAGGGATATACCAGATCAAATCATTATCTTTGCCGATAACGCCGTTATCAGCCACGGCGGCGATAAGTGAACAAATGCCCATGGTGGTGTTGATCCTTTTTACCTATACCGCAAAGGGGTATTTAATGGCTTCGTGGCTTTGGTAGCCGCTCAGTGTAAAGTCTTTGGTACTGACCCATGTTTCAATATCTTCAAGCGATTTGATCTCTGGATTAATAGTCAGCTGCGGTGAAGGGAATGGCTCGCGCTTTAGCTGCACATCACGCATTTGTTCTAATTGGTTCTCATAAATATGTGCATTGACGATTTTGTGATAGGCCTTGCCCGCTTTGTGCCCTGTGATTTGCGCGACTAAGGCGAGCAGGACAAAACACTGAATTTGGTTGAAATTAAGGCCAAGCGGCACATCACAGCTGCGTTGATAACTGGTCAGCGATAATGTGTCACCAAGCAAAGAGAATGTGTGCGTATGCATACATGGGCGCAAGCAACCCATGTCAAATTCGCCGGGGTTGTAAAATGTGACAATCTCCCCGCGATCATCAATGCCGTTGCTTAAATTATCAATCACCTTTTTTAATTGGTCGAGGTGGCTGCCATCAGGCTTTGCCCATGAGCGCCCCTGTACGCCGTAAACGCGCCCCATATCATCTTCACCCTTGCGGTGCGGGTTGGCAAGCCATGCGGCGTTTAAATTGGCATTGGCATCCCATGTTTTGCAGCCAATATCGCGGAAGTCCGCCGCATTATCATAGCCGCGCAGATAGCCCAGCAATTCGGCAATCGCGGCTTTATAAAAGCTTTTGCGCGTGGTGATAAGCGGGAATTTATTATTGGCGACATCATATTCAAGGTCAGCATTTATCACGGTCAGGCAGCGAATGCCTGTGCGCGCGTTTTCGACCCACTGGCCTTCATCGACAATGCGCTGGCAAAGCTCTAAATATTGTTTCATGGTTTAACGTCCTTGTCTGAGCTGCGTGAAAAGAAAATGCTATGATTGATTTAAGTTTAGAAGTTTAAATTCTTCTGGTCTATAGTGGCATAGGTACAGATTCACAAGTATTTAAGGGCAATTTCATGCACGCAAAATCAATCCTCGCAGGCTTATTTACGATTATCGGGATTATGATCCTGCTAAAGCTTGGTTTTTGGCAAGTTGAGCGTCTTGCATGGAAAAATAGTTTGCAAGCCTCGCTTGAGCGCGAATATGCCAAAGACCCTGAGCGTTTCCCTATTACAGCGCAGCATATTGCTGAAATCCATGAGGGGCTTGCGCCGAATAGTTTTTACCGCGGCATTATATCGGGGCGGCTACAAAGCGCAGAAAATATAGAATTTATGCCCTCATCCCCCCATGATGGCGTGCCGGCCTATATTATTCGCGCGGGTATTCTGCTTGATGATACGTTGCCTGCGCGGATAAACCTTGGCTGGATATATTACGAGCAGAAACAAAGTGCCATTGACAAGCTGCGTGCTTTTGACGGACAGGAGTTTGACTTTACCGCCATGCTACGTAAGCGTGATGAGGATGATACAGACGCGCCGCTTTATTTGTTTGATGCGGATGCACATTTATTGCTTTCAAATATTATCCAAGGGCGCAGCGCCAAACCTGAACTGCGCAATAAGCATAAATCATATGCGTTTTTTTGGTTTACAATGGCGGGGGGACTCGCC
>DELD01000027.1:461-53680 GCA_002354205.1 Micavibrio sp. UBA2705 | reverse complement strand
CACTCGCCGCTTTTTATCTGATTTTCATGATCCGCCAGAAGGCGCAGCGCGGATAAAAAGGCCGCAAAATTTTCATCTCGCGGCCTTTGTGAAATTATAAATCGTTTAAACTTACGCGCAGATAAGCTGCGGGTTTTTCTGTAATGCGGCGCTTGTTAGCACAATGCCGCCTGCATCAACAATCTGTGCGATCTTCGCAAGGCGGCCTTCAGGGGTGATAGAGCGCGTGGCATCTTCAACAACAATCACATTAAACTTTTCGCTTAGCGCATCAAGCGCGGTGTCCCCTGCGCAATAATCAAGCGCTAGGCCGGTAATAACAAGCGTATCAACGCCATCAGCGCGCAGCTCAGCAGCAAGGGAATTACCATTGTCAAAACGCGGCGGTGTTTTTTTATCATTTTCTAAAAACGCAGAATAAGAATCAATGTCTTTATTTGTGCCTTTTTGAATGATTTTGTCTGATGCTTTGAAAACGAGGTCTTTGTGGAACTGTGCCCCTGTGCCATCGCTTGCGCTTTGTTTGGCGTGTTCAGGCCACATGACTTGATCGCCATAGGCAACTTTCTTTAGTGAAAACGGCTCAGCGCCATGTGTCGAAGCAAAAGAAATGTGGTTATCAGGGTGAAAATCCTGTGACCAGTAGACTTTGTTGAAATGCTCACGCAGGCTGTTTAACACAGGAATGATTTGGTCGCCATCAGTAACGGCTAATGCGCCGCCAGGGCAAAATGTATCCTGTGGGTCGACGTTTAATAATGCAACGTTATCTGTTGCAGTCCATGTTGTGCTCATTTTAATTCTCCTCAAACAATAAATATAAATTTTTATATATTAACCAAGCTGCGCTTTGGCAACGCTTGATGTGTTGCGTAATTTGCGTGCCATTTTTGCTTGGCGGTCGTTTAGCTCTTCTTCTGCGCCAACCACGTATCTATGTGGGTTAAGCTGACGCTTGTGGCTTTCTTCTAACATTGCCATGCGCTGTAGGCCACGTTCACGCCCTTGATGTACGGTTTCAATATTGCCAACTAATTTGCCCTTGGTGAAGGCACGTTGCAGCGGGTGATATGCTTGCGTGCCTTTTTCAAAGTCTTTTGACATGGTGTGGTTATCGCGCTGAATGGATGTAATATCGCGCGTTAAAATGCCAGAGAACTCATCTTTCGGATCTTTATATTTAATCGGGTCTTCTTGCCAGTTTGACAAAATTGTCCCGCCATCAAAATAAAGCTGCCCGTTCTCGCCGCTTTTCAGGTAGCGCACAACATCAAGTTCACCCGGATAGCTCATCTTAATCGCATCGCCAGACAGTTTCATTAGCTCGCGTGCGTGCTGACGAATTTCATCAGGAGATTTCTTGCCTTCACGTACCGCGTCGCGCATCGCATCAACTTCTTTGGCTGTGATTTTTTCATCAAATACAGCGCCGATTTTGTAAACGCCGCCAAGGCCGGGCTGTTCTTTGGCTGTGACCAAAGCTGTGCCGACTGTCCAATAATCAATTTTTGCGCCATCTTGTTTAAGGGCATTGATCGTCGCGCGGTCTAAATCGTTTGATGCGGTGATTTTTGCTTCGCCGAAACCTGCTGCGTCTAATAACTTACGTGCTTCTTTGGATAGATACGACAAATCACCAGAATCAAGGCGAATGCCTGATAAATGCAGGCCGTTTTCTTTGCACACATTAATCGCATTTTCAACGCCATGCAGCGTGTCATATGTATCGACGAGGAATATGCCGTTATAAGGCATGCCTTTTGCCCATGCTTTAAATGCGGTGAGTTCGTCTTCGTAACACATAATGAACGCATGTGCCATTGTGCCTTTTGTCGGAATGTCATAGCAGCGCTCCGCCCAGACATTTGAGGATATATCGGCGCCGCCAACAAATGCACCGCGTGTTGATGATAGGCCGCCAACAGCCTGTGCGCGGCGAAGACCAAATTCAAGTACAGGCGCGCCGCCTGCGGCTGTTTTTAAATGGGATGCATATGTCGCGAAGTTTGACTGTGAGTTTACAGTATTCAAAATCGCGGCTTCAACCATTAGTCCCTGCCATAATGGGCCGTTAACACGGAAAATAGGCTCTGCGGGGAAGGCAAGTTCGCCTTCTGGCATAGCGTCAATCGTCAGGTCTAATTGCGAATTTTTCAGCATTTCTAAAAATTCAGGCTTAAAGAGTTTGTGCTCTTTACCGTCGGGGCCTGTAATTGTTTTCTTAGCCAGCGTGTATATATCCGCCTCGTCAAACTTCCAGTTTTTATCCATCCATTCAAGGACGATGTTTTGACCTGCGGTCAGCAAATACTGTCCATCATAAGGCGCGGTGCGGATGAAGCCGTGAAATGTTGCCTGCGCATTATGGCGGCCATCTTCCCATAGTGCCTGCGCCATTGTGAGCGCGTATAAATCTGACCAGAGGGCAGAAGGGCTTGCAAGTTCCTCTTGGTAATAAGGGTAATTTTCACGTCCTGTATAAGGCATCGTCTTCTCCTAATGTATTCAAATGAATATTATAATTTTAAATTCAGCTTTTTTACGGCTTCAACATATTGTGGGCCGCAGTTAATAACGTTAAAGCGCGCCTCTACGTCAGGGCATTTTGTATCTAGCGCCCCATCGCTCGCGCAGGATTTAATTAAGGCGGCGCGTTTATCGGCAACACTGGGGATACTGTTGATAATGGCAAGGCGGTCAATTGCGACTTTATCATCAAGGGCGCTTTGTGTGCTAAGTAGTTTTTCAGCCGCATTACCTACCAAAACGCCGTGGCTTAAATAGCAGGTGACGCTTTTTGCACCTTTTTGTTTTAACAATGTCGCTGCGTTAACTAATGTGCCGCCGCTATCTGTTAAATCATCAATAATCACGCAGTCTTTGTTTTTCACTTTGCCATCAAACTTGGATATTTTGGTCGCATTAACGTCGCCGTCTTGGTGCGCTTTCCAAATTTTAAATGTTTCGCTGAGTTTTAATGTGCGGCGCAAATCGGCTGCGCGGCGCTGGCCTGCGTCTTTTGGTTTGTCTGCGCCATCTGGCGCGCCAATAATAGCACTCGCATTATCATTTTCGCGCGCATCTGCCGCAAAAATTGCGGAATTCTTAAGTAAAACTACGTTTTCTTTACCAAAAACATCATTGTAAAAGCCTTCTGATGCTTTTGAGTGCATTTCAGAGCTGATAATATGTGTCGCGCCCGCATTTTTTAGCATTTCAGCGTAATATTTTGAACCAATAGAGCATAATCTGCCGTCAAAAGCACGATCTTGGCGGTTATAAGGCATGAAAGGCACTGCGGCGATGATATTTTTCGCGCCAAGCTCTTTGATATTCTTAATCGCGAAAATTAATTGCATGGCGCTAATGTCTATTGGTTCGCGCATGGATTGGACGATAGTGACATTCTGGCCCTTAATCTCATCAGCGTGTAGCGTTTGCTCATCTAAAATGACTTCAGCAAAAGATTCAGAGCTTGGGAATGTTGCAAGGCTCGCGCTCAGCAGTTTGAAGTCCCCTGCATCGGCGGCGGCGTTAAATGCGTCTCTTATCCCTGTGGCAACGGCGCTGCCGAGTATGACTTTCATTGCGGATCCATAATTTTATTATTATAGCTCTGAGTTATAGGAAGTTCCATGTGCTATGTCAAATAAAAAACTGGACATAATTGTTAAATTTTTCTACATATGGCAGGGTAAGGTTTAAAGTAAAATACAGAAAGCATAAGCAGCATGGCGAAACAAAGCTTTGAGCGTGCGGCTGAAAAGCAGCGCATCGTATTATTTGGTGGTTCTTTCAACCCTCCGCATGAAGGGCATTTGCACATCGCGCAAAAGGCGCATGAAGCGCTTGGCTGTGATGGCGTGTGGATGATGGTTGCCCCGCGCAACCCTTACAAAGATCCAAGCATCTATGCTGACCTGTCTCACCGCAAAAAAATGTCAGAGCTGATGACCGCGCATTTGCCGTGGCTTAAAGTTACAGATATTGAGCAAAGCTATTTAGATGAAGGGCAAGACTTTATCGAGACTTCCGAAACCTTAAAACGTCTGCGCGCTGATTACCCAAACCATGAATTTGTCTGGATGATGGGCTCTGATAACATCACAACATTTCATGAATGGGGCGGCTGGGAAGATATGGTCGCCAACCACTTAATCATGGTTATGAACCGTACCCAATCAGATGAAGAAATTACAGCCGTAAAAAATGCCAAGGCAATTAAAGCATCGCAGCTTAACTTAACCATGCATGACGATGAAGTCTCTTTTAAAGAGGATCGTGGTTTTTATTTGGTGCAGTCCCCTGTTGTCGAATTATCATCAACGGTTATTCGTGCCAATCTTGCGCAAAAACAGCCCGATACTATGGGGTTAAACGCAGATGTCGCGCAGCTTATCGCTGATGAGGGGCTGTATAATTATGGTGAGGATGCCGCGCCGAAGCGTGCCGCCAAGCAGCCAAGCCTAAAACCGAAGCCTTAATTAATCTTCTAATATTGAATTGAGTTTCAGCGCCAAGCCCATATTGCCGCGTATTTTGATTTTGCCCATCATAAAGGCAATGTTTGGGTCTTGTTCACCGCTGACAATCTTTTCAAAAACATCAAGCGAGCAGCTAAACGTGGTGTCCGCATCATCGTCATCGTGGCTGACGCTCGCGGGGCTTTGGTTTGCATCAATAAAAATCACACCATCATCGCCGAAGTCAAATTTAATGCTGGCATCTATGCCGTGCGCCATAGAAATTTTTTGACGGATTTTTTCGGTGATCGATTCGAGTGACATGATGGGGGCCTTTTAAATTGCGCTGATATAGCGGTGAAGTTGATCGTTATATTGACCGAAACTATACCATGTAAAACCCAATAATTACAACGCCATTTGCAACATATTCACGCCAGTTGCAAATAATTCTCATTTACATCTTGACGAAAGGAGGGTTATTAACTAAGAATCATTCTCATTCGCAATGGATTGTTTCAAAGGGGGGCGTTATGTGTATTTCAAAATTCTTTAAAAGGGCAGCCGAGGCAGACAAGTTAGAAGACGATGCGCCGCTTAAAAACGTAAAAAATCAGCGTGTAGAGGCTGAAAAACAACAACGTAATGACGCTTTGTCAAAAGCAGCATTGCGACAAATTACGCCTTTCGGCACATTATATTGGTAGGGTCAAATGACAGATATGCAGAAAAAAGCGCAGCTTCAAGCGTTTATTGATAAAAGCTTCGGCGCAAAATTATCGTCTTGGACGCAAAATCCTAACGCCAAAGGCGCAAAGCCAGTTTACATTGTCACGGGCGCATCATTTACCGCTTATGATCAAGCATTGCACGGCGAATTTGCGACCCACAGCTTTAGTCGCTACGCGCCGCAAGATAAGAAATACTTGTTGAATAATACCAGCGCGATTGCCGAGCGCCTGCTTGATAAAGGCTGCCGCGTAATCCTTCATGTAAAAGACAGCGCCATAGCCGCAGATGTGTTTAAACATGTGCCTGATAGCCATATTCAAATTCTGGATGGTGATTTAGGCCGCCCTGAAATTGTTCATGAAATTTATGATGGGCTTGCAACTTTTGCCAAGGACGCGCCGATAAAATCCGTCGGACTTGGCCTGTATCAATCCTTTGCCCAGCAAGGCGGCATTCCGTTTAAAACGATGGATCAAGAAGATGTTAGCACGGTTGAGGGGGCGGCGAATAAGCGCCTGCGTTTCGTCTATAACATGGCGGCAATGTCATATGATATGCTGCTTAACCGTCAGGTCGATGATTTGCGGATTGTCTCCCTCTCGGCCTTAGCATCAAGCCGCGCGACATATGGCTTACTTGCCGATGCCGCGGATAAATATATGAATGAACTGGCGTGGCGAACGTTCTATATTGAAGGTCGTGCTTTGACGGGCAAGGATATGACCTATTTTCAGGTCAATCCCGGCATTACAACCGCCTGCGAAGTCTATAAATTGCCAGACGTTAAAAAATTAGTCATCGAAGAAGCTGCGGCTGATGGCTTCCCCTTTGATAAGGACATTGTGCAAGGCCGCGCGAATTTGCCGCAAATCAGCGCTGATAACGTGGCGTGGGTCTCGCAAAAATTAATGACGGCAGAGTATGGCGCTGATTTAAATGAAAACCTGCCGCCATATATTAAACAGCTTCTCAGCGGCGGTTATGAACTGAGTGAGCTTAAAGACAAGTTTAATGCAGCCGTTAATAGCGATGGCGGCATATTGTCATTAAACCTAGATAATCAATTGCCTGAACATATTTTTACCTCTGCCACTACCTTTGGCGCGCTGCCTGAAAAGATGGAAAAAAATATGTATCGCCGCGTCAGCTTAACCCCGTTGGGGCAAAAATTCTAAAAGCGGTTTTTAATACAGATTTAAATATATAAGGACAAATATAATGAGCGCAGTAAAAGTAAAAACATGGGACGACCTTGTCGGTGAAGAATATATGCAAGAAGGCCACGGCCCATCTTGGCGCGCAATGGTCAGCCAAATTGTTGAGCCGAGCCTAAAAGATGCAAAAATCCTTGATTTTGGCTGTAATCGCGGTGGTTTCTTGCGTATGTTATATGATGCTAAACCGTTTAAAGAGGCGATCGGCGTTGATATTGCCTGTGATAGCGTTGCTTACGCCAATGCCCAAAAGGGAACGCGCCCCATTTCATACGCGCATAATGATGAAATCCCAGCTCATCACGGCAGCTTTGATTTTGCCTTTTCGCATGAAGTTGTCTATTTGCTGCCTGATATGGATGCCCATGCCCGTGAAATATACGATGCATTAAAGCCGGGCGGCGTTTACTATTTGGTGATTGGCGAATATGCAGAAAACCCATTATGGCCGCGCTGGTATAGTGTGGTCAGTGAATTTTCACCGGTGCCGCCGCAAAATTATTCGCTTAATGACATTGCGACCAGCTTTGATAAGGCAGGGTTTGATATTGCGATTAACCGCCTTAATTGTGATGAATTTTTCCCTTACACGGCAGGCGGTGACCGTTACATCAAAAACCCAATGGAGCTAGTAAAATTTATGCGTGAATATATGATGATGTTCCGTTTGGTCAAACGTTAGGGCCTTATTAAGCGACCTAAACCGCCATATTATCAATCAGCCTTGCGCTGCCTATTTTTGCCGCGACGAAAACGCGGCAAGCTTGTTTTGGGTTGAAAATTGTCACGCGCTCTAGGCTTTGCGCTGTGCGGCATTCCAAGTAATCAATTTGTCCGAACCCAGCGGCGCTGATTTTGTCTTTCGCTTCGCTTTGCGCGGCATCAATGTCGCGTCCCGCGCGTATATCGCCAGCAAAGGCGGCAAGGATAACATTTAACTGCCCCGCTGATTTACGCTCTGCGTCACTTAAATAGGCATTGCGCGATGAGAGAGCAAGGCCGCTCTCCCCATCACGGCAAATCGGGGCGCCGATAATTTCGCAATCAATATTCAAATCAGCATTGACGCGGCGAATAACCTGTAATTGCTGCCAATCTTTTTCCCCAAAAACAGCGATATCAGCGCGGCTTTGTAATAATAACTTACTAACGATTATCGCCACACCATCAAAATGCGACGGTCGCGCGGCGCCGCAAAGGCAATTGGTTAAAGCGCTAGTGATAGAAAGATTGCAGGCAAAGCCCTCAGGATACATTTCAGCAACGCGTGGCGTAAATAGACCTGCTATGCCCAGCGGTGCAAGCTTTGCTGCGTCAGCATCTTCGACGCGCGGATAGGCATCAAAATCTTCATGCGGGGCAAATTGCGTTGGATTGACAAAAATAGATACAATTACATGGTCAGCTTTTTGCTGCGCAAGCTTCACAAGCGACAAATGCCCATCATGCAGCGCGCCCATAGTGGGGACAAGGGCGAGCGTTTCGCTTTTATCTTTACAGCTTTTCTGAAATGCCCGTAATGCGGCTATGGTTTTGAAGTTTTGCATTTTTCGCCCTATAGATTAAAAACTCGGGCTATAAATAAAAGCAATGCAGGCGAAAAGCAAGGCTGATTTTTTATAGCGCGGCTTTGCCTTTCCAGTCTTCTAAATCAAGCTCTGGCTTCTCGGTGCGATATTTTTTATAAAGTGCAATGGTGTGCGTATCTTCTAATATATCTACCATTACGCCTTTATCGCGTAGCATATCTTCATTGCCGACGGCATTGGTGATGTCGCCCACGACCACGCGGCTAAATTGACGCATGTAAATCAGCGCCGCGCAAACATCACACGGACTAAGCGTTGTGAAAATTGTGCAGCGGCTAAAATCGGCGCGCCCTGCATCGCGAATAGCAGATGTTTCGCCGTGATTATAAGGGTGATCCTCTTGGACGAGGGTATTATGCCCCTTACCGATAATTTTGCGGCTGAGATTATCAATGATAAGCCCCCCAATCGGGCAGCCGCCTTCATCATAGCTTTTCTGCGCTAATAGCGTCGCAATACGCATGAAATCCGCATCCGCTAGTTTTGCCCAAACACCATCATCAACTACCGCATCAAGGCTTGCAGTCGGTAAATGCGCAAGCACATTTAAGGTCGCGTCATGTATCGGTGTGTCCGTGGTGATGAATTTACCTACCATTATTCTACCGTCACCGATTTTGCGAGATTGCGCGGCTGGTCAACATCGGTGCCTTTAAGGACGGCAACATGGTAAGACAGCATTTGCATCGGCAGGGAGTAGAGTATGGGCGAGATGTAAGGGTGGATATCGCCTAATGTCACTGTCCATTTGCTTTGGTCTTTGAGCGCTTCGCAGCCTGCCGCGTCAGAGAATAATAACACCTGCCCGCCGCGCGCGGTTGTTTCGCGCACATTGGATGCTGTTTTTTCGTATAGCGCATCATTGGGCGCGAGGACGCAAATCGGCATGTTTTCGTCAATCAGGGCGATGGGGCCGTGTTTCATTTCACCTGCGGCGTATCCCTCGGCGTGGATATATGAAATTTCTTTCATTTTTAATGCGCCTTCAAGCGCAAGTGGATAGAGAAGCCCGCGCCCGATATAGAGCATATCTTTCGCATCAATCAGCTCTTTGGCGATGTTGCGGATTTCATCATCATGGTTAAGGATGTTGGCTGCCTCTGTTGGGATGCTGCGTAATGCATCGGCAATTTCTTGTTCTTGCGCGGCATCTATTTTACCGCGCTTCACGCCAAGGGCGAGGGCGAGGCAGGCAAGGGTGGTCAGCTGCGTGGTAAAAGCTTTGGTTGAAGCTACGCCAATTTCTGGCCCTGCCAATGTGTGCAGCACAAAGTCACTTTCGCGCTCAATCGTGCTTTCAATCGTGTTGACGATAGACAGTATCTTTTGGTCTTGGCGCTTACAGTAACGCAATGCTTCAAGCGTATCGAGCGTTTCACCTGATTGAGAGACAAAAATCGCCACGCCGCCTTCAGGCATGGGCGCTTCGCGGTAGCGGAACTCTGAGGCGACATCAATTTCACACGGGATGCGCGCAAATTGTTCAAACCAATATTTGGCAACCATACAGGCGTAAAACGCCGTGCCACAGGCCACTAATGTAATGCGCGGGCTTTTGTGTAATGTTTCGACAATATCATCAGGCAGCGTAATATGGCCTGTTGAGGGGTGAACAAAGCTGTTGAGCGTATCGCCAATCACGGCGGGCTGTTCGTAAATTTCTTTGAGCATGAAATGGCGGTATTCGCCCTTGCCTGTTGTCGCGCCAGATTGCGCGGTAATGCGCACAGGGCGCTCAACGGGGTTATTATCATTATCATAGACGGTGACGCCAGCGCGGGTAACAATTGTGCGGTCGCCATCTTCTAAAAAGCTGATCTTTTTGGTTAGCGGCGCAAGGGCGTAAGAATCTGAAGCGATAAACATTTCACCGTCGCCGTAACCAATGGCAAGCGGCGTCCCATGACGTGCGCCGATCATTAATTCTTCCTCGCCCGCAAAAATAATGGCGAGAGAATATGCGCCTTCTAAGCGGTCAAGGGCTTTAAAAGCAGCCTCTTTGGGGGCAAGGCCTTGCGTTAAATAGCTGCTGATTAAATGAACGATGACTTCAGTATCGGTTTCGCTTTCAAAATGGACTTGGCTTTCGCTAAGCTCATCTTTAATTTCGCGGTAATTCTCAATAATGCCATTATGAACAACGGCGACTTTATCTGTGGCGTGGGGGTGGGCGTTTTCCTCGTTCGGAATGCCATGCGTTGCCCATCGTGTGTGGCCTATGCCAACGTGCCCCGAAAAGGTTTCGCCTTTTAGCTTTTCTTCAAGGTTGATAAGCTTGCCTTTGGCGCGGCAACGTTCAATCTTGCCGTTTTCGATTGTCGCAATACCTGCGCTGTCATAGCCACGATATTCAAGGCGCTTAAGGCCTTCAACCAATGAAGGGGCTGCTGACTGCTTTGCAATAATGCCAATAATTCCACACATATTAATCTATCCTATTTCTTTGTCTTTTTTGCTTGAAAACTAGTAACCCAGCCTTCTTTAATCATTGGTTTCATGCGCGTCACATAAAGCGCGTCATTGGGTGCTTCTTTGGTAACAACGCTGCCGGCTGCGATTAATGCGTTTGCGCCAATTTTGGCCGGAGCAACGATTGTGGTGTTAGAGCCAATAAACGCGCCATCACCAATAATTGTCGTGTGTTTATCATAGCCATCATAATTACAGAAAATTGTTCCTGCGCCGATATTTACCCCGTCGCCAATTTCCCCATCACCAGCATAGCTTAAATGGTTAATTTTGCTGCCTTTGCCCACGCGGGTTTTTTTGACTTCGACGAAATTACCAATGCGCGCGCCTTCGCCAATATCTGCGCCAGGGCGCAGGCGAGCATAAGGCCCAATATCAGCGCCCTCAGCTATTTGGCAGTCTTCTAAATGAGAAAACGCTTTGATGCGCACATTATTTGCGACTTTAACCTTGGGGCCAAAAAATACATTGGGTTCAACCACAACATCTTGGCCTAACTCTGTGTCCCATGAAAAATAAACGCTCTCAGGGCTAAGCAATGTCGCGCCATTATCCATTGCGCGCTGACGCAAAGCGTGCTGCACAACAGATTCCAAATGGGCAAGCTGCGCACGTGAATTGATCCCTGCGACTTCGTCTTCATCATAGCTAATGCAGATTTCAGTTTTGACTTTTTCTGCGGCGGCGATGGCAGGGAGGTCAGTGAAGTAATATTCGCCTTGTGCGTTGTTGCAATCAAGCTGGTCAAGCCATGATTTAAGGCGCGCGCCATCAACGCAAAATGCGCCTGTGTTAATCACGTTTAATTCTTCTTCTTCTTCTGTGCAGTCTTTTTGTTCAACAATGCGCGCAAGTTTACCGTGCTTGTCAGGGACAAGGCGGCCATAACCATACGGATCATCAAGCTCAACGCCAAGTACGGAAAGCCCCGCATTATCCAAATGACGGGCATCTATAAGGTCTTGCATCGTATCATGGGCGAGTAGGGGCGCATCGCCAAGTAAAATGAGGACATCGCCTTTATGGCCTTCTAATGCGGGCAGGGCGGCCTTGACCGCATCGCCTGTGCCTTGGGCTTTATGCTGAATGACGCTGCTATGCGGCTTAACCACTTCACGGACATCATCCATGTCAGGGGCGGTGACGACAATGATTTTTTCAGGGTTTAATTGCATCGCAGATTCAATCAACCATGAAATAAGCGGCCGGCCTGCAAGTTCATGGAGAACCTTGGGTTTTTGGGACTTCATGCGCGAGCCCTTACCTGCGGCAAGGATTACAATATTTAAAGATGTGTCTGTCATGTGTGTACGCTAATTTATATGGCTTTGAATGTGAGCAGTGAATTTATATTAGTCAGTGAAAATAAGAAAGTAAATTCCCCATAAACTCACTAATTGTAACGCTGCGTTACATATCTACTTGACTCTTTGCTAATATTATGTAAATATGCACCCATAATAATAAAGAAAAAGAGTATCTATAAATTGTGAGGAAATGATTATGCGGGAATTGACCATCCTAAATAACAACAAAAAAAGCTTAACCAGAGAAGCGGCGCTTAGTGCATCGCCTTATGAAATGGTGAAGTATAAAATTGAATCAAAGACCTTCGGTCCGTTCGGCCCAACGGCTGCATTCACATTAAACATTCTTGATAAAAACGGCAAAGACGTTCTGCTTGATTTAGCATCATGGCGTGCATCGCCGCTTTATCGCGCTTATAAACGCTTTGATGATTTCAATGTCAAAAACCCCGACTTAACATTGGATGTTGGCTTCGCCCTCAAGGCGCTGCTTAAACACCCTTTTGCTGAATTTAAAACGGCCGCCTTTCGTAATATGATGATTGGCGAAGCATGTAACCGCAATGAAGAGGCAGGGCAAATTATTATTAATAAATCAGCCTTAAAAGCGCTTGTCAGCGCAGTGCGCCCTGCGGTCGAATATGCTTATTATAAGGGTGACCAAGAACAGCGTGATTTCTGGCATGAGATTTTTGAAGAAAATGGCGCATCTTATAGTGATGGCATGATTGGCGGCACTTTTGGCTGCGGCGGTACTTTTGTTAAGCCTTCGCTTGCGCGTCTGAAAGCATTAATGCCGCAAATTGAACGTGCATTTTATACAGCGGAGTAAAGAGTATGGATTATCCAGGTTTTTGTGCAAAATATGGTGGGGGCAAGATGATGGTACTGGGCTATACGTTCGGCACTGTTGCGGGGGTAAGCATTGAAGCCGTGACGCAGGCGACAAGTCTTTCGAACGCAGCAACCTTCGGATATTTTGCAAGCGTTACAGGGTTTGCTGCGGCGATGGCAGCGCATGGGGCTGCGAATAGGTATTGCTCAGAACAAGGTTATGGTATAAGCCGCGGCGGGCGGTCGGTGAAGGCGGCCCAAGCGGCATCATATGGCGTAGTGCTGGCAAGCGCTTTAGCTGTGCAGCAGACAGGCGTTTTCTATGACGCGGAAGAATACGCTGCGCCCGCAAGCGATCAGACGTCCTTGCAGATACGCGGCAAGCCGCAAAATATTCAGGATGTTGTGCGCGAGGCTGGTCTAACCCTCGCGGCCTAAAATTTCACCTTGCCAATTCGGCGCGCTAAACGTTATAAGCTTAGATCGTTCATCTAAAACGGAAAGCTTTTCATGTCTTTAAAAAAACTTCGCATTGCCTTTATGGGTACACCTGATTTTGCCGCTGTCGCGCTGGGTGCGCTGTTTGACAGTGCGCATGACATTGTCGCCGTTTATTCACAGCCGCCGCGCCCAAAAGGTCGTGGCAATAAGGTGCAAAAATCAGCCGTGCATTTACTTGCCGAGCTGCATGGTATTCCCGTTCATACACCGAAATCATTTAAAAAAGAGCCTGATGCAGTCAAGGTTTTTGAAGACCTTAATGTGGATGTTGCTATTGTTGCGGCTTATGGTTTGTTGCTTCCGCCCTCAATCCTTAATGCGCCCAAATATGGCTGTCTAAATATTCATGGTTCACTGCTGCCGCGCTGGCGCGGGGCGGCGCCCATTCAGCGTGCGATCCTTGCGGGTGATGATGAAACAGGCATTACGATTATGCAGATGGATAAGGGGCTGGATACGGGCGCGATGATTTTAAAAGAATCCTTGCCAATTACCGATGAAACAAATGCATCTTCACTGCATGATTCATTGGCAGCATCAGGCGCGAAACTAACGTTGAAGGCGCTGGATATTTTGGCGGAAGCGGGACATTTGGAAAGCGAAGCGCAGGACGATGCATTGGCAAATTATGCATCAATGCTAAGCCGTGATGATGGGCGCATTGATTGGTCAAATGGCGCAGCGTTTATTGAACGCCAAATGCGTGCTTTAACGCCTTGGCCTGGTGTGTGGTGCATGGATCAAAATGGCAAACGTTTAAAAATTCATGCTGTTGAATTTCTAGGTGCCGAGCAAAACTCAGCCTTCGATGCAAGCCATGCTGGCATGGTGATGAGTAAAAAAGGTGTTGTGTCCTGCGGCGCAGATACGGCGCGAGAATATCTCAAAATAACAAAGTTACAGCCTGAAAATGCCAAAGCAATGGATTTTGCTTCAGCGCTTAATGGCGGTTATATCAAAATTGGCGATCAGCTGCGCTAGTAAGGCTGTTTAGCGCTGTAAGGGGACGATTTTAATATCTTTGGTTTTGACTTGTTTTGTCTCGCGGTCTTTATACGCCAGCACATAAACATCATCTGCGGTCGAGGCGTCAAAATCATTGGTAAGTTTAGCGCCATCTGACTTTCTTGAAATCGAAACATCAGGCATCATATCGCTGCGTCCAATATGTTGGCGGCGTGTATCGATGAAGTTTTGTTGATCTAAAATATACATATGAAACTCTCGCTATTATTTATTTCGCATTTAATAGCAGAGAGTGTGCGTTATGTCAAACTTATATCAGCTTGGAAGCGCGAGATGGTGTCGTTAAATGAAGTGAACGGGGGCTACTCATTATAGCTGTCGCCATCACTCTGCGCTTTTGATGCATCGGCAACGCGGATTTGGTTTTGCAGCATCGCATAGCGTGTTTGGTATGTTTTTACCGTTTTGTTAAACGCACTCAGCATTTCACCTTTAAGCTTTTCGCCTGTTGGCAGCTTCACGGATCTTGGGTTCATTTGGCGACCATCAACATGGACTTCATAATGTAGATGCGCCCCAGTTGAACGTCCTGTTGTGCCGACGCGGCCAATAACGTCGCCTTGGCGGACGCGGTCACCTTTATGCAGGCCTTTTTCAAAACGATTCATATGGGCATAGGCTGTCTTAAGTTTGGAGTTATGGCGAATACGCACATAATTGCCAAAGCTGCCATTGCGCCCAATATATTCAATAACGCCATCACCTGCAGCATAGATTTTTGTGCCTGTAGGCGCAGCGAAATCAATGCCTTTATGCATTTTGCCGTAACCAAGCACAGGGTGTTTGCGCATACCAAAGCCAGAAGATAAACGCCCGCCATTAATAGGCGTACGCATTAGCGCTTTACGAATGCTGCGTCCGTCTTCTTGAAAGTAATCAACGCGCCCATCATCAAATTCCATGCGGTAAATCGGCAGGTCGCGGTCTGACAGGGTAAGCTGTGCAAATAAAATTTCTTTTTGTCCTGCGGCTTCGCCTGTTTCTTTAATAGTTGCTTCACGGTAGAGTAGCTTTAAATGGTCGCCTTTGCGTAAATCTCTTTGGAAGTCGACATTCCATGAATAAATGCGCATCGCCTCTGCGACAACGCTGTGGGGAATATCGGCTTTTTGCGCTGAGCCGAACAAAGAGACCTCAACGTCAAATGCGCCAGATTTCTCTATGTAGACAATTTCTTTCTCATGGCGCGCTGATGTGAATTTACCGTCATCGTTCAGCGTTACGCGTGCTGATTTTATCTGGTCAAATGGTACATCAAGCATCGCGATGGTTTTATAGCTTTCGCCGTCTACAATGCGTTCGTCGCCAAACATAATATCGATTTTAAGCCCAGGTTTCATACTGCGCGGGTCGTAATCTTTTGAAAGCGCATCAACCGCGCGGTAAGCTTCACTTGCGCCGATGCCTTGTTTGCGCAATAAGCCCGTTAATGTGTCGCCTTTTTTCAAGGTGACGCTAATTTTCTTCGGCGCGGCGGGGAGGGGCTCTTTCGCGGCGTTTTGCGCGCCTGATTTAAGTTGCTCTTTTATCGCATCAATGGTTGAATTTGCGCTTTTACCAATCGAAGTAACTTTGCTCATCAAATCGTTTTGAATGTTTTCTGGGATATCGGCATAAGCCATGCGTAGATCTTCAGGCGGCTGCTGCGCAATTACAGCAGCGTCTGTCTGCGTGTCAATAATGCTCGGCGCGATATGTTGAGAAAGCTTGTAGGCCCGGTCATTATGCGCTTGGTCAGAAATCTGGATGATTTCTAAAGTGTTATCAGCCATTAAGTTTTTGCCATTAAATGCGGATACACCAGTTAACAGCACAGCTGCACTAAGCAGTGACACATAACGTAGGCGCGGCATGTTGTTCTTTGTTGTGAAGTAACGCGCACGCAACGGTATCGGCTTGCCGATTATGGTTTTTAAATTCAGTTTGTTCTGCATACTCAATATTTTTTTATAATTTATACAACGCGATTAACCATACTAGCTTACTATAGCATATGTTTTGCAATGGTTAAATTCATAGAGCATTTTACCTAAATTGTTTGTAGATAGTTTTTATGCGCCGCCGTAAAGCGTGCATTATTATTGCCTCTATACCGCCAAGCCACAGGGTTTAACACGGCTTTTAACGCAGTGCAAATAATATCGCATTTGTACGATAAAATCATGGTTTGTATCTGATGGTCGAGGGCGTTTTTAATCGTCTTTTTTGTTCTTTTTGCGTGGTTTAGCCTTGCTCGTGGTTTTTTTATCATCAGCGGCGCTGGTCTTCTCTTTTTCTTTGGTTTTGCCTGTTGTTTTTGTTTCGCCGGCTTTCTTTGTAATGCGGCGCTGTTTTGGGTATTCAAAGAATAAAGCATCATCAACAACATCAATAATCACGTCGCCGCCTTCGGTTAATTTGCCAAACAGCAATTCTTCGGCGAGCTCTTTTTTCACATCATCTTGTATAACGCGGGCAAGGGGGCGTGCGCCCATGGCGGGGTCATAGCCTTTATTGCCAAGGTAATGACGCGCCGCATCGCTCAGCGTGATCACAACATTGCGGTCGGAAAGCTGCGCTTCAAGCTGCATGATGAACTTATCAACGATTTGAATGACGGTGTCAGGCGAAAGCGCGGTAAATGGTACAATCGCATCAAGGCGGTTGCGGAACTCAGGAGAGAATGTGCGCTTGATTTCTTCTGAATCGTCCTGATCGGCTATGGTGTTCATAAAGCCAATCGGCGTTTTCGAGAGCTCTTTAGCGCCAGCATTCGTTGTCATGACCAAAATCACGTTGCGGAAATCGATTGTCTTGCCGTTATTATCAGTCAGCTTGCCGTAATCCATAACTTGTAGCAACAAATTGTAAATATCAGGGTGCGCTTTTTCAATTTCATCAAGCAGTAAGACGCAGTGCGGCGTTTGGTCGATTTTATCAGTTAAAAGCCCGCCTTGTTCAAAGCCAACATAACCTGGCGGCGTGCCAATTAGGCGTGATACGGCGTGGCGTTCCATATATTCCGACATATCAAAGCGGATAAAGTCGATGCCCATTGTGTGGGCAAGCTGTTTACAAACTTCCGTTTTGCCAACGCCCGTTGGGCCAGAGAACAGGTAAGAGCCAATCGGCTTTTCAGGGTCGCGCAGGCCGGCGCGCGCCATTTTGATAGAATCGCATAGACGAGAAATCGCTTCATCTTGGTCGAAGACAAGTGTTTTGAGGTCGCGCTCTAGGCGTGAAAGGACGTCTTTGTCGCTTTTTGAGACACTTTTTGCAGGGATGCGTGCAATTTGTGCGATCACGGCTTCGACGTCTTCGACATCAATAATTTTTTTACGTTGGTCTTTTGCCACAAGGTTTTGCGCTGCGCCCGCTTCGTCAATAACGTCAATCGCTTTATCGGGAAGCTTACGCTCACCAATATAACGGTTAGAAAGCTCTACAGCGGCCTTTATCGCTTCATCGGTATATTCTACGCTGTGATGCTCGGCGTAATATTTGCGCAGTCCTTTAAGGATATCAATGGCTTCATCAACGCTCGGTTCATTAACATCAATTTTTTGAAAGCGGCGCACAAGCGCGCGGTCTTTCTCAAAGTAATTGCGGTATTCTTTATATGTGGTTGAACCTATGCAGCGCAGCTCGCCATTGGAAAGCGCAGGCTTAAGCAGGTTCGACGCATCCATCGCGCCGCCAGATGTTGCGCCGGCGCCAATAATGGTGTGAATCTCGTCAATAAATAATATGGCATCATCTATTTTCTCAATTTCTGATAACACGGCTTTGATGCGTTCTTCAAAGTCGCCGCGGTAACGTGTACCTGCGAGCAGGGCGCCCATATCAAGCGAGTAAATTACGCTTTCGAGCAAAACTTCAGGCACGTCCTTATCTATAATGCGCTTGGCGAGACCTTCGGCAATCGCCGTTTTGCCTACACCAGGATCGCCAACGTAAAGCGGATTGTTTTTAGACCGGCGACATAAAATCTGTACCGTGCGTTCAACTTCTTTGGCGCGGCCAATAAGGTTGTCAATTTTGCCTTCGCGGGCCTTTTCATTCAGGTCGCGGCAATAAGCGTTTAAGGCATCTTGCCCTGTTTTAACGCTCTCATCGCCTTCTTGGGTTTCTTCATCTGCGCCTTTGATTGTTTTTGCAACGTCGCTTTGACCAGGTACTTTGGCTATGCCATGTGAGATGTAATTCACCGCATCAAAGCGTGTCATGTCCTGTTCCTGCAGGAAATAAACCGCATGGCTTTCGCGCTCAGAAAATAAAGCAACCAAAACATTTGCGCCGGTGACTTCATCGCGGCCTGATGATTGAACATGGATCGCGGCGCGCTGTAAAACGCGCTGAAAGGCTGTCGTTGGTTTGGCTTCTTCGCTCTCTGGGTTCACAAGTTCGGAAAATTCATTGTCCATATATGTGGCAAGTTGGTCTTTCAAATCGGTGATTGAAATGCCGCAGCTGCGCAAAACGGCCATGGCGTCTTGGTCTTCGGTTAACGCATAAAGTAAGTGTTCTAGCGTCGCAAATTCATGTTGACGATCATTGGCAATGCTGAGCGCGTTATGCAGTGTTTGTTCTAAATTGCTAGAAAGCATTTTTGGCCTTTCTGCCCAATCGGACAATTCAATACGGTTCGTTTTGTTTTTTTTTGTTAGTCGCGCTCTAATGTGCATTGTAGCGGCTGTTCATTGGCGCGTGCGAAATCCATGACTTGCGTCACTTTGGTTTCTGCGACCTCATATGTGTAGACCCCGCAAAGTCCTACGCCGCGGCGATGTACGTGCAACATGACATCGGTGGCTTCTTGGCGTGTTTTGTTGAAAAACTTCTCTAATATATGGACGACAAACTCCATGGGGGTGTAATCATCATTCAGCAACAAAACCTTATACATTGACGGCTTCTTTGTCTTTGGCTTGGTTTTGATCAAAAGTCCCGTTTGATTATGGTCCTGCCCATCGGCATTTTCATCCGAATCAAGACGTGCGGGCTTATCATTGTGATTATTGTCATCCATAAGGGGTGATAACATTTTTATATTTACCTACTTTGTATATTATTGTGACGTATTACATATATTAATATAATTATAGCGCGAAACCAATCAAGGCGTGTAATTTTTTTTGACTTCTATACGCAGTTATCACATGGCTTGTTGTGATTTCTATGCCCCTTACACATCACGTGAGGCAAAAGAACGGTTGTCAGCATATTGAAAAAAAGGCATTATATACTTGAGTTGTATTTAAAACTCGTTTATCGACTAACGATAAATTTTTTACCAAATATCTGGTAGGGGTCAATTAGGAGAATTTTAAGATGAATGCTATTCGTGCGATTTCATTGTTAGGTTTTAGCGTATCTGCGCTGGTCATCGGCGGCACAGGCGCAGCTAATGCACAGGAATTAAAGGAAATCAGAACGCTCAAGGACGCTGTGGCGATTGGCGTGCTGACAAACCCACGTACGGCTGTGGTACAAAATAGCCGCCGTGCAACGGACAAAGAATTAGATCAAGCCAAGGCGCTTTACTTGCCGTCTATCGACTTTAACGGCGATACAGGCCTTGAGTATAGCGATGACCCAGGAACGCGTGGCGGGCTGGATAATGACGACACTGAAACAATGTGGCGTTATGATACGGGCGTAACTTTAACGCAAATGCTTTTTGATGGTTATGAAACCAAATACGAAGTTGAGCGTCAAAAGCGCCGTATTCAATCAGCAACAAGCCGCGTTGATGAAACATTAGAGCTTGTTGGCCTGAACATTGTTGAAAATTACTTAGAAGTAAAACGCCAGCGCGATCTGCGTAACATTCAAAAAACAAACGTTGATAAACACGTTGAGATTTTGACGATGATTAAAGACGGCGCAGGCGCAGGCCGCAGCACACAAGCTGATGTTGAACAGGCGCGTGCACGTTTGGCGAATGCAAATGCGCAGCTTGCCAATAACACAGAATCTCTGCGCGTTGCCGAAGCCGCCTTCAAACGTGAGGTTGGCTACATGCCTTCAATGCTTGATATGCCCGTTATACCGGCGACAGCATTATCTGGCAGTGTGCAAGAAGAAATCAACAAGGCGCTTGCTTATAGCCCAACTTTGGATGTGTTAGAAGCAGATATCGAAGTCGCGCATGCCGAAAAAATGGGCACAATGTCGACTTTCTACCCGCAGGTTGATTTCCAGATGAATGGCCGTACAGGTAACGACCTTGGCGGCATTGATGGTAAAGACACAAGCGCTTCTGCATTGGTTGTTGTAAACTGGAACCTTTATCGTGGCGGCGCTGATGTAGCGCGCACCAAAGAGCTTGTTTACCGTACAGCTGAGGCAAAAGAACGTCGCGCACAAACCGCGCGTACAATTGAAGATGAAGTGCGTCAAACATGGGCTGGTCGTGAAGCGGCGCGTGAGCGCGTCAAGCAGTTCGGTTTGCAAGAAAAAGCCAATCAGCAAGTTGTAAATGCTTATCTTGACCAGTTTAATCTTAATCGCCGTACGCTTCTGGATGTTCTTGATGCGCAAAATGAGCTTGTCGTTTCACGCTCAAACACCGTGAATAACCAATATTTAGAAATGTTCGCCATTTACCGCTTGCTTGCCGTGCGTGGTGACTTGATGTCGATTATTGGTGTTGACGGGCCTTCAGAAGCAAAACTTTAAGATTTTTTAAAGCTTTAGCGTTTAAATTCTTTTAGATGGGCACATTTACTCTCAAACGTAAATTTGCCCATTTATTATATTCAGCGACCGCCAAGCCTTTATTCTTAAGGAGGAGCTCTGCCCATGTCTTCACAAGAAGATGCACATAACGAAAATCAAAACGGACAAGAACAGCAAGGTGAGAGCTCGTCACCTGCGCAAGACCATATCCGTAGCGAAGGTTTAGCAGATTACCCCCTACAGGCCGACCGCATGGCGCAGCGCTTTCCGCGTTTAGAATGCTTGCGCATTATGGCAGGGCATTATGGTCGCCGCACGTCTCTAAATGCACTAACGGCCGGTTTACCTTTTTCAAAAGAGGGTGTGTCACCCGTTTTATTCGCCCGCGCGGCGGAGCGCACGGGGCTGAAAGTTCAGTTGGTTGAACGCAGCCTTGATGCGCTTGTCACCTTACCAATTTTCCCCTGTATCGCTTTGCTGAATAGCGGGCAAGCTTGCATTATATGGGATGTTAAAAAAGCGAAAAACGGCGGATATGATTGCCGCGTTGAGTTCCCAGAAACGCCAGATCAAAAAAGCACGGTCAGCCTTGAAAAGCTGAAAGAATCTTATAATGGTTACGCGTTTTTCATCCGCGCCGAAGCACAGACAGATGCGCGCGTGGGGCCGGCGGAGATAGATAACACCCGCGACTGGTTTTGGAAGACCCTTAAAGATAATAAGAAAATCTATATTGAAAGCGGCATTGCCGCGATTATGATTAACATGTTTGCATTGGCAAATTCATTGTTCATTATGAATGTTTATGACCGCGTCGTGCCAAATGGTGAGCAGTCATACCCAACATTAGCCGTGCTGGCGATTGGCGTGCTGATTGTTTTTGTTTTTGATTTTATTCTCAAAAATTTGCGAGCGCATTTCCTTGATTATGCGGGGCGCAAGGCGGATGTAAAAATCTCTTCCATGCTATTTGAGCAGATTTTAGGGATGCAGCTTTCTGAGCGTCCTGCTTCTGCAGGGGTGCTTGCGAGTAATATGCGCGAATTTGAAACGTTGCGTGACTTTTTTACCTCGGCAACTTTAGCGACATTGATTGATCTGCCGTTTGCGTTGATGTTCGTATTGATTATTTTCATCATTGGCGGCCCAGTGGCGCTTGTCCCGCTGATTGCCATGCCGCTTGTTCTTATTGGGGGCTGGATTTTACAAAAGCCATTAGAGAAGATTATCCGCGAATCAATGCATGAAAATGCACTGAAAAATGCGCTGCTTTTTGAAACGATTACGGGGCTTGAAACCATTAAAACGCAGGCTGCGGAAGGTCACACGCAGCGCCGCTGGGAAGAACTCGCTGATAAAGCATCGCGTACTTCTGTTAAATCGCGTCGTGTTGCTGTGTTTGCGCAAAACTATTCTTTATTTGTCCAGCAGGTGGCTTCGATTGCGGTTGTTATTGTTGGTGTGTTTATGATTAATGCGGGCGTGCTGTCTATGGGCGCTTTGATTGCTTGCGTTATCCTCTCAGGGCGCGCTATGGCGCCGCTTGCGCAGGTTTCTGGCCTTCTTACGCGCTTTAACCAAAGCCGCGAAGCGTTAAAGCAGCTTGATGATTTGATGAAAAAAGGCGTTGAGCGTCCGAAAGGTAAACATTTCATCGCCATGCCGCATATGGAAGGTGGGGTGAACTATTCTGATGTTGTCTTCCGCTATCCAGGGCAAACCAAACCTGCTTTGGATCATGTGAATTTCTCTATCCCGAAAGGTGAGCGCGTCGGTGTGATTGGTGCGGTGGGCTCAGGTAAAACGACGTTAGAGCGCCTATTGATGAATTTATATTCCCCTGAAAGCGGCTCAGTACAGATTGATGGCGCGGATGTGCGCCAGATTGACCCAGGTGACTTGCGCCGCAACGTTGGTACGGTACAGCAAAGCCCGCAATTGTTCTTTGGCTCAGTACGTGAAAACATCACGATGGGGCATGAAACCGCGCCTGATAGCGCCGTGTTGCGTGCCGCCGAACTTTCTGGCGTGATGGAATTTTTGCGTGATTCGGAAGCGGGGCTTGATACGCAGGTCGGAGAACGCGGTGAAGCGCTTTCTGGTGGTCAGCGCCAAGCCATCGCCATTGCCCGCGCATTGCTTTATGATCCGCCGATATTGGTACTTGATGAGCCTACGGCCTCTATGGACCCTGCTTCGGAAAACCGCCTGCTTAAACGCCTTGAAAAGATTACGCAAGGCCGCACAACAATTTTGATTACGCATAAAGGCGCAATGTTGACGTTGGTGGATAGTCTGATTTTGATTGATCGCGGTAAGATGGTCGCTTACGGCCCGAAAGATGAAGTGATCGCGAAATTGCAAGGGCGTGAATATGGGACGCAAGCGGAGAATACAAATGTCTAAAGATAAAAAAACACAGGCCACTAATCCGGAGCAAATCAAAAAGGCCGATAAGGATGAGTCGTCGCTGAACGTTAATGATAAAGGCGATTGGGATAAAATTCGTTCGAACTGGGCGAAAGAACAGGCCGATTTGGCGCGCGCTAAGGCTGAAAAATTCTTTACCAGTGATGAAGAATTGCCGCTTTCAAGGCATTTATTGCTTGTCTTCATTGTTGGCTTTTGTGTGTGTTTTATACTTTGGGCAAATTTCGCAGCGCTTGATGAAGTGACGCGTGGTAACGGAAAAATTATTCCATCAAGCGAAATTCAAGTTATTCAAAACCTTGAGGGCGGCATTGTCGAAGAGTTTTTGGTCAAAGAAGGTGATGTCGTGACGGCGGGACAAGTCTTGTTAAGGTTGCGCGATATATCCGCCGCATCAGATTATGGCGCAAACCGCGCGCGTTACTTTGGGCTACTCGCAACTTCACAGCGCTTACAGGCCGAAGCTGAAAACAGCGATAGTCTGCGTTTTTCTGAAGAGGTGAAGAAAAATGCGCCTTCAAGTGTACGTGAGGAGCTTGAAAGCTTCACTGCTGGGCGCAGACAGCTTAAACAGCAAATTAGCGTTCTTGAACAGCAGCTCGCACAGCGCGAGCAAGAGATTTTAGAGCTTAAGACCCGCGAGAGAGATTTGTCGCGCGTGCTCGCCCTTTCTCGTGAAGAAAAAGCCATGATTGCGCCTTTGGTCGCCCGTGGTTCCGCGCCACGTATTGAACTTGTCCAATTAGAGCGCGGCATTCAGGAGAAAGTAACAGAGCTTAATGGCGTGTTGCAATCTATGCCCCGCGCTGATTTGGCTGTGAAAGAGGTTCAGGCGCGAATCAATGAGATTGTTGAAACCTCGCGTTCCGAGGCGCAGCAGCAGCTTTCCGAAGCGACAATTGAAATGGATACGATTCAGCAGACTTTAGGCGCATTGGAAGACCGCAAAGTGCGTACGGAAATTAGGTCGCCGGTAAATGGTGAGGTGAAAGATCTTAAAATCAATACTGTTGGCGGTGTTGTGCAGCCCGGTAGCGATATTGTCGAGATTGTGCCCCATGATGATCAGCTTTTGGTCGAGGCGCGTATTCGCCCGAGCGATATTGCGTTCTTGCACCCGCAGCAAAAAGCGGTTGTCAAAGTCACCGCCTATGATTTCTCCATCTATGGGGGGTTAGAGGCCGAAGTGGTTGATATATCTGCCGATACAATTATGGATGAGCAGGGGGAGAGTTTCTACCGTGTGCGCATTCGCACCAATCAAACAGAATTAAGGCGCAAGGGCGAAGTGCTGCCAATCATCCCCGGTATGGTGACAAGCGTTGATATTCTCACGGGCAAGAAAACCGTAATGGATTACATCTTAAAGCCGTTCGTCAAAACGCTCGGCAGCGCGATGCATGAACGTTAAGTTTTCTTCTCATCTTGGTTTTGTTTGCACTAAAGAATGTACTCTCTCGCGCTTTAGCTGTTAACCCAGAGCAATGCTTCATCCATTTGTCCGCCGTTAAACTGGCGCACATATTTATGGCTTGTTGGCCATTGCGTCGTGAAAAGTTCAGCCTCATCTTTTGGTGGGTTGATTAGCGCGACTTTGCGGATATGATGGCGAAATGGCGTTAACTGCAGTGCGTCGCTCGCAAATTCTTGTTCGCGCCAGCCTTGGTAATCATCATAATATATCGCTAGCCGTATTTCTTTGTGCCGCTCATAGCAATGCTTAATGCGGGGCAGTAGGTTCTGCGCTAATTTAATGTGGTCAATTACGCCAGACATCCGTAAACAGATCACGCCAAAGCGATCCTTGGGATGAAATCCGTTATGGCTAAAGTCATACTCCTCCTCAGGGCATGATGTGACGAGTTGATTCATGCTGCTCTCCAAATATGTGTTCAGGTTACCTCATATATAACAAACCTCACGTTACGCTGTGCCGCGCCTCTTATACGGGCGCGTTTTATCTGCAGTGGCGTAAATTTGTTATAATCATAAGTTTATAATGCAGGCGTTAAAATTCGCTTAAAAAACAGTAAAAATAGTGCCTCTATGTATGGTTTTTCTTCTGGCGCTTATCTACGCGCGAAAAAAGAACGCGAAAAGCTGCACGGCCTTCTTTGTATGCCTAGCGTAAGATCACGTTTATAAAACGCGTTATTTTGTGACAAAATGGTTGATTTTTAGGGGCTGATGCGGCTTTTATAACTATTGAGAAACTTTAAAATTACAACCGCATAAGAAAAGTATAGATAAATGACTTCGCAAGCAGAGTTACAAGACAATATTTCAGTCATCCTTCCCGATGGGTCGCAGCGTGAATTAGCTGTGGGTAGCACGGGGATGGATTTGGCGTTAAATATTTCAAAATCTTTGGCGAAAGCATCGGTTGCAATTAAGCGCGATGGTGAAGTCTGTGATTTATCAACCGTTCTGCATGATGGTGATAGCATTGCCATTGTCAAACGTGATGATGATGAGGGGCTAGAACTTATCCGCCATGACGCGGCGCATGTTATGGCGCAGGCGGTGCAAGAGTTATTCCCCGGCACGCAGGTCACAATTGGCCCTGCCATTGATAATGGCTTTTATTATGATTTTGCCCGCGATGAGCCGTTTTCATCTGATGATTTAGAAGCGATTGAAAAACGTATGCGCCAAATCATCGAAAAAGGCGAAGCGTTCATCCGCGAAGAGTGGGAGCGCAGCGAAGCGATAAAACATTTCCGCGGCATTGGCGAAGATTATAAAGCGGAGCTTATCGAAGACTTACCTGAAAGCGAAACCATAAGCGTCTATAAACAAGGCGAGTGGAAAGATTTATGCCGCGGGCCGCACATGCCGACGACTAAACATGTCGGTACAGCGTTCAAATTGATGAAAGTTGCGGGTGCATATTGGCGCGGCGATAGCAATAACGCAATGCTCACACGTATTTACGGCACAGCATGGCGCAATGATAAAGAGCTTAAAGCCTATTTGACAATGCTTGAAGAGGCGGAAAAGCGCGACCACCGCCGCATCGGCAATGAAATGGATTTATTCCATTTCCAAAACGAAGCGCAAGGTTCAGTTTTCTGGCATCCACGCGGCTTTACGATTTATAACCAGCTTGAACAATATATGCGCCGCCGCGTTGAAGATGACGGCTATGTTGAGGTCAAAACGCCGCAGCTTATGCATTCTAAGTTCTGGGAAATATCAGGCCACTGGCAGAAATACCGTGAAGACATGTTCGTTGTCCCTGACGTTGTGCCAAACACCGAAGAAGACGGCCCAGTTTTCAAAGAAGAGCCAAAAGATTTTTTGGCGTTAAAGCCGATGAACTGCCCTGCCCATGTGCAGGTCTTCAAGCAGGGCATTAAATCATACAAAGATTTGCCTATACGTTATGCGGAAATGGGCTGCTGCCACCGTAACGAAGCGCATGGCGCTTTGCATGGTTTACTGCGCGTGCGTCAATTCACGCAAGATGATGGCCATATTTTCTGTAGCGAAGAACAAATTTTGGACGAGGCGGTAAAATTCTGTCAGCTGACAGAAAAAGTCTATCAAGATTTAGGCTTTACGGATTATCGCCTGACTTTAGAAACGCGCCCAGAAATGCGCGTCGGCTCTGATGAGCTGTGGGACAAGGCTGAGAAAAGCTTGATGGATGCGATGGATCACATTGGCATGGAATATGAGCTGTGCGAAGGTGATGGGGCATTTTATGGCCCAAAACTGGGTTATATCCTGACCGATGCAATTGGCCGTGAATGGGGCTGCGGCACATTGCAGCTCGACTTTAACCTGCCTGAGCGCTTTGATGCGACGTATATTGGCGAAGATGGTAGCAAGCACCGCCCTGTTATGCTCCACCGCGCTGTCCTTGGTACGTTTGAACGCTTTATCGGCATCATGCTCGAAAGCTACGCGGGTAAAATGCCATTATGGATGGCGCCGACACAATGCGCGGTTGCGACCATTACGGGCAGCGCCGATGCATATGCAACAAAAATTTATGATGAATTAAAAGCCGCAGGTCTACGCGTCGAACTTGATATTCGTAATGAGAAAATCAACTACAAAGTGCGCGACCATATGACCAAGAAAACATCGCATTTATTTGTTGTTGGCGCACGTGAAGCCGAAGAAGACACGGTTGCGCTGCGCCGTCTTGGCAGTAAAGCGCAAGACATTATGAGCCGTGAAGAAGCGGTGAAAATGATTGTTGAGGCCTGTAAAGCGCCATATTAAGAATTATTTTACCGAATTGCGCCAAAATCATGTATGAATTTCATTGATTTTTGTGTGTTTTCGCGTAAATTATGAAACTGATTGTTAAATAAGATATAGGAGATCACCATTAGAGGACCAGTAAAACCGCAACGCCCAGTTGATGACGGACCACGTATTAACGAAGCTATTCGCGTCCCAGAAGTACGTTTAATTGATGACGAAGGGGAAATGCAGGGGGTTATTAAAACCGCTGACGCATTAAAGAAAGCAGAAGAAGCGGGCTTGGATCTGGTAGAGGTGTCTCCGAACGCTGATCCGCCTGTTTGTAAAATACTTGATTACAGCAAGTATAAATACGAACAGCAAAAAAAGGCGAATGAAGCGCGTAAAAAGCAAAAAACAATCGACCTTAAAGAAGTTAAAATCCGCCCAACAACCGAAGAGCATGACTATCAAGTCAAGCTGCGTAATGCGCAGCGTTTCTTAAAAGCGGGTAACAAGGTTAAGGTTTCTATGCGTTTCCGTGGCCGTGAAATGGCGCACCAAGATCTTGGTATGAAAGTCATGCAGCGCCTTTTAGCTGACGTTGAAGGACTCGGTAAAGCAGATATGGGCCCGCGTATTGAAGGTCGTCAAATGATAATGGTACTTAGCTCTGAAGTTTGATCATCAACATCCTACGGATCAAGACGCACCAACCGTAGAAGATAAACATGCGCGCCGTGACCAATTTAGATTATTGGCACGTATGTTATTTATGGCGGGGATTGTGTTCATCTGTGTTGGCATGTTCGCGGTATTTTCACCGCAAACTATTGCTGATATCGCTGATATGAACCCAGAAGAAGTAAAAATCATTGGCTATGCACTATCTTTCGCCGGTGTGAGTGATTTTGTGATCGCCAAAGTCTTTCAAAGCAAATCATAATTATTCTTAAAAAGGCTTCGCTGTGATTGACCTGTTTATCGCGACATTTATTTCTTTATTCGTGATTGTTGACCCTTTAGGATCGGCAAGCGTTTTTGCCGCTATTACCAAAGATATTTCTAAACAAGATGCACGTAAAATCGCGTTCAAAGGCGTGGTGATTGCGATTGCTATATTAATGGTCTTTGCCTTTATTGGTGAGGCCTTGCTCCATCATATGGGCATTTCGCTGCATGCTTTCCGCGTCGCGGGCGGGACGCTTTTATTTGTTACGGCATTTCAAATGATTATGGGCGCAAAAGGCGCAGACCATTTTGCGGAAGGCATGACATCTTCACCGCAAGGCCTGCAATCTTTGGCTGTCTATCCGGTGGCAATACCACTACTGGCAGGGCCGGGCTGTATGACTGCGGTTGTGCTGCACGCATCAGAAGCCGCGAGTCTTAGCGGCGTAACAATCGTTGCGCTTGCGGTACTAACTGTGCAGCTTATCTCTTTAGTAACGATGCTGATGTCGGTGAAAATTGTCAGTTTTATGGGGCATACTGGCAGCTCTATCACTGCACGTATAGTCGGTGTTTTACTCGCCGCTTTATCTGTGCAGTTTATTGCTGATGGTATTCATGGGCTGATGAATACGCTGTAATATTAAAGAACATGCTGATCTTGTTTGACAAGCTTTTGTACTTTTTTCACCATCATATTGCGGCGAATAGACGATAAATAATCAATAAATAAGCGCCCATTTAAATGGTCGATTTCATGCTGTACGCAGTGATTAAGCAGTAAATTTTCTTCGGCATTGGTTAGCAGTTCATGCGCCGCGCCTTTCTCATCCAAATATTTGACGCGCACAGATGCAGGGCGTTCAATATCGGCATATTGCTGCGGTATCGACAGGCAGCCTTCTTGATAAGTACTGCGTTCTTCAGATTCCCAGATAATTTCGGGGTTGATCATATAAATCGCTTGTCCGCGTTCTTCGCCTTGCTGCGTGACATCCATCACCAAGGCGCGGTTTAATATGCCAACCTGATTTGCGGCAAGGCCAACACCTTTGCTTGCATACATGGTTTCTAACATTTTGCTCAGCTGTTTTTCTATTGCGCCGTCAACTGTGCCGATAATATCGGCCTGCTGTTTTAATACGGGGGCGGGGACTTTTACAACTTCATATACATCATTCATAATCTTCAATCTATCTGTTTTTGGCAGCGAATTTAATAAGTTTATAAAATAATAACTAGGGCGCTGTAAACCTCTTTTCCAGAGTTAATTTGACATATTGCTAAAGCGGGCGTATGTTATGTGATAATAAATAATGATATTACAGGTATTTTCCTCCGCTGTAGAGATGTCTCTACGCAGGTAAAAATTATAGAAGGTTGATGATAATGAGCAAAGATACACAGCAATTAGTTGAGGCACTACAAAACCAAGGCAATGATATATCCTGCGAAGATTTAATCGCTTTATTTGATAAAGCTGTACTTGATAAACGCATTGATGCGGCGGATGCTGCGAAAGAGTTTGGCGTATTAAATGCGCGTAGCCTAAATGACATGTTTAATGATTTTACGGCAAAGAAAGTACAATTTCATTGCCCGCTAACGACCAAAGAAACGCCATATCCTGAAATTGATCCGCAAGTCAAACAGGCCATGGTTAAGCATTTGAATAAAGCTTATCAGCTGTAAATTATCAGCCCTGCGCGGCGTCCTCGCTGTTATGGTCTAATATACGCGGTGATGCGTCAATCTGTGTGGGGGTGACAATGTCATGCCCGCCAGTACCAATTTTCAAATCATTAAATTTGCGCGCCCCAGGCAGGACAGATGATTGCAGAGAGCCAACGGCCTTATTGTAACCATCAAGCGCAGAATTTAACCCCTTGCGCAATTTCTCCATATGGCCTGTAAACGTGCTTAGGCGTTTATATAAATCAGTACCGAGCGCGGCAATGGTTTTGGCTTCTTCGGCAATGACTTGCTGCTGCCAGCCATACATAACAACGCGCAATAAGCCCATCATTGTGGTGGGGGAGGCAAGAATAACATTATTTTTTGCTGCATCTTCAATCAGATTTTTGTCGCTGGCAATCGCCATTGAAAACAGGCTTTCTGTGGGTAAGAACATCACGACAAATTCAGGGCTATCAAACTGTTTCCAGTAATCCTTCGACGATACAGTTTTAAGGTGCTCACGTAATTTAACCGAGAAGTCTTTAAAAGCGCTTTGCTGCTCAGCGGCGGTTAAATCTTCTTCTACGGCTTTCCAGTAAGGTTCAATCGGCGTTTTAACATCAATCACAATATCAACGCCGCCGGGCATATGGACAACAAAGTCAGGCTTAAGGGCGCGGTTATTTTCATCCTGTACGTGGACTTGCTGGCGGAAATGCGTGCCTTCAATCAGGCCTATGGCTTCAAAGGCACGCTGTAATTGCAGTTCACCCCATTTGCCGCGGTCATTGGTGTTTGAAAGCACTTTGACCAAATTGCCTGTTTCTTGGCGCAGGCGCTGCTGTTCCATGGCGAAGCTTTTCAGCTGACCTTCTAATGTGTTGCCAGTCTTACCTAAATGGTCAACGCGCTGCTCCATATCTTTAAGCGTTTTGGTGATCGGGTCAACCATTTCGGCAATCGCCTTTTGGCGCTTTTCAAAATCGCTATGCTGTGAATTCTGGGTTTTTTCGATATTTTCGCGCGCTAGCTGTAAAAACATCTCATTGTTTTTCATGAGCGCTTCACCGGCAAGAGAATCAAAACTTTGGCGCAGCGCATCTGGCGCTTGTTCAAGCTGCGCATTGCGCTTTTCTAGCGCCATAACGCGCAAGACAAGGGGAACCGCAGTGCAAAGCGCACCTAAACCAAAACCAGCAATGCTGTAAACTAAATTTTCCATGATGATTCATATAAGCATAAATGCGCCTAAAACAACAGACGGGAAGAATCTTTGCCCACTTATTTATAATCAACGCGTGCCAAATAAAGCCCGTGCGGCGGCGCGGTTGGGCCGCCATGGGCGCGGGTTTTGGCCTCTAAGGCATCTTTTAAATCTTGCTTCGTCCATTTGCCAAGCCCAACATAGGCAAGCGAGCCTGAAATGTTGCGGATCATATGCCTTAAAAAAGCAGGGCCTTCGACGTTAATGCGTATGTCCAATCCGCCGCAGCGATCATAATCACTGCATTCAATATGCAATTTATCAATCTGGCGAATTGGCGAGTTGGCCTGACAGTCGCGCGCGCGAAATGTTGTGAAGTCATGCCGCCCCATTAATATTTCGCAGGCATCCTGCATCGCATCAGGGTCAAGCTTGCGGAACACATGCCATGCGCGCCCCGCATCAACCGTAAGCGCCGCATTACGCGCGACAATGCGGTATATATAAAGCTTATTCTTGGCAGCAAAACGGGCATGAAAATCATCGTCAACAACTTCGGCGTGGATAATTGAAATAGCATGGCCACGTAAATGCGCATTGAGCGCTTTAGTCAGTTCAAAGCCGTTATATTCACGCGTGCCAAAGGCAAGGTCGAAATGCGCAATTTGCCCAAAGGCATGGACGCCTGCATCCGTCCGCCCCGCGACATGTACACGCACATCTTTTTGACAAAACGCCTTAATCGCGTCTTCAATCAGGCCTTGAATGCTTGGCTTATCAAGCTCTTGCACCTGCCAGCCACAAAAAGCGGCACCATCATATTCAATGGTTATTTTCCAGCGTTTGATCATTTGTTATTGGCGCTCTATTTTATATCTTTCGCGCGTATATATGCATGGTTTGCTTGGGAATGTAAAGATGAGTGTTGATCTCACCGCATCCTTCAGCTTGGCTGCGCGCTTCTGCTATGCCGCTTTACGCATACCATCATCGACATTTAATAAAATAGCGCGTAGCTCATCAAGGCTGCGCGCTTTTGTTAAATGATCTGATAATGCAGGGTCGCTTAACATGCGGGATATTTTGGCAAGGCGCATTAAATGGCGCGTGCCGTCACTGCGCGGTGATAATGTCACCCAAATGATTTTAACATCCTCACCATCTGCGCTGTCGAAATCTGCGCCGTGCTCTAAATGGGCAATAATATTGATAGGGCGTTGTAAATCATTAACGCGGATATGGGGAATGGCAATGCCACGTCCAATGCCTGACGTTGCTTGGCGTTCTTGGTCAAGCAGCTGATCAAACAAATCAATCTCGTTTAATGTGGTGTTGTGTTTGCAAATAAAGCGCGCTATGTCGCGCATGCATTCTCGCTTATTATTCGACTTTAATCCATAAAGAGCATAATCAAGCGTGATGTCTTTATTCAGTTGCATCGCAAATTTCCTTTCTGAAAATCATGGCGTGGCGAACTATTAGCTCTAGGTAACATAGCAAAATAGAAAAAGACAGCAGAAATTTCATTTGCCTTGTGCTTTCTTAGCAAATTATCAAGATATAAAGCTCTAACACCTGTTTTTGATAAGTTCAATGTAAGCGCGTTTTTTGTAATAATCGTATAAACACTGTTTTATGCACGGGCGCTATGTTATTTTAAATATAGAGGATTTTTTGCAAATGAGATTATTACTATTTTTCGCCATTATTATAGGCTTTTCAGCGCTTTACCACGCGCCCGCACAGGCGCAGGATACGCCGTTCAAAATGTCTTTCCCCTTAAAGTGCGAATTACATAAGGATTGCTGGACATTATACTATGTCGATGTCAATCGCGCCGAAGATGTTGTCGAAGATTATGCCTGTGGAAAACGCAGCTATGATCAACATAAGGGTACAGATTTTGCGATACGCGATTCGCGCGCCATGGCAAAAGGCGTTGATGTGCTCGCGGCTGCTGATGGTACGGTGCTGCGTCTGCGCGATGGGGTGAATGATGACTTTAAGAATAAAGAAGAGCTTGCCGCTGTGCGTGAAGCGGGCATTGAATGCGGCAATGGTGTATTTATCGATCACGGCAATGGTTTCGAAACCCAATATTGCCATTTGAAAAAAGATTCTATCATTGTCAAAAAAGGTCAGGTCGTTACGCGCGGTGAAAAAATTGGGCAAGTGGGTATCTCAGGGCTTGCCGAACATCCGCATTTGCATATGAGCGTATACAAAGACCATGAGCTGATCGACCCATTCATGGGCAAGGATGTGATTAAGGCTGATTGCAGCAATGAATTTTATGATGTGAAAAAGCACTGGGATGAGACACTACCAGCGCGTGACGAACGTCCGAGTTTCTATGATGCAGGCTTCAGTACCACAATGCCAGATTTTGGCCTTCTCGCGCAGGGCAATAAAGGCACATTGCCAAAGCTGGGCGCAAAAGCGTTTATATTCTGGGTCTCCATGTTTGATGTGCGCAACGGTGATTATATCGTCATAAAGATTAATGATGATAAAGGGCGCGAAGTCGTAAGCCGTACAATATCGCAAGATAAAGACAAAATTCGTCAGCATTACGCGGCAGGTCGTAAAATTGCCCAAGGTATGCCAGCGGGCATATATACAGGCAGCATTGCGTTAACCCGCGTGATGGATGATGGCAACACACAAACTTATCGCCATAGAGCGACAATTACATTAGAATAACATCGAACAGTTAAGCACGCCTGCCAAAACGGCGTATAAGGTATCTCTATGGATTTTATGACTTTATTTCACGACTGGGCAGACCTTGTCTGGCTTCCGATTGCAGCGCTGGCGGTACATAAAGGGCAGCGTATTAAGGCGGTTGTTTTTGTTGTTTTTTGTATGCTGACCATGCGCCTGCAAGATGAAATCATCCGTGATACGGGGTATGATACGGGGTATTTAAATATTCTACAGTCGGATATTTTTAACCGCGCGCAGATTGTTTATTCGGTTTTTATCATTCTTTACTTGATTTTGTCCCACTATTCACCGCATACAAAGGGTGTGATATATATGGCGGCGAGCATTAGTATTTACTTTATGGCTTTTATCAGCGCGATGATCATTATGCTGCTGTAAAGGCAGAAAACACAATATTGGATTATATTTATGGCGAAGAAGACCGACTTTTCAAATAAAACGAACAAGAAGCGCACCACGCGTAATGCGGCGGAGCATGTCAAAAGCTCAAAAGGGCGTAAGAGTTCGTCAACGCGTTGGTTGAAGCGTCAGTTAAACGACAAATATGTCCATGAAGCGCAGCGCCTAGGCTACCGTGGGCGCGCAGCGTTTAAAATCAAAGACATTGATGAGCGTTTCAAAATTTTCAAGAAAGATTCCACCGTTGTCGATTTAGGCGCAGCCCCTGGTGGCTGGTGTCAAATCGCGCTGCAAAGCGGCGTTAAAAAAGTTGTCGCGCTTGATCTGCTTCCCGTTGAATCTCTCTCAGGGCTGGTGTCTTTTGAAATGGATTTTATGGAAGACGACGCGCCTGATGCATTGTTAGATGCGCTTGATGGTGTGCGCCCAGATGTCGTGATGAGCGATATGGCGCATAACACCGTCGGTCATAAAAGCACCGATCATCTTCGCATTATGGCGCTGGTTGAAGCGGCCTATTATTTCGCGCGCGACATATTAGATGATAAAGGCACATTTATTGCCAAGGTCTTCCAAGGTGGCGCAGAAAGCGACTTACTCGCTTTGGCTAAACGCGAATTTAAAACCGTGCGCCATTTTAAACCGCCTTCAAGCCGCAAAGAATCATCAGAAACATATTTGATCTGCACAGGCTTTCGCGGTAAATCTGACTAATTCTATGCGTCTAATTTGTCCACGGATTAGCGTCATCTTTCGCACTCGCCTTGGCGTGGAGCGCGGGCACGGGCGTATCGGTCATTTCCGATAGCACTTGAATGCGTTTTTCAATTGGTGGGTGGGTTGCGAACATATGCATAAAGCCTGTTGAGTTTTCGATGCACATCATCTCGACATCTTCGGGCAGATCTTTAATTTCATCGTGACCTGAGATGCGCATCAAGGCGCGCATCATCGCTTCAGGGTTTTTGGTAAGCTCAACTGCGCCAGCATCAGCCAAATATTCGCGTTTACGCGAAAGGGCGAAGCGAATAACAATCGCAAATAAATAACCAATCACCATGATCGCAAGCGCCAATATCATCAGCCCGCCACTATTTTTGTTATTGGAAGAGCTTGAGCGCCGCGCGCGTCCGCCATAAATCAAATTGCGAAAGGCCATTTCACAGAAAAAGCTAATCATGCCGACAAAAACGACGCTAATAATTAATAGGCGCACATCGCGGTTCATAATATGGGTAAGCTCGTGTGCAAGGACGGCTTCAAGCTCATCATCCTCTAATGTTTCAAGCAGGCCGCGCGTCACGGTGATTGCATATGTTTTATCGTTAATGCCGCTGGCAAAAGCGTTTAGGGCAGGGCTTTCAATAATTTGAAAGCTGGGCATTGTAAGGCCGCGCGAAATACAAAGGTTTTCGAGCAGGCTATAAAGCTTCGGCTCTTCCTTATAGGTCACAGGAACGGCATCGGTCATTTTTTGAATCATCCGCGTATGGCTAAAATAAGCAATCACGAACCACGCCGCCGCCGCAATAACCGCCCAGTGCCCATATTGCAGGCTCATTGCCCATCCAGTATCAACAGCGGCTTTGAACGGCTCTGCCTTGCCCGTAAGCAGGCCAAATTTCGCCACGCCGAAACAGAAGGCATAGATCATGCCAAAAATCAGTACAGGAAAGCCCGCGAGTAATATGGCAGAGCGCATATTGTTATTATAAATATGCGTGGTGAGGCCTACGGCTTTAAAGGGCATAGTCTAATGCTCCTTATGCGCTTACGAAAAGCTAACTTCTGGTGGCTGTTCGGCAAGGGCTTTTTCAGCAGCGTCCATTTCGAAATATTCTTCTTCGCCGAATTTAAACATATTCGCAACAACCACAGACGGGAAGCTTTGGATCGAAATGTTATATTCTTTCGTCGCGCTGTTAAAGAAACGGCGCGCAGCAGCGATTTTTTGTTCAATATTTGAAAGCTCATCTTGCAGCTTGGCAAAGTTTTGATCAGCTTTCAAATCAGGGTAGTTTTCTGCGACGGCCATTAAGTTCATCATCGCAGCGCCAAGCACTGATTCGGCCTTGGAGACATCGCCAACATTCTCGCCTGTTTTCATCGCGTTTGAACGCGCTTCGGTCACAGCCGTTAAAATGCCCTCTTCGTGATCGGCATAGCCTTTGACGGTGTTGACCAAATTAGGAATCAAATTGTGACGTTCTTTTAGCTGCACATCAATATCAGAAAACGCATTTTCGCGTGTTTGCTTCATGCGGATGATTTTGTTGTATAGCGAGATAACATAAATAACGATAACGGCAAGAATAGCCAGAAAAACCCAAGATCCCATAGAGATGCTCCTTAAATGAAAAATGTCTGTCACATCATAGCGCATTTGTGGGGCTTCGTAAATTTTAAATAATAGTCCCGCTAACTTGACATAAGCAAGGTGGCGGGGTAGTTTTGCAGCCTATCTTTGAGGGAGAAGGGCGATGCCTAATATCAAAACACTATGGAATGCGATTGCTGATAAGCTGGATACAGCGCCAGATAATGTAAAGCTCTATAATAGATTGAGAAAAGAGCTGAAACGTGAGTTGAATGCACGCGCACCAGGTTATGATTTGCTCGCAGGGACGGGGCCGCATGGCACGTTTTGTTATTTACAGACTCCGCCACATGCATCTGAGCGCAGCCAAATCATCGCACAGCAGATTTTTAAAGATGCGGCGAAAAAATATGGCGGCGAGGTGACGTATTTGAAACATAAAGGCGATGTGAAGATCGATAAGCATGATATGCGTGGCTTTGGCATCTCTTTTAAATAGAGATGCCTGTGCGCGGCATATTTTTTGAACTGCATATTTCTGATGATTTAGTTGAGTGCTTTATGCCCTGTAATTAGACGCTCAACGACTTCAGGTTCAGCCAATGTTGATGTGTCACCTAATGTATCAAATTCATCTGCGGCAATCTTACGCAATATCCGGCGCATAATTTTACCAGACCGTGTCTTTGGCAGGCCGCTAACGAAATGCAGGACATCCGGCGTTGCGATAGGGCCAATGATGGAACGGACAGTTTTGATGATCTCGCTTTTTAATGCATCACTAGGCTCTTCGCCTGCGCGCAAAATAACATAAGCATATATGCCTTGACCTTTAATATCATGTGGGAAACCGACCACAGCCGCTTCGGCGACAATGTCATGCTCGGCAATGGCGCTTTCAATTTCGGCTGTGCCAAAGCGGTGCCCTGAAACATTAATTACGTCATCAATGCGCCCTGTGATCCAGTAATAACCGTCTTTATCGCGCCGCGCGCCGTCACCTGTAAAATATTTACCTTTATACTGGCTGAAATACGTTTGCTTGAAACGCTCATGGTCGCCAAAGACGCTGCGCATTTGCCCAGGCCAGCTGTCAATCATGCATAACGCGCCCTCACATTCGCCTTCTAATATTTTGCCGCTTTCCGCATCAACAATTTGTGGCTGCACGCCGAAAAACGGCAGGGTTGCTGAACCTGTTTTAGTCGGTGTTGCCCCCGGTAGCGGCGTTAATAAGTGACCGCCAGTTTCTGTTTGCCACCATGTGTCAACGATTGGGCAGCGTTTTTCGCCGACAATTTCGTGATACCACATCCATGCTTCGTAATTAATCGGCTCGCCCACTGTGCCAAGGACGCGCAAAGATGAACGATCTGTCTTCGTTACAAAATCATCCCCTGCGGCAAGCAAGGCGCGCAATGCGGTTGGCGCGGTGTAAAAGCTGTTTACTTTGTGCTTTTCAACAACTTGCCAAAAACGCGACATGTCAGGGTAGCTTGGTACGCCTTCAAAAACGAGGGTCTTCGCGCCATTGGCAAGCGGGCCATAAACAATATAAGAATGCCCTGTGACCCAGCCCACATCAGCTGTGCACCAATAAACATCATCAGGTTTATAATCAAAGACAAGCTCGTGGGTTAAGCTCGTGTAGACGAGGTAGCCGCCTGTGGTGTGCAATACGCCTTTTGGTTTACCTGTTGAGCCTGATGTGTAAAGAATAAATAAAGGGTCTTCGGCGTTCATTTCCGCGCATGGGCAGTCCGTGTCTTGGCTGTCTACGAAGGCGCTCCATAACAGGTCGCGCCCTTCAGTGATATTTACGGGGGTGTCTGTGCGTTCCAAGACAATCACGGTTTTGACGTTAGGGCAGGCTTCTAATGCTTTATCGACATTGATTTTCAGCGGGATTGATTTACCGCCGCGTAGCCCTTCATTCGCTGTAATTACAAAATCAGATTTACAGTTAATGATACGGTCACGTAAAGCGTCTGGTGAGAAGCCACCGAAAACAACGCTATGCACCGCCCCGATGCGCGCGCAGGCGAGCATCGCATAAACCGCTTCGCAGACCATTGGCATATATATAGTGACGCGGTCACCTTTTTTAACGCCGCGTGCTTTCATCGCATTGGCAAGCTGACAAACCTTGTCTTTAAGCGTGCTATATGTCACATGGTAAGATGTGTTCGGATCATCACCTTCAAAAATAAGCGCCGTGTCATTGGCTTTCTCAGGCAGATGGCGGTCAATACAGTTATAAGATGCATTTAAAACGCCATCTTCATACCATTTAATGTCCACGTCACCTTCAAAGGATGTGTTTTTAATTTTTGTTGGCGCTTTGAACCAATCAAGCCGCGCGCCCATTTCACCCCAGAAACCTTCGGGGTCAGATATTGAACGCTGATACAGCTCTTCATATTGTGCGAAAGACGAAATATGCGCGTTTTGTGCGAAATTTTGTTGCGGAGCATAGCTTTGTTCATCATGCGTGTGTGCTGTCTGTGCGGTCATTTGAATCTGATCCTTACTTTAGATATGTAACGTGAAGCCTTTGAAAATAGTGCCTAGAAACTCTTAATGCTTCATTTCTAGCACGTATTAAATGTGACAAAAAGGCTGTAATGTTGTGCGGCGCAGCACGGAGCGTGTGTAGAGTAAATATAAAAGAAAACCGCTTATGCCATGACAAGCGGTTTTCCGTGAATTTGTGTAAAACTTAGGGCTCTGTGCGGTTTAATGTTCCGCAGGCGTATCCATTTCAGCATCTGTAGGGGCTGCGTCCGTAGCCTCCTCTACAGCTTCCTCTGGTGATTCTGCTGCGATTTGCGCGGCGGAAGGCATAGCGGCAGGGCTCGCTGACAATGTCCGCAGCCATGCAATAATCGCGGCGCGATCTTCAGGCTTTTTAAGGCCAGCAAAAGTCATCTTTGTGCCGGGCGCATACTTCTTTGGCTTCCAAAGGAAATGATTAAGCTCCGCATATGTCCATACATCGCCGCCATTGGTGTTTAATACACCAGAATAGCTAAAGCCTTTATGGTGCTGTTTCTGGATGTTCACAATGTTATACAGATTAGGGCCAACGCCATTCGCGCCGCCATTGTCAAATGTATGGCAAGCTGCGCAGGCTTTTGAAAGTTTCTTACCGCGCTCAATATCCGCGTCAGCAAGTAGCGCAAGGATAGGTTCTGCCGTCGCGGCCTTTTTCGGCCCGCCCGCAGATGCGATTTCGCCGCCATCCACTTGAACCGCATCTTCTTTAAGATCATGGGGGTGAACAAGCATGTCGGCGACAAAACCTGAAAACATTGCGATAATGCAGGCTGCAAGTACCGCCGCAAAGATCTTATTAAACTCCATATTATTCATACGCTTATGCCTATTTTTAATTCATTCAAAATAATTACTTTTTTGGAGTTTAGCCAATTGCACATTGTTTGTTAAGTCATTAATATCGTATCAGTGAAAAAATATGTGCTGAGTGTATAAAAATGACAAAAAAGATTGCTTTTCAGGGCGCTAAAGGCGCTTATTCCGATTTGGCCTGCCGCGAAGCTTGCCCTGATTATGAAAGCCTATCGTGCACTTCGTTTGATGAAGCCTTTGCCATGACGCGTAGCGGACAGGCAGATTTAGCGATGATTCCCGTTGATAATACCCTTGCAGGGCGCGTTGCAGACGTGCACCGCCTGTTGCCGCAGGGTGATTTATTCGTTATTGGGGAGCATTTTCAGCCTATTCATCATGCGCTTGTTGGCGTGCGCGGCGCAACAATTGATGATATTACTGATGTGCATAGCCATGTCCACGCCTTGCCGCAATGTCAAAAATTAATCAAAAAATATAATATGACCCCGCATGTGCAGGCTGATACAGCAAGCGCCGCACGCGATGTTAGCGCATGGGGGCGCAAAGAATGCGCTGCGATATCATCAACGCTTGCCGCGGAATTATATAATTTGGATGTTTTAAAAGAAAATGTCGAAGACGCAGACCATAACACAACGCGCTTCCTTATCTTGTCACGTGAAAAACAAACACCTGTTTATGACGCGCAGAGCAAAGTAATTACGAGCTTTATTTTTAATGTGCGTAACATTCCAAGCGCCCTTTATAAGGCAATGGGCGGCTTCGCGACCAATAATATTCAAATGACCAAGCTTGAGAGCTATATTGACGCGCAGTTTAATGCCGCGCATTTCTATGCGGAGGTCGAGGCACACCCTGATGAGCAAGGCTTTATCTATGCCATGGATGAATTACAGTTTTTCGCCAAGAAGGTTTTGATGCTCGGCAGCTATCAAGCGCACCCCTTTAGAGTAACAGCTTCGGCCTAGCTGATCAGAGTTAAAACTTGACTTTTCTCAGTGGATCTGGATTATTGCTCTTTCGTTTTAATTAAAGTGTAGAAGTAGATATGAGCTGGCTTAGTAATTTTATTCGTCCGAAAATTCGTTCTTTAGTAGGCGCACAAAAAGATGTACCTGAAAACCTATGGCACAAATGCCCATCATGCGAAAACATGGTGTTTCATCGCGAACTCACTGAAAACCAAAACGTCTGTCACCACTGTAATTTTCACATGGCGATTTCAGCGGAAGAGCGTCTTGATATTCTATTTGATGGCGGCAAATATACGCGTCACGATAATAAATCAGTTCCCGCCGACCCCTTAAAGTTTAAAGACCGCAAAAAATATGCGGATCGCCTGAAAGAATCACGCACAAAAACGAATGAAGACGATGCGATTATCATTGCTTCGGGTAAAATTGGCGGCAACCCAACTGTGATTGCACTGTTTAATTTCAAATTCATGGGCGGATCAATGGGCGCTGCTGTGGGTGAAGGCATTGTCACAGGCGCAGAAATCGCTGTTAAAACAAAATCAGCCTTTATGGTTGTGCCAGCATCTGGCGGCGCGCGTATGCAAGAAGGCGCAATTTCATTGATGCAAATGCCGCGGACAATTATCGCCGTAAACCGCGTTAAAAAAGCCCGTTTGCCTTATCTTGTATTGTTAACAAACCCAACAACAGGAGGCGTTAGCGCATCATTTGCTATGGTTGGTGATATTCATATCGCAGAGCCTGGCGCGACAATTGGCTTCGCAGGTAAACGGGTTATCCAAGAAACTATTCGTGAAGAGCTGCCCGATGATTTCCAGACAGCAGAATATCTGTTAGAACATGGCATGGTCGATATGGTTGTACCGCGTAATGAACTTAACGAGACGATTGGCCGTATTCTTGGGCTTTTGATGGAAACAAAAGTGACATCGCATAAGCCGAAAGGCAAAAAAGACCAGAAAACCAAGAAAACAGATAAAGCGAAAAGCGGATCATCTGTCGTCAGCGTTGAAAGCGTATCTAAGAAATCATCAGAAGTTATGGATTTAGATGCGGTGAATGCTGCGCCAGTGAAGGCAAAAGCCACACAAGCAAAATAGCGCACCGCGCCTAAACCCTTAGAAGGTATTGGATGCTGAATGGGGCAAGCGTTAAATTTTTCAAAAGCACATCAAAATGATGCCGCGCAGAATGCACGTTTGGATGCATTGCTTGAACGTTTTTATGGTTTTTACCAAAATGAAATAGACCTTGGCCTTTCGCGCATTGCCCATGTCTTGGGTTTGTTAGAAAATCCGCAAAACGACATTGCGCCTGCGGTGCATATTGCAGGAACAAACGGTAAAGGCTCCACCCTCGCTTTTTTGCAGGCGATATTACAGGGTGAGGGTCAGCGCATTCATAAAATGTCTTCGCCGCATTTAGTGTCATTCCATGAGCGCCTTTATGTCAGCGGCGCATTTATCACGACACAAGATTTACTTACTTTACTTGAGGGGCTAGAACCGCTTTACAAAGAAAATGAAGTGTCGTTCTTTGAGGCTGTCACAGCCGCGACCTATAAAGTGTTTTCTGAGAATCCTGCAGATTTCTGCTTGATTGAAACCGGCATGGGCGGGCGCTTTGATGCAACAAATGTTATTGAAAAACCTGCGCTGACAATTATCACGACAATTTCACGCGATCATGAAAATTTTCTCGGCAGAGATATTGCGAAAATCGCATGGGAAAAAGCAGGCATTTTAAAGGCGGGCGTGCCGTGCATTGTCGCGCCGCAAATTTTTCCAGAAGCTTTAGATGTTATCCGTAAGGTTGCAGATGAAGTGGGCGCGCCGCTATACTGTGCGGGGCAGGATTGGTTTATTGATAACGATCAATCGGGTAATGCGTGTTTATTTCTTGAGCCTAAACATGGTTGGCCAATTAATGAAGCGATCCATATATTGCCTGCGCTGCCATTGGATGGCCAGCACCAATATGGTAACGCCGCCGCCGCATTACTGGGCGCGAAGATTTTGCTCTCGCAAAAACGGCAAGAAAATGTGTCGATTGCGCATCTGTGCGCCCATTTGCAAAACACAAAATGGCCAGCGCGTATGCAATGCCTTGATCGTCACCCTTATAAAGCCTTGATTGATCAGCGCGATGCCCTGTGGCTTGACGGGGCGCATAATGACAGTGCGGCTTTGGCGCTCGCCGTGCATTTGCGTAAATGGAAAGCCGAAGAGGACTGCGCGATTTACATGGTTGCGGGCATGATTAACACCAAAAACCCTGAAGTCTTTTTTGCGCCTTTGCGCGGCTGTTTAGATGGCATAGCCAGCGTCCCTGTTCCTTCAGATTGGCGCGGCTTTTCTGCCGGCGAACTGTTGGACATTGCCTGCCCTGATAAAAGCGGTGCAGGGGAAAACACTTGTCAGCGCCTAGGTGCATATGAGAATGTAGAAGAGGCGCTAGACTATATCGCGCAGAACATACATGCCAGATCAGGTAAGAAAGCCTATTATTTAATATGTGGTTCTTTATATTTGGCAGGGTCTGTTTTAGGGGCTGATGAACATGCAGAAAATTACTTTAGTTGATGATGATGAAAATATCTTAACCAGTGTGTCTATGGCGTTGGAAGCCGAAGATTTTGCGGTAAGTACATTTTCAGACAGCCAAAAAGGCCTTGATGATATCCTCGAAAATCGACCGCACCTTGTCGTGCTGGACGTTAAAATGCCTGGGCTTGATGGATTCGCGGTACTGGAAAACCTTAGAAAGGCCTCTGATGTCCCTGTGATTTTCTTAACATCCAAAGACGATGAAGTCGATGAAGTGCTTGGCCTGCGTCTTGGCGCGGATGATTATATTACCAAGCCATTTTCACAGCGCCTTTTAATTGCACGCATTCATACAATTTTACGCCGTGAAGCGGCGCGCAATACCAAGGATGGCGATGATGGTTTGAATAGAGAGTATGATTCGGATAAAAACCCGCTGCTTTTAGACAAGGCGCGTCATTTATGCGAATGGAAAGGTCAATTAATTACCCTTACCGTTACAGAATTTATGTTGCTTGAAGCGCTTACCGCACGTACAGGGCAGGTTCTTTCAAGAGATCAGTTGATTGATAGCGCATATGGTGCCAATATCTATGTTGATGATAGAACTATAGATGCTCATATTCGCCGTGTCAGAAAAAAATTCAAAATCGCAGACTCAGAATTCGATGAAATCGAGACCCTCTACGGGATCGGCTATCGTTTCAAGGATCCTAAGGCACAGCCATAGTACGCTTTCTGCACCCGAAGAATTCTCTAATGAAAAATACATTAAACTCAACCGCCGCTGGAGCAGCGTAGGTAAAGGGCATAAAAGCTTAACGCAGCGCATTTTGCTGTTGAACCTGTTGGTGATGGTTGTGATTGTTTTTTCGGCCTTTAATGCGATTGATTATACCGAAGAGCTGATTTCAAGTGAGCTGAACAAGATTAACAATGAAACGGCGATCCTTGCCAATAGCTATACTGCATTGCAGGCGGTAAGTGACGACAAGCAGCAAATGCTTGATTTTTTAAACTTAAATAAGCGAACAACAAATGCGGAAATTATAATCTTTGATGCGCAGGGGCAGAATATCTATAAAGAAAACGCAGTTAAGCTCGCAGGCCCTGCGCCGCAAAATGGAAATGCCGGCTATATGCGTCTGATTAACCTGCTATTCACGACGACAAATCATATTCCAACGATGCAAATCGCAGAAGATATTGGCAATATAGATGATTTGCCATTTCGTTTTTCCTTAAACCCACGCATGCCAGATATCCGCGTCTTCAGAACACAAGAAAAACATACAAAAGTTATCGTGATTCGCCCCTTGTTAAACGGCGCAGATGAATTGGTTGGTAATATGGCGCTAATTTATAACCAGCTGCAATCTGAACAAATGTTAATGAAGCTGCGCGTCAATATGATTAACACAATTTTGGTTTCACTTGTTTTTATTGCCCTGCTTTCTTTGTTTTTGGCGGCTTATATTGGCCACCCACTGCGCCGCCTTGCGCTTGCGGCAGAAGCTATCCGCCAAGGTGAAGGCAGTTATCAGAATATTCCCAATTTCTCGGATCGGAATGATGAGATCAGTGTACTTTCTGAAACGCTTCAGGCCATGACCGCCGAATTAGTCGAGCGCCTAGATAGCATTGATTCTTTTGCCGCTGACGTTGCGCATGAGCTGAAAAATCCACTTACCTCAATCCGTAGCGCGGCTGAGACGGTGGTGAAAATCAAAGATAAGAAAAAGCAGGAAAAGCTATTCGCGATTATTATGCATGACCTTGACCGGATGGATCGCCTGATAACTGATATATCCAAAGCGTCCCGCCTTGATACAGAATTGCTGCGTGATAGTTTGGATGTGGTCAATATGGATGATTTACTGCGCGATGTGGTCGCTTATATAGAGCAGTTTTTAGACCGCGATGGCGGCAAAAAAAGCCATGCGCCGATTGTTTTGATAAATATGGGCGCACGTTCAGGGGCGCTTGTACGCGCAAATGCGGAGAGGTTGATGCAGGTTTTTGACAATATCATTTCAAACGCCTTGTCTTTTTCTCCGCTTGATCAGCCGATTGAGATTGGCATTTACTTGTGGCAAGATCCGCAATGTGTTGAGGTGAAGATCAGAGACCGTGGGGCGGGCATTCCCGAAGGTAATTTAGAGCGTATTTTTGAACGTTTCTATACAGAGCGCCGTGAACAAAACCATTTTGGTATGCATTCAGGTTTGGGGCTTTCGATATGTCGCCAGATTATTCGTGCGCATGGCGGGACGATTAAGGCCGCTAACCACCCCGCAGGCGGCGCTGTGTTTACAGTCGTGCTGCCGGTTTATGAAGGAGCGTAAACAGATGCATATAAACACAGCCGCAAAGCGCCCACGCATCGTTTTTGTCACAGGTTTTTCTGGCGCTGGGCGCTCCACTGCGCTAAATGTGTTTGAAGATCTCGGCTTTGAAGTCTTTGATAATATGCCGCTTAATATCGTGGGCTCGCTTATTGAAGCCGAAGAAGATGAAGCGCGCCATATCGCTATTGGCATTGATAGCCGTACGCGCCATTTCACAGCAGATAAATTAATGGAAGAAATTGCGCGGCTGCAAGCGCAGGGGCGCTATGATGTACGTTTAATTTTTCTTAGCGCGGAAGAGGGGATCTTACAAAAACGTTTTTCAGAAACCCGCCGCCGCCACCCGATGGCGGCTGACCGCAGCGTTGCTGATGGCATTAAACTTGAAAGTGACATCTTGCTGCCGCTGCTTGGAGAGGCTGATTATACAATTGATACCAGCGAATATTCTGTTCATGATCTGCGTGATGATTTGCACCATAAATTCGCCGCAAGCCATGTCCATAATATGCTGGTCACCATTAAATCATTCGGTTTTAAAAAAGGCCTGCCGCGCGATGTGGATATGGTATTTGATGTGCGCTTCTTGCGTAACCCGCATTGGGATAAAGCTTTGCGTCCGCTCACGGGACAATATGCCAAGGTCGGCGCATATATAGAAGACGATGAAGATTTTGGCGCTTTTTGGCAGCAGCTCATCGATATGATGGATTTATTATTGCCGCGTTATAAAAAAGAAGGCAAAAGTTACTTCACAATCGGTTTCGGCTGTATGGGCGGCAAGCATCGTTCGGTCTACTGCACAGAAAAACTGGTCACATATCTCAAAGATAAAGACTATGTGATCAATGCGCAGCATCGTGACATGCCAGAAGTGTAATTCATTAAACTATTTCCATGAGATCGGCGCGGTCTGTCCATAAAAGCGCCGTTCTGATACTGTGATTTGGATAGATTTTCGCCATCACATCTTGATACGCTTTTAGCTGCTTTTTATATATTTGCGGCACGTCTTTTACGTTCTTTGGCGATGGGCGGTTGGTTTTAAAATCAACAATCAAAATCTCATTTTCGCTCACTACCATGCGGTCAATTTGGGCGCTGATAACTTGGTTGTTAATCAGGCCTGTAATCGGCACTTCAGCCATTGACCCCACGCCAAATACGGGCGCGAAATCGGCATGATTTAACACGGCAAGGGTTTCGCGAATAATGCCATTTTTGACTTTATCGGATAAAGTTTTTCCCAGATCATTTACAAAAATTGCTGCAGCCTTTTCACGTTGATCAGCGCTTAGGCTTGGTAGTAATTCCAGTAATTTATGCGTGATGTTACCGCGTAAGAAACGGTGGCTGTTATCCGCCTCTAAGGGAGAGTTCAGTGCGGGCTCATCCTCTGATGGGCGCGATGGCGCTAAGGGGCGCGGCGGCAAGGGCTCTTCTGGTGGGGCGCTAAATATCCATGATGTATCTGGTGCGGCTTTTGGCGCAATCTCTGGCGTGGCGCTCTCGGCTTTGCTGTCTACGGCGCGGCGCTGCGGGGCATCGCAGATTAAGCGTCCATCGTCCCCTTCGTAAAACCCGCCAAGGCGATGAAAGCCATCTTCGATGATATGATACCAACTGTCGCGGTTGCTTTTCGACGGCTTGCCCGCCGCGCAAATATATAGCTCATCTTCGGCGCGGGTGAGGGCAACATAAAGCAGGCGGTTATATTCAGCCTGCGCGCGCGCATCAATATGGTCTTTAGCCGCTATGAAATGGGCGGAGCGCTCTTTACTGCGCGGCGCGTAAAGGGGGTATTCATAGCCTGTACGATTAGGCCATAATAAGTTTTCATCTTCGCGCGGCGCGGCTTTGCCTTGCAGTGTGTCGGGCATAAAGACAATCGGTGCTTGCAGCCCCTTCGCGCCATGCACGGTCATGATGCGGATTTCGCGTCCTGCTTCTTCCATTTGGCGTTTGACGGTTGCATCGCGCGATGTAAACCAATTAAGGAATCCTTGCACGCTCGGCAGGTTATCTTGTTCGTAATGAATGCTTAAGTTTAAAAACTCACTGATCGGCTCGTCAATGTCGTTGCCAAGGCGCGATGTAAGCGCGCCAAGCCCTGTTTGCCCTGATGGGCAAGGCGTATTCAATGCAACAGAGAAAAACTCATAAGGGCGCTCTTTACGGGCGATGCGGGCGATCTTGCTGACCCAATGCACAATATGCGCGTAATCCTTATGATTTTTGAGGCATTGCCAGAGGGATTTACCATCACGGTTATAACTTAAATCAAACAGCTGATCTTCGCTCAGCCCAATAAAGGGTGATTTCAGTGCGCAGGCAAGGCTTAAATCATCTTCAGGTAAGATGCTGATCTGGGCGAGGGCAAGCAAGTCCATAATCGCGATTTGCTCACTCAATATAAGGCGGTCAGCGCCCGCGACAGGCACATTATATTTCTTAAACGCCCGCATCAGCGATGCGACAATCTTGGAGCGGCTTTTGACCAAAATCAAAATATCCCCCGCATGGATCGGGCGGCCTTTGGACGGTAGTATTCGTCCATCGCGCAGCCATGATTTAACTTCCTGCGCAATGCGCTCCGCTAGCTGCGTATCAGGGCGCACGCTGTGCTTGATTTCTAAGGGGAGCTGCCAGCCTTCGGGCTTTTCTTTATCTTCTGTAGGTTCAATAATCGGCCAGATTTCTGTGCGTCCTGCATCTTGATCGCGGAAGCTAAAATGTTTAAGGCTCTGCCCTTCATAAGATGGGCCAAGGGTCGGACGCAGTTCATCGGTGTCAAAACACGCATCTACAAGGCTAAGGACGCTTTGTGTTGAACGGAAAGATGTCACCATATCAATATCTTCCCACTGTTTTTCTGCGCGCTGAATTTGGCTGCGGAAATGGGTGCGCATTTTTTGATACGCATCAGGGTCAGCGCGTTGGAAAGAATAGATAGACTGTTTTTCATCGCCCACGGTAAATATGGTGCGGCTGACTTGGTCGCGCGCCGAATAGCCCGCAAAAAATTCCGTGCAGAGCGTATCGACAATGTCCCATTGTTCGGGGTTAGTATCCTGCGCTTCGTCAATTAATAAATGGTCAAGCCCGCCATCGAGTTTAAACAAAACCCAGCGTGCCGTTTCAGGGCTTTTGAGTAAATCATGGGTTTTGAAAATCAAATCTTCATAATCAAGCACGCCAAGCAGCTCTTTTTGGCGTTTATATTCGTCTAAAACATAATGGCCTAAATACAGCAAATCAGCGGTGAGCGCCGCAGAGCGATTATTCTTAAGGTTTTCGCCAATCGCGCTAATGGCGGTAATGAAATCTGCAATTTGCTGTTTTAAATGCGGCTGTGATTTGTCTAAGGTCTTTGTTGGTATATTTGCGTATGGCGCACCTTTATCGGTGAAAAAGGCGCGGATCAGCGTGTGGAAATTGTCTATACGCTGATCTTCGCCCATTTCTAACCAGCGCTGGATTTCTGCGCCATAGCCTTGTTCTTTTTTGCCGCCTTCATTTTGGAATGTGCGGGCAAGCGCCCATAGAGCTTCATCATCAAGACTTATGCTGATATCTTCGGGGCAGCCAAGTTCATCACATAGTGCGCTGAACAATGCATTTTTATCCGCTATGTCATGCAAAGTGCGGCGCAGTTGCAGGCGCTCTGAGAGGACATTCATCAAGACTTCATTGACTTGATTTTCATTTTTCTCTGCCGCTAGATTCGCCATCAGCGCCGCCATTTCAGGTGCTTTATTGAGGCGCTCTGGCGCGAGTATTTTACGCCGTGCGGCGTTGACTAATTTCTTGGCCTCATCTTCATCAATCACGGAAAAATTGGGCGGGATATTGGCTTCTAAAGGAAAGCGTCCAAGCACGGATTGACAAAACGCATGAATTGTCATGATTTTAAGGCCGCCAGGGGCATCAATAACTTCGGAAAATAAACGCCGCGCAGTTTTGATTTGCAGCTCTGATGGTGCGCTATCAAGCAGGGCGGTTAAATCGGCGAATAATTCGGCGTCTGGCAGTACCGCCCATGCAGCGAGGATTTTATTAATCCGCGTTGCCATCTCGCTCGCCGCAGCTTTGGTGAATGTAATGCATAAAATGCGCATGGCTTCACTCGCGCGGCGGCTGCCATCGGCATTGGGCAGTAATAAACGCAGCACGCGGTCAGTCAGGACTTTGGTTTTTCCCGTCCCTGCCGATGCGTTCACCCAGACGGATGCTTCGGGGTTGGATGCCTTTTTCTGCGGTATATTCGGGTCATTTGGCTGAGCTAATGCGGGCGCTATATTGGCGTTATTCTGCGGCATCATTGACTTCTCCTCCCATCGCTTGCGGGGCGCTATCATTTAATTCCCATTCACCAACGCGCGCTAAATGCGCATAATCCTGCCAGCTTATATCAGGCGCAGCGCTTGGATCAGGAAGGGAATAATATGGCGTTTGCTCGCTTTCAAAGGCTTTGATTAATTTGGTGAAGCCGTCTTCTGCATCATCAATAAAACGCGCGACGTCTTTGTGCATGGATTTAATTTCTGCAGGCGGCGTGCCGCCCGTAATGCGCCAGAATTGAACGTCACTGGTTTGCTCTGCCTTATCGCTAAAGCCTTGATGTTTTAAAATCACAGCTTCTAAAGGCAGCTGTGGTTCAAACCCCGCATGCATGTCTTTGGGCGCAGGGGCGCCGCCTGTTTTATAATCAATAATGATTTTATCGCCATGGGGCGTGTTATCAATGCGGTCAGCCGTGGCGCGCAGCGTAAAGCCGTGCCAGAGTATCTGCCCCGTGGTTTCAATTTGCCACGGGCGGTTACCTGCTTTGCGCCATGCGTTTTCATGGGCAATAAACCAGTTTAGGCCGCGCTCTAACCTTGGCCACCAGAAACTTGGAATATTCTGCGCTTCAGGCCAGTCGGCTTTTATTTCTTCGGCGAGGGCGAGGATTTTTGTCTCCGCGTCGCCGGGCATAACGTCTGGGTGCGCTTTTTCAAATTCTTCCAAGACTTTATGCAAGAACTGCCCTTGGTCAAGGACGCTGGCATCTTCTTCAATTGGACGCAATTTATTCAGACGTAAAATGTACCGTGCATATATGCTATAAGGGTCGCGCATCCATTTGCCGATACTGGTCACAGCAAGGTTTTTCGGGCGCGCGGAAGCGGGCGGGCGCGGCTCTGGCCTTGCACAGGGCCCTTGCAGCGCTGCGCTATCCTGCGCCATTAAGGCATCGTGCCAGTGATTTACTTCATCAAAACGCAGTTCTTCAATGTCCCGACCCATAGCCTGCATCACCGCATTTAGCCGCAGCAGCCAGCGTGAACTGACGCTCGGCGCGCCGTCTTTACGCTCCGCGCGGGTGAAATAAACGGTGGGCGCGGTAAAGCATTGCACAAAATCATGCGCGGCCTGCCCGATGGATTGTTCAAGGGGAGGCAAACCAAATTCAGAGCGCATTGGGCGCGACATCCACGGGTCATGCCCCGGATCAGCAGGCCATGTGCCTTCATTGAGGCCCGCCAAAATCATCACATCGGCATGGATCATTCGCGCTTCTAACTGGCCTAATATTTGCAGCCGTGGATGTGTGCCATAAAGCGGGCGCACAGACAGCGCGCGCATTAACTGCACTAATATCGCCAAATACGACTCGCCATCAATTTTTGGTAAATTATAAACTTGGCGTTTCAGTTCAGATAAAAACAGCGCGATTTCTTCGCCGTCTTCGCCTGACCATAAACGCTCTGCGCCGCTTTTTTCGGGCTGGGCGGCAAGGGCTTCGGCGACGTTTATATGGGCGTTGAGCCAATCAACAAAATCATGCTTGCCGCTTTCAACCAAATCATAAAACGGCGCAGATTTTTCAGCGAGCATATCAACAAACTCATGGCATTTATCCGCCATTTCATCGCTGATTGTCTCGCGCTTTTTATCGTCTTCACCGTCGCGTTTGCGCTTAGCGTCTATGCGCGTTTTTAACCCATCAAAGCCTGATGGCGGCGCCGCTCCGCGCATAATATGCAGGTCAAAAATACTCGCCATATTGGCGATGTGCTTGTCTTCCATGCCGCAAGCGGCCAATTGATGGTGCATGAAATTTAAAAAATGCAGCGGGCGTAAGCGCTCCACCATAAAGGCAGCGCAGGTCTGAAGCCAGCTGCCGATACGCGTGTAATGCATCGGCGTGCCTGCGCTATCATCAAGTTGAATATCCCAGCGGCGCATCGCAGCGCCAATACGCCGCGCTAGGGCGCGGTCAGGCGTGACGACGATCGCCGTTTTTTTTGGATCTTGCAGCGTTTTTCGCAGAATAAGGCTGATTTTCTCCGACTCTTCTTGCTCGGTTTTCGCGGTGATTAGCTGCATATCATCAAGCGCTGCGCCAAGCCTGTCTTTCAGTGCGCTATTATGTGGCGCGGATATTTGCGCCCATTGCCCGCAGGTTTCGGCAGGACGCATCATTTCACTGGCAAGCACGAAACGGTTTTTAATATGGGCGGGGCGGTTATCGCTATGGGCGCACTCGCCCCAAAGCGCGACATCTTTATATGATAAGCCAATCACCTGCAGTAATTTGTGAAAGACGGATTGCGGATGGGTGTCATCAAGGCTATCCCAGCTTGCGCTATCCATATGCGTATCAAGGCCGGGTAGAATAACCTCGCCGCGTGGCAGCTGCGCCACGGCATTTAACAGCGCCGCTGTGCTCGGCAGTGACCCTGTAATTCCTGCCGCAATGACGCTATGCTGCGGCGGTGTGTCGTGCCAAATTTTGATCAATAATTTAATCAAACGGTTGCGGCGATCCGCAGGGTCAAGGCAGCCTTCTTCGGCGAGAATAGCAGGCCAATGAACACGGATGATTTCTAAAAAATCGAGCGTGATTTGCCAATGCTCTGCGAATTCTTCGGCGACAAGTTTTGATAGCGCATCAAAGGATAAATCCTCGTTATGGACATTATCAATGAGCCGCGCGAGGGAATCGGCCAAAGCAACCGCCTGTTCAGGGCGCGTTTGGTGATTGGGAATGCGCTGGACAAGCTGCGCCAATAATAAGCGGCGGCGGAGCGGCGATATGGCAGGTTTAATCGCCAAAATATCATCAATTTTACTAATCGCAATCGCGCTGAGTTTTAACTCATCTTCATCCAAATCACCAATCGGGATCAGCTGCGGCAAAATAAATGGCGCGCCATCATTTATCCGCAAAAACGCATTGCGTAAATTACGGCAGGGGCGGGGGGGGGGGGGGGAAAATTTTTTTTTTTTTTTT
>DELD01000027.1:0-212 GCA_002354205.1 Micavibrio sp. UBA2705 | reverse complement strand
ACGCATTGCGTAAATTACGGCAGGCGCGGCGAGTTGGCAGTAATATTTTTACTTCACGCAAAGCGAGCGTATCATCACCATAACGCGCCAAAAGGCCGCGCGCAAAGCTTTCTAAAAACGGTAGCGCCGCGGGGATGTTATAAACATTGGCTGTGCTTGGCGGGGTTTCCTTCCGCATTTTGGCCCTCCCGATAATGGGGGTCCAGCCGCGG
>DELD01000025.1 GCA_002354205.1 Micavibrio sp. UBA2705 | reverse complement strand
CTCATTGAGTTCCGCTCCCTCAGCCAGACCTTCCAAGACACAAGCTTTGATACGATTGCAGGCTGGGCTGATAATGGCGCGATTGTCCATTACCGCGCAACGCCAGAGCAGCACAAAATCATTCAGCCACCAGGTATTTTATTGGTCGATAGCGGCGCACAATATAATGACGGCACAACCGACATCACCCGCACAATCGCAATTGGTCAGCCGACAGAAATCCAGCGCGAAATGTTTACCCGCGTGTTAAAAGGCCATATCGGCGTTGCCAAATTCGTCTTCCCACAAGGCACAACAGGCAAAGAAGTCGATGTACCCGCCCGTCAGCCATTAATTGATATTGGAAAAAACTTCGGTCACGGCACAGGACACGGCGTCGGCTGTTACCTATCCGTCCATGAAGACAGCGCAGGTATTTCACCGCGCAGCGCCCTCCCCATCCATGCCGGTATGATTTTATCTAACGAGCCTGGTTATTACGAAGAAGGCGAATATGGCATCCGCATTGAAAGCCTCATCATTACCAAAGACCGCCCAGATGGTCAGTTGGAATTTGAAACCATCACCATGGCGCCCATTGATAAAGCCTTGATTGATGTAAGCTTGCTTGATACTGATGAGCTAAACTGGCTCAACGCATATCATCAGAAAGTTTATGATACATTAGCCCCACTGCTTGACGCAGATCATAAAACATGGCTTGGCAGCGCTTGCGCCCCACTACAAAATGGTCATGCGCCCAAACAGGCCGTCAATATGAAGCCATAAATTAATTGACATAATCAAAAATATTCTTTATGACTATCCACTATAGATTTACCGTAGCGGATAGTTTTTTATGAAATATGATGACACATTTATTGATGACGAGCGCGTAAAAATAAGCAAGAAGCTTAAAAGCGCCTTTTTTGAAATGGCGCGCATCGCCAATGATGAAGCGGATGATTATGCAGAAGAAGCACGGGCTGCGACCAACAGCGCAAAAATCGTCAGCACCCTTATCCGCATGGATGCACTTCTCCCAGATGACCACCAGAAAATCACAAAGAAGCTAAAAAAGCTTTTTAAACTACACGCCGCCAGAGCAACTGAGGGCAAGTTAGATGATGATGATTGCATTCACAGCGCAGGCGCTTCTCATGATATCGCAAATGCGCTCTTAGCCCTCGAAGAATACGCAAAACAAAAAAATCGTTTCGGCACGTTTAAACCAATTACGTAAGACAAAGGATCAAATCATGACAAGTAAAAATGAGGAATTAACACTATCTGACGTTAAAATGTCGTTAGAAGAAGCATATGAGATGAAACAAGACCTTATGGAGGCATTCAAACATGCTAAAACACGAATGACGTCTTACGACACCGCGAAAGCGGCGCAGGCTGAATTCGCAAAATCCATGGCGAGCATCGCGGATTCGCGCATCGCCTTAGACGAACATGTCACAAAAATGAGAATGGCAGTGAAATAATGATCAAGAGTTTAGACAAAAAAACGAAACAACAAATGCACCAAAAGATAATGGATGCTTTTAATTACCAAGCCACGCTAGCGATTGGTGGAAACACAAAATCATACGAAGGCGACTTATCCGCGGCAAAGGCACTTGCTAGCATGACAGATAACGTAATCTCATTAGGCCAAGCGCCCGCAGAAGATATCATCCATATCAGCGAAACATTAACCAAAGCTTGGGACTTCTACGTAGAAGCCTGTAACGATAAACTTAGCTCCACAGAAGGTGAAGCTTTTTATGCGCAAGGATCAACATATCTTTGCGATGCCATCATTGCATTAGATAGATACGCCCAAAAAAAAGGCCTCACAGGCCCTATTCAATAATACAAAAGGACGCAAACCATGTCAGACGAATTAAAGATGAGCGCTGAAGAAGCACTAAACCTAAAGCAAAAACTCACTGCTATATTTGAAGAACACGCCAGACAATCACATGGGTATACAGGAGATATGAGAGCGCATTATGGACAAAGCGCCGCTGAAACCGCGAAAGCCCTTATCCATCTTGACGAACATGTCATCAAGATGCGCATGGCTGTGAAGTAATATAGGTCTTAATCTTCGACGGTCTGCGCCTTTTTCTTCGGTGCAGGCTTTACGGCTTCTTTCGTTTCTAAAATCGTCACATCGCGTCTTGGGAATGGAATGTTAATACCATTTTCTTGGAACGCATCCCACAGCGCGAGCATTACTGCGCCACGCATATTGGTCACACCTTTTTCGGCATCTTTTATCCAAAAACGCAATTTGAAATCCATTGAACTATCACCAAAATTAGCAAGGTGACATACTGGCGCAGGGTCTTTGCAGATACGCTCTGGCAGTGATGCCGCCTTCTCTGCCATGGCTTTTATTTCATGCGGATTATGCGCGTAATCTACGCCAAAACACACCTCAACGCGAATAAGCGTATTGCCATGTGACCAATTCACGACCTTTTGTGTGATGAAGTCTTCGTTCGGGATAAGGAACGATTTATTATCACGCGTCACGATAGAGGTATAACGCGCCCCCATATAATCAACCCAGCCAAATGTCCCTTCAACTTCGATGATATCACCCGGTTTAATTGATCGATCCATCAGCAGCAACATACCTGAGAACAGGTTAGAAACGACCTTTTGTAAGCCAAAACCAATACCCAAACCAATCGCACCAGACAATACTGCAAGAAGTGATAAATCAACGCCCGCCGTCGTAATGCCAATCAAAATCGCAAAGGTTACAAGCACAATGCGCAGCACTTTGCCAATCAGCACCTTGGATGATGGTGAAATAGAGCGCGCTTTTTGTACCTTACGTTCAAGCACCGAAGCAATAAATGCCGCCAAATAAACAAGGATAAACAGCGATAGAACGCCCTTAATCAGCGTCAAAGCTGACATTCGGAAATCACCTAAATTGATACCAAAATCATCAAGCGCCGCCGATGTTTCATCCAGCACGCCCATAATGGCTAATGCCGCAATCGCCCAGCCGACAAGAGTCACAGTGCGCCGCGCAGCAGGGTTATTGATAATCTGCACCAAAGCGCTAATCACAATCCACGCGACAAGCAAGTTAGAGCCGAGAAGCAAAATAGAGGAACTAAATGGCGGTGGATCCATTAATGACACTTGGGAGACCATCACCAATATCACCACAGCAATAACCTGCATAATTAAGTCTGCTACGCGGGCAATTGCCGTTTCAACGCGCTGCGGCCAATCAATATGGTCTAACGAGCGCATAATTTTAGGGTGTACCCAGCGCCGAACAACAAAGCCAACCAACAGCGCCGAAAGAACAATGGCAACCTGTATCCATGTGTCTGGCACAAACAGGCTTTCATACACTGTCGATGTGATATCGTTAAAGCGTTCAAACGTTGCATCTATTTTGCCTAAATTCATAAATCCCCCAAAGATTTTATCTTTATATATTCATTGTCGGCGCGGATGGTTCAAATTGCGGCCTGCTGTTGCGCTCTGCGCGCAGCGCTTGCTGCATCGCCGGTGAAAATGCTGCCAAGTTAGGCTGCACTTCACCAAGTATAGAGCTTGCCTGTTCCTCATCGCCGACATCTGCGCGATGAACAGCCTGCGCAAAATGGCAATTATTCAATATGTCATGCAGTCCCGTAACATCGCGTCCGCCTGCAGTGCTTTTATCATTTTGCGCGGACATATGTGCAGCCATGTGCAGCACAGGCATATTGAGCGCTTCTTTTATCACGCCAGCATCAATTAAACCAACATGGGCGCGGACATATGCGGTTAAATGTTCCGCAACATCGCTATGGACAGGAATATTCAGCAAGAAACTCGGAGCATCATGACCAAACTCCAAATAAAACTGATAGGCGCGATCATCATAAACCAACGCCTGCAAAGGGGATATTGGCGCTTCATCAAATAAAAAGCACAACCCGCCGCCATTTCTGAAAAATAAATCTACATTCATGGGAAGTGAGTATAACGTCAGAAAGCATAAAATCAATATCGCGCATGCTTTATACGGATATTTACTCAGGCAGTAATTTATAAATGCCAATACACCCTTTTGCCGCAACGCTTTTCACATTGGCAGCATCGCCAATAATCGCCGCTTCATAAACAAGCGGCGCAGCATTGTCTTGCCCTGCATAATTATACAATATGCGCCCATCTTGCTCTTCGACTTTATTTGGGCAGACATTGGCAACCCATTCATAAGCCAGACCATCTTCACGTTTTACAACGCGGTCATATTGTTGTGCGCGCTCTTCTAACGCCTTGTGCAGCTCCGCATTAAACGCATCAACCAAATGATTGTTGAACCATTTTTCAGGATCTGCCATATCCTCTAAGCTACGCTTATATTGTGCAGCGTTAAAATGCGCCATAAAGGCATCATCGTTCAATAATTTAGGTGATTTCAAAACAGCTTGGTCAAAAAACGCTTTATCATCGGCTAGAATGGACGGTAAATATGCTTTATCAAAGCCGATGCGAGCGAAAACGTCGCTCATAAAATCCTTGTCATGGTGATATGCATTGGGCACAAATACAGGACGGTTCGGCCTTTGCGCCTCTGGCATTGCGCCGAGGACATCAAAATAGGACAGCAGCACATCAGGATCTTGTTGCAACCGTGCATCAAAACGCCCAAAGATCTTAATATTCTTGGCTAAAGCATCCGCTAAGAAGGGTTTATCTTCTTGCAAGCACGCGGGCAATGCCCAAAAATTAGCCGGATTTTGCTGCAGCTGCACCTGAATACCTTCTTGTAGGCTTGCATCGAACCATATGTCCAAATCATTATATGCCGCATCATCTAATGCCGATGTAATAACGCTCACGACACCGATCACATTCGTTTGTGACGACCGGAGCACCGCATGAATAATGCTTTCCTCTGCCTTCATTTCATAAGGCAAATCTTTATACACATCACTATTCTTTTCGACCAATGTTTGCACGAAGCTTTTATCTTGCTGCACAGCAGGCGGTAAAAGTTCATAGCCCCATGCATTACGTGCAATCGCAGTGGTCAGCCCCTCTAAATAATCTTCATTTTCCCAGACCGACAGACCGCCCAAGATCTCTTTAGGGATCTTTTTCATCACGTCCATCCCATAGCTTTCGTCATTAAGCAATGCCGCTTCCATCACCTCTGGCGTTGCTTGAACATCGTCAGGTAAAGCGTGGTATATATCTGCGTCAATATGAAGCAATTCAACAACATGATCGCTATCATATAAGAAATGATCAGGAATAAAATCACGGCTCCAATGATGCTGGTAAGCAAGATGACGGGATAATTCCATTTTCATGCCATCATCCAAAACTTGCTCGTCCAGCGAGAATATACGGGTTAATATATCTGCGCCATCATACGTGGCTTTAGCGAGCGCGTATAAAGCGTCAACATCCTCACGTAATATATCAGGTATATGTTGTGGGTTATCTAGCAAGAAATCAGGGAAGCAGATATAACTCTGCTCATTTTCAGCAAGAACCCCCATGATGAAAGCGCTATCATGGAGGAGCGCATCTGGCAAATACGCCGTGACATGTTCGCCATTGTCGTCTAAATCTGCCAGTATCGCTTTCGCCGCAACATCCCGATCATTGCGCAATACTTTTGAAAGTTGAAAATAATTCTTAGCGCCATAATCAAGAACGTGCATTACAAAATCTTTATCTTCAGCATATTTGGCGGGTAAAGTTGAAAAGACAACATCATTTACCGCACATAACTCAAAGAAGTATTTTTTAAATTTCTTATCACCACCATCATAAAGCTCATCAACAATTTGAGGCGGCACATCGTGGCAGACCCCAGCTTTCCTTTTATAATCAGCATAAAGCGCCGCGCGGGCGAGCGTTTCATTGCTCTGCATATCACGCTTAAGCGCAAAGAACACCTTTGGCTCCGCGCGCAATGCACGAAGCATAAATTTTTGATTGTCGAGCAGAACATCAGGTAAATACTCTGCGTCACTAGGCGCGTTTTTCAAACGCTCTAAGATAAACCCCTTAAACGCTTTATCTTTAACAATTGATGGGGGAACATGCTCTAACACTTCATAGCCATGACGATCAAAATTAAAGCATTGAATATAACGATTTGCGAAATGTACATTTGTGCGCAAATCATCTGGAATTTCATCCAGCCGCGCATTAATGCTATATTTTAACATGGGATCAAATTTCATATTCGTACGAATGCAATCCCAAAGTAAATCTGGGTCATCATCAAAAAGCTCAATAAAGTTCTCAGCGGCATCTGGATATATCTTCACAGCATCAAGAACAAAATCACGCTGCTGCGCATAAGGCTTCCCTTCAATAAGCTGTTTAAAGCTATAATGATATTGCGGCAACGCTTTCAACGCAAAGGCAGGGCTATCAACCAATGAGGCCGGAATATCATCAAGTTCAATCTGATAATTATCAAACACATCCATTATGTAGCGCTGCACTTCATCATTCTGCAGCGAAACCTCGCCCAACCCAGCGACCAAAGGGCCAAGATCATGACCTAAAAAGAACGCGCGGTTCAGTCTTAATATATTTATCTCTGGTAAGGCCTGCTGCGCTTCACTCAGATGCGCATAACAATCAAGGTTTATATTCAGCGCCTGCATAGCAAATTTTGTACTATCTTTATAGAACGCATGCTGTTTTTCATAGGCTGCGGCATCCACAGCAATCTCGGCAAACATTTTTTGTTTATGCTCAGGCACTAACCTTTGCGCTTTTTGATCACTCTCTTTTTTTGTCCACGGAGAGACTAAAGACGCATTTTTAATTTCATAGCTGCTATAACGGTTAACAGTGATACCGTTTTCATTCACATATGATGTGTATTTATGCTGAATATAATTTTTTGGCTTTTGTTTTAGGCTGCGGCATTCATCCCAAAACATTTTCATATATTCAGGGTCTGGCGTATCTTGATCTTCACGGCCTTTTTGTGACAACCAAAACCGTGTTCGCAATGGCTGATGCGTACGAAAGAATGTTTCCCACCCTTTCATATCCTGCGCAAGTTCGGATATAGAGCTTATTGCATCACCTAAAACATCTGATTTATTCGTCCCTGCACCGCTGCGCTGCACCGATTCCCGAATACGGGTCAACGCATCACCAAATTCTCCCGTGGATGCCGCGCCATTATAATAACTATCAGGGTCAAGTAAAATGGCCACCGGTACATCAACCCCATCACGCTCCACATAAGAAACGCCACCATTATTCATGCCTACATCAATTGTGCCATGCCCTGCACGGCTTAAGCCTGTTCGCACATTATTCAACTTAATTTTCGCATAATCTTTGTTTATAGTACCTTTGATTAACTCTACCCCAGGATAAATCGCGACGGTGATTCCATTTTCCTTATCATCAATCCAACCTAACGGCTGAATAATTGCAGGATGCACCAAATCATTGACATTGGTCGGGCCAATACGCACGACGACGCCATGATTATCTAAAAACAATAAATCGTGATGTGTTCCGCGATAAATCTGGCTTACATCAGGCTGCGGCAAACCCATTTTTTTAAGCATAGCCGCGACGGATGATGCATATTTTTTGTCCTGCATGTAATCCACATTGCGGAATTTAGGCCGCAGTTCATGCCCATCCTTATGGTCGGTATAGCACCAACCATATTGAATATCATATGGGTTTTTCATCCATTGCGTCGTCTTATCATTCGCACTACTCTGCGTGCTATCATCTGCCATAAAATAATCCATTTAAAGACACTACATGCGCAAATTCTAACACTCACAATTTAACATATAATTAAAGCCCCTAATTGACTCTTACGGTTAAATAACTATTTTGCATTTCACACACGAATCATTTAAAAGAACAAATACGGAACAAACAGGTTCCGCATTTTTAAAAGTAAGGGTAGCTATGCTAACTGAGATTTCCATCCAAGGCGCACGTGAACATAATTTGAAAAACATTAACGTCACTATGCCGCGTGATAAATTGATTGTGATTACGGGTCTGTCTGGATCTGGTAAATCATCCCTTGCTTTTGACACCATTTACGCCGAAGGCCAGCGCCGCTACGTTGAAAGCCTCTCTGCCTATGCGCGTCAGTTTTTAGAATTAATGCAAAAGCCAGATGTTGACCAAATTGAAGGCCTGTCACCTGCCATATCCATCGAACAAAAGACCACATCAAAAAACCCACGTTCAACCGTTGGCACAGTGACCGAGATTTATGATTATATGCGCCTGCTCTGGGCACGGGTCGGCATTCCCTATTCCCCAGCCACAGGCAAGCCCATTGAAAGCCAAAGTGCATCCCAAATGGTTGATCGTATAATGGCGATGGGTGAAGGCACAAAACTTTACGTCCTTGCACCTATCGTACGCGACCGTAAGGGTGAGTATAAGAAAGAGCTACAAGACTTCGCGCGCCAAGGTTTTCAACGCGTCCGCATTGACGGTGAATTTTATGAAATGGATGACCTTCCAACACTTAATAAAAAAATCAAACATAATATAGACATCGTCATTGACCGCCTTGTTATCAAAGAAGACATGGGTAACCGCCTTGCTGATTCCGTTGAAACGGGCTTGCGCATTAGCGGCGGGCTACTTCTCGCTCTTGATGCCAAGACTGAAAAAGAAACGCTGTTTAGTGAAAAATTCTCCTGCCCAGTGTCAGGCTTTACAATCGCCGAGATTGAACCGCGCATGTTTTCGTTTAATAACCCGCATGGCGCATGCCCTAAATGCGATGGACTGGGGCTGCATACACGTTTTGACCCTGAGCTTGTGATTCCTGATCAATCGAAAAGCCTTGGAGAAGGCGCGGTTGTGCCGTGGTCAAAAAGCTTTGCGCCTTATTACATGCAGGCCTTAGAAACCGTTGCCAAAGCTTATGACCACGATATGAACACACCTTGGCGTGATTTATCAGAAGACGCACAGAAAGCCCTGCTTTATGGCACAGATTTCCCCTTAACATTCGTCTATAAAGATAAAAGCCGCGAATTTAGCTCCACTAAGCCTTTTGAGGGCGTGATTACATCACTGCGCCGCCGCATCATTGAATCAGATAGCGTCAGCGTTCGCGAAGACCTTGCCAAATACCAAAGCGCATCCCCCTGTAAAGAATGCGGCGGATACCGCCTTAAAGAAGAAACGCGCGCGATTAAAATTCAAGCCAAACATATTGGCGAAATTAGCGAAATGTCGATTGAGAATGCCCATAACTGGTTTCAAGAATTGCCAGAGCACCTCACAAAGCAGCAAAATGAAATTGCCTATCGCATTTTAAAAGAAATCCAAGAACGCCTGACATTCTTGCGCAATGTCGGGCTAGATTACCTGACCCTCAGCCGTAAATCTGGCACGCTTTCAGGCGGTGAAAGCCAGCGCATTCGCCTTGCTTCGCAAATTGGCTCTGGCCTTACTGGCGTGCTTTACGTGCTTGATGAGCCGTCTATCGGCCTGCATCAACGCGATAATAACCGTCTGCTTGAAACATTGGTACGTTTGCGCGACCTTGGCAATACGGTGATTGTCGTGGAACATGATGAAGACGCAATCCGCAGCGCCGATTACGTCATTGATATGGGCGTTGGCGCAGGTATTCATGGCGGCACAATTGTCGCCGAGGGTACGCCGCAGCAAGTCATTGACCATAAAGACAGCATTACAGGCCAATACCTTAAAGGCATCCGCAAAATCGAAGTGCCTTCTGAGCGCCGCACAGCAAAAATGGAAAAGAAGAAACCATTAAGCATTGATGTGCTCGGCGCGCGCGGCAATAACCTGCAAAACGTCGATGCGTCATATCCGCTTGGGGTGTTTACTTGCGTCACGGGCGTATCAGGTTCAGGCAAGTCTACATTGACCCTTGAAACACTTTACAAGGCCGCGGCCAAAAAGCTGAACCGCGCCAAAGAAACGCCCGCCCCGCATGATGAAATTAAGGGGCTAGAGCATCTTGATAAAATCATTGATATTGACCAAAGTCCGATTGGCAGAACCCCGCGTTCCAACCCTGCGACCTATACTGGCGCATTTGGTCCGATACGCGATTGGTTCGCGGGTATGACCGAAGCCAAAGCACGCGGCTACGGCCCTGGGCGTTTTTCATTCAACGTTAAAGGCGGACGCTGTGAAAACTGCCAAGGCGATGGCATGATTAAAATTGAAATGCATTTCCTGCCTGATGTTTACGTCACTTGTGAGCATTGCCAAGGCAAGCGCTACAACCGCGAAACTTTAGAAATCAAATATAAAGGCAAATCCATTTCCGATGTGCTTGAGCTTTCTATCGAAGAAGCCGCCGACTTTTTCAGTGCCGTCCCGACAATCGCAAACAAATTAGAAACTTTAAAAAGCGTCGGGCTTGATTATATCAAGCTTGGTCAGGCCGCTACAACCCTATCCGGCGGCGAAGCGCAACGCGTGAAACTCTCTAAGGAACTATCAAAGCGTGCCACGGGGAAAACCCTCTACATATTAGACGAACCAACGACAGGCTTGCATTTCGAAGATGTCAAAAAACTCCTCGAAGTTCTTCACCGTTTGGTCGATCAAGGTAATACGGTGATTGTCATTGAGCACAATTTAGATGTCATCAAAACCGCAGATCATGTGATTGATATTGGCCCTGATGGCGGTGATGGTGGCGGCATGATTGTCGCGACAGGCACGCCAGAGGACATTGCAAAGGTTAAAAAGAGCTATACTGGTCAGTTCCTCAAGGAAATGTTATAAAGGCTGTTATGTGCCATTCATATCAACCCTAAGGCCAATCGAATATGCAGCTTCTTTTAAACCATGCCACGCGCCGTTATAGACGGCTTCATTTTATACTCGGTGCGCTGTTTAGCCTTACGGCGCTTTCCGTTTATATTTTGTCATGGGTACCTGTGCGCTATGGCTTAGAAAACCACATTGCTGCGCTAGCCATCACAACGGCGGCGAACTTCTTTATGTTCAAAGCCTGCTTACAGCTTTCCAGCCAATGGAAAACCAGCGTTATTACAATCGTACTTTTCACCAATTTTTTCATCGTATCCAGCCTCGTCATGGCGGCGCTTAAACAGTATATTTAACTTCCTAATAAAAAAAGGGGTGAGCCTGCAACGCCTAAAAAAAGTTTTCTGGCCATAACATCTCAGGTAAATAACGTCTTATTAACTTAGCTTCATTTACATACCCTCTACTATCTACTTCGCGAAGAAAGTAAGGCCAAGGCGGGATATTACTTGAGTATGGGTTTGCATCAGATCCAGTATACATTCCTCCTCCCATACCAGTGTACAAACCACCGCCTGCGCCAGTGTACAAACCACCACCTGCGCCAGTGTACAAACCACCGCCTGCGCCAGTGTACAAACCACCACCTGCGCCAGTGTACAAACCGCCGCCTGCGCCAGTGTACATGCCACCGCCTGCACCAGTGTACAAACCACCGCCCATGCCGGTATACATGCCGCCGCCCATGCCCGTGTACATGCCACCACCCATGCCAGTATACATGCCGCCGCCCATGCCCGTGTACAAATTTCTAGGCCAAACATTATGAGTCATTTTGTTTTCCTTAACTATATAATTAATACTAAAGTTCTTATACTATGTCAGTAATCGTTCATATAAGACAATGACTTAAAAAAGAAAACAGAAAAATGCCCACAACATGAGGCGCCTCTAATGCGTACAAGCGAGAAAAAACCTTACTGCAAATTTGACTTTACATAACCTGATATGTATACTCCCGAGCATTGCGTTAAAATAAAGGTGTAAAATCATGGCGAATAAAGACGGAGAAAATGTATTCATTGCATTACCAAAAGAACAATTCCAACAAATCCTTGATGATAATAAATGGCTAAACGAAGAAAAGCTTATTGATTTAATCAAAGAGCATGGCCAGCCATCTGAATCGACTATGAATGCCTTCAAAAAAACAGTTCATGAAGAAAACCGCGCAGCCAAAGCCGCTTTTGAAAAAGAAAAACGCACAGCCCTTAAAAAATGGTACGGCCCTGCTTTGCAACCTTATTACTTTTTCAAAGAACACCTTGTTGAAGATTACAACGTCCCGCGCTACATCACCGATAAAGTCGTGGTCGGCCTCATTGTCTCCGTTGCGGCATCTATCGGTTTTCAGAAATGGGACGAGGCCAGCAGACATACAGAATTAGGCGAAATTAAAGCCACTTCACCTGCGACAACCATTAATTCCGGCACATATAGCCCTGAAATCGGCAAAGGCGCTTACGTTTACGTCGGCAACGCCATTTCCGAAGGCCTCGCTGATGAGGGCACATATGGCTATGGCTATAGCAGCCCGGGCGGCGCAAAATTTAACTACTTCACTCTTGCCGAAGATGGCAATGAAATGCATTTATCATTGGTCGAACCTGTTGTGGCGGAAGCATATAAAAATACATCACCCAACAAATCCATGCCGGATGCGAAAATGGGTGATTACGCTTTGCTGCTCAAAAAAATAGATATTCCCGAATGCGCATGGTCAGCCTCCCCTGTATATGCAGATTACGCCGACATTATCGAAGACCTTGAAAGCGGTAAAGACATCAACATTGCATGGCAATGGAACGGCACAGGGTCTGACTTTGCCCGCATGACAGTTTATACTGCGCTGTTCAACAAATATAGCGAACAAGTAAAGCTTATCCCAACATCTGACAATACAGATATGCTCAGCAAACTCGAAAATGGCGATATTGATCTCGCCGTCTTCACGGAATCTGCTGGCACATTCGAAGGTGAAGTGACGGGGACGCTACGTAAAACTATCGCCCTTGATAATGTAAAGCTTGTTAATTTCACGCCAGATATTATCCCGACAAAAGAAGGCGAAGAACGCGCATCTTTAAGCTATAACTTCAAAATGCTCTCTGTGCCCACGGCGCTGTCATGGAACGACGCGCCGCAGCAGTCCAAGGCGGTTGGTACAATGTGCACCGATTATATTGGCCTCTATGGACGCAACCCTGCATCTATTGATTCTGTCAGCGTAGCTATGGCCGCAGAGCGCACACAAAACCTTGCGCGCAAGATTGACGTTGCCAAAGCCACAGGGTTTAAAGCTTTCCCTGAAATCAAAAACTAAGCAGCATACGCAAGCGAAGTAACATATAAAAAGCGCCCCTTTAAACATTAAAGGCGGCGCTTTATTTTATGCGGGCAGTGCATTTAAACACCGCCCTTCCCCACATAATTCTTATCTTTTCTTTTTTTGATTTATAAACTGCGCCCGAACTTAACAAGCTCCGCTGGTTTAGGCACAATAGAATCGCGATCAACATCATTGACAGGGCCGCCCGAAGCGACGGTTTCGCTTAATTTGCCATCCTGAAAGATGAACACAACTTTCATGCGCTCGCCATCAACCGTATTTTTAATCCGTGTGCCGAAATTTGAAAACGTCCATGACTCTTTAATTTCTTTATATGAAATCTCATAACCTTCGGTGCGGCTTAATGCGTCGCCAATCTCCTGCAATCTATCGCTATCGACATTAATGCGTGGCTCTGCACCATATTGCGCGCGCAGCAATTCGGCGCGGTCTAATTTATAAAACACATTTGGGTGCACCCCAAGTTTTTCGGATACTTCTTGCAATGACATGCCGTCCTGCAACGTATCAACGCGGGTTTGAATTTCATGGATTCCTGAGAATAAATCAGCATTCGTTTGGCTGATAGAGCTACATGCGCTCATAAAAACTGCTGATAGGCTGATAAGGCCAATTGCCCCTGCTTTTTTTGCTTTTGATAAAGACATCTTTATCTCTCCCTTTATTTTTTTCTTACTTTAAAGCATATTAATTACATAAAAAGCAAGTTAGATGTGTTGTGCATTGCGATAACACTCAAAGAATCAAACAAAAACAAAGCAGAAAAAATGAAAGATAGAATTTCAGGCAATAAAAAAAGCGCCAATAAATGGCGCTTTTATTTATCCAAAGAAACAATGGAGCGAGTGAAGAGATTCGAACTCTCGACCCTAACCTTGGCAAGGTTATGCTCTACCCCTGAGCTACACTCGCTTACAGTGTTTCGAAGCACCGTAGTGCGTCTTGGGTAGGGCGAAATATAAATTTTTTCTCAGCCATTGCAAGCAAAAAATTCAATATTTTTGATTTTTTTTTGGAAAACATAAGAAAGGTGCTTAAAAACAGCTTAAAAACAGCCTAAATACCGACCTGTACAAGCGGCACTTTATAGCCGTAAGGCGCGAGGGCCTTGGGTTTACAGGCCACTAACGTTAGGCCTGCGGCTGTGCGGACCACTTTATCAACATCATCCTGCATTTCGTAATGCATCAACTCACCTTCATGTTCAATATCATCATAGATAAGCATGAATAATCTCTGGTCACGGTAATATTCCACCCGTTTGATCAAATCAGGGAATTCAGGATTCGCTGCCAGTACAATACTACCATCAGGAAGCTTACCCACTTCTACATTCATCATATCCATATAAAATTCCTCGTAAACTTTCTTACATATTCATGTCAAAGGCTGCTTTGACCTGTGGCGCTGCTGGTGCTGGCGCTACGTCAGATATATTATTATCTGCCTTAAATTGATTAATCACACCACCATCTGGTGCGCCTGTTGCGACCTGCATTAACTGCATACCTTGCAAGGCATCCATTAAGGCTGGCCCCTCAATTGCATTTTCTGGTTTCATACCATTCATAGTTATCTTTCTCTCTTCACACACACATTAAACTTAAGGTTCATGGATACAAATTAGCGTATAAACGTTACTAAAACCTTTACGAATTAGGTTATTTTCTCATATTTTTATATTAGACAACAAGAATGATATGGATAATTACGTAAAATCAGCATGTTAGACCTTCCCACCTCACCAGAAAAAATAATCAAATTTCTTGATGAATTAAATATTCGCTATGAACTCTATCACCATGAAGCCGTCCACACCGTCGCGGAAAGCACAAAAATTCATGAAACCATTACAGGTGGACATTGTCGCAATTTATTCTTAAAAGATAAAAAAGGCCGCCTTGTTTTGGTCACCGCGCTTGATAAAACGGAAGTAGATTTAAAAGCCTTGTCCAAACATCTTGAACTCGGCCGCTTCTCCTTTGGCTCACCAGAGCGCCTGTGGGACAATTTAGGTGTCCGCCCTGGTTCTGTAACCCCGCTTGCCTTATATAACGATACAGCGCGCATTGTGCGCCCTGTATTAGACGCGCGCATGTTTGACCATGACAATATTTGCATTCATCCGCTGATCAACACCCAAACAATTTGCTTCAGCCCAAATGATTTAAAGCGTTTCCTTGAAAAATTAGAATATAACCCTATCATTGTTGATATGGCGGCGATTACGGATGACATGTAAGCGCCCCCTATATAAACGAGTATTAACAATACAAGAATAAAGTGAGTAAATAACGTGTCCTCACCATTGACACCAACATTCGATGAACTGCCCGCGGAAATTCCTATATTTCCCCTCAGTGATGTTGTCTTGCTCCCCAAAGGTGTCTTACCGTTAAATATTTTTGAACCGCGTTATATTGCGATGATTGACTACGCCCTAAAACATGATCGCCTTATTGGCATGATCCAGCCACGCCACCATAATATAGAAGACGCGCAAGCGCCCTCAGCCCTATACGATATTGGCTGCGCAGGGCGCATTACAAATTTCAACGAAACGTCTGATGGACGCTATGAAATTATGCTTTCAGGTTTAAACAGGTTTGAAATAAAGGACGATACCCTCACCCAACAGGGTTTCCGCGAAGCGAATGTACAATGGATGGCCTACGCGCATGATATGGATGCCGAGCAAGGTTTTCAGCTCGACCGCAACAGCCTTAACCAATTATTGAAGCGTTATTTCGTCTGCCATCAGTTAAACGCGTGCTGGGAAACCATCAAAGAAACGCCCAATCATATGCTGATTACCGCCCTTGCCATGATATGCCCTTTCACAGCAGAAGAAAAGCAAGCTTTGCTCGAAGCGCCAACATGCAAAGACCGCGCAAAATACCTAACAACAATGCTGGAAATGTCCGTCGCGGAAAATGGCTGCTGTGAACATAGCTCAACGCGCTGCTAAAGAATCATTAACTCTTTGTCTAATTCCCTTGTGCCTTGCGGATCTTGCGCCATTTTGCGGCATTGTTATTATGCTCATCAAGCGTTTTTGAAAACACATGACCGCCTGTACCATCGGCGACGAAATAAAGATAATTATGGTCTTCAGGATGCAGCGCGGCTTCAATCGCCGCTGCGCCCGCATTAGCGATTGGCGTTGGCGGCAAACCTTTAAAGCGATATGTATTATAAGGGGAATCGATGTTTAAATCTTTACGCAGCAACCTGCGCCCCAACGGCCCCTTGCCGTCATTTTGATGCTTGCCCATCGTCAGCGCATAAATCACAGTCGGGTCTGTTTGCAGCGGCATGCCTATGTTTAAGCGATTAACAAACACACCAGAAATGCGCCGCCGCTCCCCGCCAATGCCTGTTTCTTTTTCGATGATTGATGCTAAGGCGAGCGCCTCTTGCTTTGTTTTAAACGGCAAATCAGCGCTGCGTTCTGCCCATAGGCGCTCAACAAGCTCAGTTTGTGCTGCCTGCATACGCGCCAATACCTGCGCACGGGTTTCGACTTTGGTGAAATTATATGTTTCAGGCAATAAGCTTCCCTCAGCGGGGATATCATAAACAGCATCTCCAGTGAAATTCTCATTCGCGTTTAATATTTGCACGATCTCATAGCTCGTTGCGCCTTCAGGGAAAGTCACTTGGCGTTGGTGGCTGATACCATCGGTGAATTCAGCAAGCATTTCTAATAAAGAGCTTTGCGCTTTAATTAAAAACTCGCCGCTGCGCAGATTATCGCTTTGCCCGTTAATCCGTGCCAACAGCCTAAACGGCAGAGCGTTTTCAATGACGCCCTCTTGCTCCAAATGATAGGCTAAACGGTTCATCCCCCAACCTGCTGGCACTTCGACAAGCTTATCTTCATTTAGGGGTGAAGGCTGAGCGACATAATGCACAGCGTAAAGCCCCGCTGCGCCTAGGCAGAGAATGACAAGAGTAATAAAGGTAACGGCTATATGAACAAATCGCATTATACAAAGATTATTAATGTTAAAATATTTACATTTCTTCTTATATCCTCTATCACCTTAAAGAGAAAGTTTTGATTTAACGAAGGTCGAGAAAAAATGAGCACATCTGTCAATGTTGTCGCATTAAAGAGTGAATTAACAGAAATGATCGAAGCCGCTAACGACTTAGCGAGCCTCGAAGAAACCCGCGTCAAAGTATTGGGCAAAAAAGGCCGCTTAACCGATGTGATGAAGACACTTGGCGGCATGGATCCTGAACAACGCAAAGAGATGGGCCAAGCCCTAAACGTGCTTAAAAACGACATTGCCGATACATTAGAAGCACGCACTAAACGCCTGCAAGATGAAGCTTTGAAAATTCGCCTTGAAAGCGAACGCGCCGATATTACGCTTTCCACGCGCCCTGAACGCCAAGGCCATTTGCACCCTATCGCGCAAACAATGGATGAAATTGCAACAATTTTCGCTGAGATGGGATTCACCTTAGAAGAAGGCCCAGATATCGAAGACGACTTCCACAATTTCACTGCGCTGAACTTCCCCATTGGTCACCCTGCCCGTGAAATGCATGATACCTTTTATCTGCCCGATGACCCAGAGGCCGAAGGCGAAGCTGCGAAAAAGCTTTTGCGCACACACACATCAACCGTGCAAATTCGCGCAATGTTAAAAAAGAAGCCACCGTTAAAAGTTTTGGCGATGGGCCGCACATATCGTTCTGATTACGACATTACCCACACACCAATGTTCCACCAATGCGAAGGCCTCGTCATTGATAAAGAAACAAATATGGGACATTTAAAAGGCTGCCTGCTTGAATTCGCCAAAAAATTCTTTGAAGTTGACGAACTCCCCATGCAGTTCCGCCCATCATTCTTCCCATTTACTGAACCAAGCGCCGAAGTTGATATTGGCTGTAGCCGTAAAGATGGCGGCCTAAAAATCGGCGCGGGTGATGATTGGCTCGAAGTTCTTGGTTGCGGCATGGTACACCCAAATGTCATCAAAAATTGCGGCTTAGACCCTGATGAATATCAAGGCTTTGCCTTCGGCCTCGGCATTGAACGTCTTGCAATGCTCAAATTCGGCATCCCTGACCTTCGTACATTCTTTGAAGGTGACGTGCGCTGGCTTGACCATTATGGCTTCAACCCTCTTGAGCGCCTGTAAGCTAAGCAACATAAAGTAGACATACAAAAGCCGTACATTGACTTGCACGGCTTTTTCTTTGGATAAAAAAACAGTCTTTATAACGCCATATGCACAGCGCCGAATATTGCACCTAAATCATCTTTCAGCAATACGGTTACCCCCTCATGTTCGGCGCGAGGGTAGACTGTAAAGCCCATTTTCTGCGGCGTACCGTCCCAGCGACCTATTTTCTCGCTCTTCCGCACGATGTTAACATAGGGTAGCGCTTGCCCCTTATTCGCGCCCTCAGCAACGACAATGTTTTTATCTTTTTCGACCATATATGACCAGATATTCAAGTCTTTCACTTTATGACCTTTGGCATTTGCAAATGGCATCAGGTCAATTTCAAAACGCACGCCTTGTGCAGGGTCAGCGCTTTTTTCGCTCACGCGCTTAACCGTTAACTTATGAACATCCGCTTTTTTTGAATGCGCGATGACTTCGTCAATATAGCGGTCATACTCATAACCGACATAATCTTCGCGTCCATTAATAAAAACTTGCGGCGTATACATAGTTGCGCCGCGAATATTACGAACATAGCCGCGTTGCTGCGCGGAACATTCAGGCGTTGAAATTGCGCCGTTACTAACATCAAAATAATCGACATGGCAGGCGAGTATAATTAAATTGGTGCGTTTTTTAAGGTCAGCTAAAAAATGATCCGCCACGGGGCAGAACATGCAGGCCTGTGATGAAAAAAGCTCAATAACGACAGGTGCGTCACCCAACTTTTCTTCTAATTCACCGTCATCAAATGGATAAGCATATGAAAGCTGCGCTGCATTACCCTGCGCCGTGGCGCTAAGCGGTAGATAAGCCATTGCAAAAACACACAGCGCGCATAGCGTCAGAGCGTGAATTTTAAGGGGTAATCTTAACGGTGTTTTAATCATATTTCTTTACCATTATACATGAGTCTATAGGATTAGATATAAGGACAAAGTAAACATGCCAGAAGGGCGCAGTAAAGTCATTTGTTATTCAGATTTAATGCCCAGATACATCATGGCCGCGGCAAGCGCCTTTTTATTGTTATGCGCCTTTTCATTGCAAGCCTTAGCCGCAGAACAGCAAAATGCGCCCTCATCCTATACTGCGCAATCCCAGCTTAATGACCCCGTCCATCAACTTATAACATCTCATGTCAGGGCCATTAAAACGCGTGATGCGGCGCAAGCTTACCATTTAATCAGCATGAACGGCCAAGAAAAATACGGCACAGCAAAGCTATATTGGCGTGATGTACGTCAAAACATGCGCCTGCTGTTTAATCACGATTCCTATAAATTCATGGGGCGCAATACCGTCAATGGCATGGTCATTCAAAAGGTCAATATGATCGATGAAAAAGGCAAAGAAAACCTTGTGATTTTCCGTGTTATGCAAGATAAAAGCGATGTCTGGCGTATAGAAAACATAATCATCACCAATACAGATGACACAATGGCATAGCCCACCAATTGTAACGCTCTATCCTCCCCCATATTAAAAAAAACATTGCAAGAGACCATAATTATGGTTATTGTTTAACCCTCAAAGATATCTTTAGAGGACGTTATGGTTACCACGAGTGATTTCTACGCCTGCCCCGTAAACGCAAATAACGTAAAGTATTTGCCAGATTTAATAGATGGGCAAGCCAAACACCACCACTCTCATTTCAGGGGGAATACATCCACCCTGCGCCGTGACTTTATTAAAGCCGCGCAGCCAACGGCGAATATCCAGCTTCTCTATCACCGCCAAACCGGCACCAAGCCTGTTGGTTATATCGCCTATAATGAAACCATCACCGAACAAGGCAAAGGCCTGTATTTAGAAGATATCTACATCGCTGAGCATGTGCGCAAAAAAATACGCGGTGCAGGCAGCTATGGTTTTTACGAACTCATTGATAATGCCGTCAAAAACAAAATGGACTATATACAATGGTCTGTTGCGATGAATAACGAAGCGGCTACGTTTTATTTCTACGAAAACAAAATCGGTGCGGCGCGTATGAACAAAGTGCTCTATGATATGGATGAAGCTTTATTTAACGGCCTCAAAGCACGCCCTGAGCTTAATAACCCAAGCCTTACCGCGCGGCGCGCAGAAAAATCTGATATCAAAGCCATCCGCGCCAGCATAGAGCGCTATAATAAGCACGCAAAAACACCATTATCTTATGATACTGATGTCTTAATGGGTAATGTCGCCAACGCGATTAAGCATCATAATGGCGATGTCTATTTATCCGTCAGTAAAGCAGCAGGCATTCAGGCTTTATGTTTCATCAATTCAAATTACTCGACATTCCGTAATGTAACCGGCATTAAGGGCGAGCCGCTTATCGCGCTGAACGATAATGCCAACATCTATCAGCAATCCCATTATGTGATTGCCGATAAGGTTACACAAGATTGTCACGCATCGCAGCGCACAGGCCACCTTATTTGGGGTGTAAACAGCGCAGATTCCCTTGCGCATCGTTTCATGACATCCCAAAATGCCGATGTATTGTTGATGGAAGATAATAATATGGCCTCAACGCTTGTCATGTATGGCATAAAAGATAAAAATATCACAGCGGCTAAACGTGATAGCCTCATCCCCAAAAAACCGTAATAGCATTAGTATCTGGACAATATATTAAGTCAGACAAAAAGTGAGAAAACAATGTCGATAGCCATTATTACGCATAAAGAATGCCTAGAACACAACACTGGTGACAAACACCCTGAAAACCGCATCCGCCTTGAAAAAGTGCAAGAGGCATTAAACAACAGCGCAAAACGCAGTGCATTTAATTTCTATGAATCGCCACTTGCCAGCGATGAAAACATCTTACTTTGTCACAGTGAACGTTATTTAACCAAGGTTAAAGACATTATCCCTACCGAAGGCACTGTTCATTTAGACGAAGACACGATTCTTTCATCAGGCTCTCTCAATGCCGCGCGGCGCTCCGCTGGCGGCGCAGTCAAAGCCGTTGATTTAGTTATGGCGCAAGATAGCGCCTATAAAGTCGCCTTTGCCGCAGGCCGCCCACCAGGGCATCATGCACTGCGCGATAGCTCAATGGGCTTTTGCGTTTTCAACAATGTCGCGATTGCCGCCACCCATGCCATTGAAAACCACGGCATTAAACGCGTCGCCGTGCTTGATTTCGATGTCCATCACGGTAATGGCACACAAGAAATCCTCGAACATAACGGCAATGAAACATTATTCATTTCATTCCAAGAAAGCGACATTTGGCCGTATAATAAAGACGAAAACACGGTCAAAAATGAGCGTGTCCTCAATTACCCAATGCAGACATTAGCGCCAACCGAGCTTTATTATGAAGCCTTCCATAATGAGATTATCCCTGCCCTTGAGAAATTCAAGCCAGAGCTTGTGATTATTTCAGCAGGTTTCGATGCCCATAGAGACGACCCACCTGCGGATGCGTTATTTAATGACGCACCAGGCCGCCAGTTATTGCTTGAACAAGATTTTGACTGGATGACCATGCGCCTACTCGACATTGCGCACAAACACGCCAATGGTCGCCTTGTCTCTGTGATGGAAGGTGGCTATAACCCTGATGTTCTTGCGCGCAGCGTCCAAAGCCATGTTGAAACCTTGCTTGATTACTCCGCGCAGCTTTCTGCCCGTGATAAGAAAGTCGCTTAAATCAAAATTTTTTCTTCACTTCTGTGAAAATTATGCTATTAAAAGGCTCATAAAATATGAGCCTTTTTTTATTGCTGCTGAGGAAAACAAACCATGTCGAACAAAGAATTCTTAATCACTTGGGAACAAATGCACCGTGATGCCAAGGCTTTGGCATGGCGCTTAATTGATAAAGGCCCATGGAAAGGCATCGTTGCCATTACACGCGGCGGCATGGTGCCCGCATGTATCATCGCCCGCGAGCTTGATGTACGCCTTATTGAAACATATTGCATTTCAAGCTACGACCACGACAATCAACGCTCCGCCAACATACTTAAAGGCCCAGAAGCCGCAGGTGATGGCGAAGGCTGGCTTGTGATTGATGATTTGGTCGATAGCGGAAACACATTCAAAATCGCCCGTGAGCATTTACCAAAGGCGCATTTCGCAGCAATTTACGGCAAAGAAATCGGTATTCCTACCGTTGACACTTTCGTCACCGAAGTCTCACAAGACACTTGGATTCACTTCCCATGGGATATGACCGTCCAATATGTCGCGCCGATTGCAGAAACTGTAAAAGCATAAAACAATTGACATAACACGCAACATTGTTTAAACCTTCTCTATAGATTTAGAGGAGGTTTATATTATGGACTTAACAGCGCAAAAAAACACCGCAATTCAGATTTTGGTCACCATGTTTAGTGCTGCAAACAATATGTCCCATGAAGCACGCGGCAGAATTTCACAGACAAAAGCCGTTGAAAAAGTCCTCACGCAAGAAGGTATAAATTTAGACCTTCCTCTCAAAATCAATACTTCAGATGAATATACGCAGCTTTATAGCGCCGCTTTTAATGCCGCGGCAATTGCAAAAAATGCTGAATACGCAAGTAATTATGCTATAGGTACCGCATATGCCGCCGCCGGTATTACAAAGCCCTCCCCTGAGAAAGTCACTATGGATAGTATTAATGACGCAGCCAAGAAAATGATATCTTATATGGATGGTCAGGGCGCAATTGCAATTAAAAAGCCTTTAGCGACTTTAATCATTTAAATTCATAATATCGCTTTTATTTTATTGACTCTCCCCCCCAACGCCGTTATAAATCGCTGTTCGAATGGAGTGGTTTGGCTAACTTGGCATGCCTCAATCACTTCTTATTAAATTCTAACCTTCTTTAAGGAGAGTAAAATGCCGAAGATGAAAACCAAATCCAGTGTGAAGAAACGCTTCAAAATCACTGGTTCTGGCCGCGTAAAAGCTGGTAAAGCTTTCACAAGCCACATGATGATGAACAAATCAAAAAAAATGAAACGTAAAGCACGTGGCACAACAACATTGTGTGACGCTGATGCACGTATCATCCTACGTAGCTGGCTTCCGTACAGCCGTAAAAACAAAAACAAAGCAGCCCATAAGAAAACTGCTGAAAATGGAGGCAAATAATGGCTAGAGTTAAAGGTGGAACTACAGCACATGCCCGTCACCGCAAAATCATTAAGATGGCGAAAGGTGCACGCGGTCGTGCAAAAAATTGTTTCAGAACAGCGGTACAACGCGTTGAGAAAAATCTTCAATATGCATATCGCGACCGTCGCAACAAAAAACGTGACTTCCGTCGCCTTTGGATTCAGCGCATCAATGCGGCTGCACGTCTAAACGGTTTGACATACTCACGCTTTATGTGCGGTATTAAACTTGCGGGAATCGACCTTGACCGTAAAGTTCTTTCTGACATTGCAATTCATGACGAAGCAGGCTTTGCGTCTATCGCGAAACAAGCTGAAGCAGCACTTGCAAAAGAAGACAAAAAAGCAGCGTAATTTAATTTACGTCCATATTTTTTCAAAGCGTCGGCAATTTATTTTGTCGGCGTTTTTTATTTATGCATTGTCTGAAGCGATCAAACTTCATATACTATTCATATACTAAAAGTCATACCGCGCCTATCCCTGCCTGCTTTCGTGCAAAAAATTACATCAAATCTTAGACAAATATTCGTCAATTTAATTACAAATTTTCAATATAATCATTAATCTTAAGACATTAATAAGGTTTAGCTAATAGAATTAAGTTGTGTGTGTATTTCTGCTAGGGGGCAAATGCGTATCGTCATTTTATTGGCAAAGCACCAATAACCGTACATAGAGCAATAAAAAGAGTAAATTATAATATGGACTTTTCCTTACTAGAAAAATCAGAAAATCTTGGGCACCTCATGGTCAAACTCCATGATGTTTACAACGAATATAAACAGGATATTTTCGGTACAGTATTCTCGCAAAACCGTATCTCTGATGTGGTTGAAGAGATCCTTACCGAAGAAAACATCACAGCAGAAGAACAAGAGCTGGTGACAGAGATCCTTCTCGCCCTTGTAAAGGAAGCCGAAGAAAAGCTTAAAGCCGCCATAGCAGACCGTATCTCCGTAATTGATGACGCGCCGAGAAAATTGGCGCGCGCCCTTGCCAATGACGATATTATGATTGCCCGCCCTATTTTAGAAAATTCAGTCTCATTAAGTGATGACGACCTCGTTTATTTAATCAACACCAAAGAAAACGACCATTGGCGCAGCATTGCCCGCCGCCGCAGCCTAGATGATGCGATCATCAACAAACTCGCGGATACAAATGACAGCCATACTTATAATGCGCTTTTGAAAAACTTTAACATACGACTTACACAATATTCAGGCGGAAAAATCGCAGAAAAAGCGAAGAAGGAACACTTCCTCGCAGGTAGCTTGATTGGCCGTGATGAATTATCACAATCTATTATTATCGACATTTATCAGCATGTCGGCGAAGCGCTACAACAAGAAATTCTAAAGAAATATAATTATACAAGTGAAGAGCTTAACAAAGCGATCAATGACATATCTGCAGAGCTCTCATCTGGTGAAGCGATGAGCGCGAAACCAATGGATGCTTATGAAAGTACTGCGCTTAATGAAAATGAAGAGCTGAGTGATGACGCCTTAAGGATTGTTACACACAAAGATGCATTTTTAGACACTGAACTTATGAGCAAAAATGACGAAGAATATAAAATCGCCCTTAAATATAAACAAAGCGGCGAATTAACGGTTGAATTGATGACGCGCCATTTACGCAGAAAACAGTTCAGATCATTCATCGCACAACTTGCAGTCACCAGCAAGCTTGATCCAGGCTTAATCAAAGATATATTAAGGCAGCCATATGGTAAGGGGCTTGCCATTATATGTGTCGCTTTGGATATTTCCAAAGAGGATTATATGAACTTTTATTTGCTAACGCAGCCTTTGAGAGGTTCAAACCGTATCGTTTCTGATGGCAACATTTCAAAAGCGATGGCGACATATAGCCGCATTGACCCGCGCTATGCACAGCAAGTCATGGATAACAATTTCAATTCAGGTGAGCATATCCGTTAATAACGGCCTTCGTACCAAAACAAAGTAAATCTAGGCTTTTTTGATCATACGGCCTATAAAGAAGCCATCTAATCCGCCACGCGCAGCCCAGTAAAATGGCAATATACGCAAATAACCTTCTGGGGTAATTGCATGTTCCAACTCAGGCACTTCCTGCGGGGTAATCGGCATAATTTCAAACTCATCATGATCCGCTAAAAACGCATTTAATTGGCGTTCGCCTTCATCTTTTTGTAATGAACATGTACAATAAAGCAGCATACCGCCAACTTTAAGCATCCCAACCGAGCGCTCAAGCAAAGCGCGCTGTATTTTTACCATAGAGGCTATATCTTCGCTTTTCTTCAGCCAAATTGCATCTGGGTTTCGGCGTATTGTACCTGTTGCGGTACATGGCGCATCAAGCAACACAGCATCCAGAGGTTCTGGCGCATCCCATAGCTCTCCATCAGAGACTTCACTAATCACATTTGCTTGTAGCCTGACACGCTGCACATTATCTTTTAAACGTTCTAAACGCTTTGCTGAACGGTCAACCGCATAGACTTCAGCCCCTGCCGCCGCCATTTGCATGGTTTTACCGCCTGGCGCAGCGCATAAATCAACCACGCGCTTACCAAGCAGATCGCCCATCAAGCGTACAGGAAGCGCTGCCGATGCGTCTTGCACCCACCATGCACCATCATCAAAACCGGGTAAGTCAGGGACGAGCGCATGTTCATTACGGCGCAGAGTCCCCGTCGGTAAAATTACACAATCCAATGATTCAGCCCAGCTTTCACGGTCTATTGGGTCAACAACGCTAATATCTAACGCGGCCTCTGAAAGGCTCGCCTGCGCCATTTCAATCGCCTCTGCCTTGCTATAATCTTCCGTCCATATATCAAGAAGCCATTCGGGAATGTTTAGTCGTGCAATATCTTGCTCCGTTGTCCATGCTTTACCATCACGCACAACTTTACGCAGCACAGCATTTATAAAGCCCTTCGCACGTTCCGCGCCATTACGCGTCGCAAGGTCAACGGACGTATTCACAGCCGCATGGTCAGCCACACCCATAAACACAATTTGCGCAATAGCGAGGTGGAAAATCATTTGTACAATTGGCGGTGACATTTTCTGATTTGGTTTGCTAAAACCGCGGCGCATCAGATCATCAATTTGACCGCTGCGACGTATGGCGGTTGTCACCAACATACGTACAAAATTTCTGTTGCGCGTATCTAAGTCCAAAAAATCATCATGCGATTCAAATATCGCATCAAGGAATTTCTCTCCCTTCCAAAAGCTATCTAATATAGAAAGCGCAACTTGACGCGGCCATAATATATCATTTTGATTTTTAGAACGCTTATTACCGCGCCCATGCTGCTTTGAATTTGTCATGCTGTTTTACTGTCCTTATAAGACGCTTTAATGTCTTCTTCTAAATCACAACTATATTTAATAATATCCGTCCATAATTGATATATGAACGCGCCGTCAATTTCGCCATCAGCCATTTCCACTGCATTATTGCGTACAGCATCAACGCGGTCTTGTAACACGGCCTCAATATTTTCACGCGCTTTTAAATGACCTACCTCTTTAATCACTTGAAAACGCTCAATAAACAAATCGATGAGCTGCTTGTCTAATGCGTCAATGCGCGCTCTGTAAGGTTTCAAAATCTTCATTGTTTTTTCTCCTCACACTTATATATAGTGTTATAATAAGAAAATCACTAGGAAATGGGCGAGATAAGGCGATAAAAATGAATAAGCAAGAAAACAAAGAGCACAAAACCACCCCCCGCACCCCAAGCGCCGAAGCGTCGCAAATAAAAACAGCAGAAAATACAGTATCCAAAGAAGCTGAATTTGGCGGCAGAAAAAATGGTCCTGAGCCCACACGCTACGGTGACTGGGAACTAAAAGGCAAATGCGTAGACTTTTAAAGCTTACAAAAAATCAGTAAGGCATAAAAAAAGGAGCTTATCAAAAGCTCCTTTTTAGTATCTTTATATAAAGGTAAGAACGCAGCCCTATTCTTTATCAGCTTTATCAGCCTTAGCTGCTTTCACTTTTTTAATCTCACCAGTTTCCGCATCTACGGTCTCTGCATCATTAGATGGGCCGATCAGTAGAGCATCAGAAAGTAAACCTGCATTCGCGCGAATTTCATTTTCAATTTTCATTGCAATTTCAGGGTTATCGCGCAAGAAAGTTTTAGAGTTTTCACGCCCCTGACCAATACGCTGCCCGTCATAAGAGAACCACGCACCAGATTTTTCAACCAAATTACCAGACACGCCCAAATCGAGGATCTCGCCCATTTTGGATACGCCTTCACCATACATAATATCAAATTCAACCTGACGGAATGGTGGCGCCATTTTGTTTTTCACAACCTTAACCCGTGTTTGGTTACCAACAATTTCATCGCGATTCTTAATTTGACCAATACGGCGAATATCTAAACGTACTGAAGAGTAGAATTTAAGCGCGTTACCGCCTGTTGTTGTTTCAGGTGAACCAAACATCACACCAATCTTCATGCGAATTTGGTTAATGAAAATAACAACTGTGCGCGAACGAGAGATTGAGCCTGTAAGCTTACGCAAAGCTTGTGACATCAAACGCGCCTGCAAGCCAACATGGGTATCCCCCATTTCGCCTTCCAGTTCCGCTTTCGGCACTAGCGCCGCCACAGAGTCGACAACTAAAACATCAAGAGCGCCTGAACGCACCAATGTATCGGCAATTTCAAGCGCCTGTTCACCTGCATCGGGTTGAGAAATCAGCAGATCATCCACATTAACGCCAAGCTTAGCCGCATATGATGGGTCAAGTGCGTGCTCCGCATCAACAATCGCACATGTACCGCCTGCTTTCTGTGCCTCTGCAATAACATGCAATGCCAACGTTGTTTTACCAGAACTTTCAGGTCCGTAAATTTCAGTAATACGTCCGCATGGCAAGCCGCCAATGCCCAAACCAATATCAAGCCCTATCGAACCTGTTGATATAGACGCAACCTCCATCGGGTTTTCGCCACCATTAAGCTTCATGATAGAGCCTTTACCAAAAGCTCTTTCAATTTGCGTTAATGCTGCGTCTAACGCCTTTTGTTTCTCTGCTGTATTTTTTGTCATGTCATCCTGCGCTTTTAATTGTGTAACGGCCATAATAATATTCTCCTTACTAGATTGCATAGTTCTACAGAAGAGACAATGTTATTAAGGCCTCGAGCCCAACACGTCCCCAAAAATCTTTACAAAATCAACTTATCCAACATTTGCCTGCACGGCATTTGTTCTTAATTTGTTCTATTTATATAAAGTAAAACAAAAGCAGAACATTGGCAAGCACAAATGTTCCTTTTTTGTTTTTTAATTTTTGTTTGACATCTCGTGCAAGGCTGTTAGATTACGGAAATAACTAAAAAAAAAGGAATAAATACAATGAGTGCATTAATTATTGGGCTTGGCCTAACAGGCGCATTTACAGGCGCGGCAGCAAGCACCGCACTGAAAATTGCAAATGAAGCTGGGGGCATTTTCCTTGGTATTGCAGGCGCATTGGCTGGCGACCGTCAAAATAATCAAAATTCACCAGCAAGCTTAAAAGCCTATTTATTAGCAGGCACGCTTGGCGGCGCTATGATTGGAACAGGGGCAGGCTATGCCATCGAAGAATATGTTGCTAACAT
>DELD01000067.1 GCA_002354205.1 Micavibrio sp. UBA2705 | reverse complement strand
TGCGCCGCTTGATTATTTTACCGTCAGCTTCGCCCATGAGGGGTATGATGAACTGCCCGTGGCGCAGGAAATGGCTGACCATCTCGGTGCGCCGCTTCATGTAGTGCGCGTCACACAAGATGACTTAATTAAAACAATCGAAGATGCAACCTATTACAGCGAAGGCCTTGCCATTAATGGGCATTTAGCGGGTAAATATTTACTCAACGCAGCCATACGCGCCAAAGGGTTCAAGGTCGCGTTAAGCGGCGAAGGCGCAGATGAAGCACTTGCAGGATATCCGCATTTCCGTGAAGATATGGCGCGTTTTGTTGATAGTGATAATGGCGAGCAAGGTGCAAATTTACAAAGCCTTTATCAAAGCAATGATAAGCTAGCGGGCGTATTTCTTGCCCACGGCGAAACATTATCATTAGACGCAGTAAACGCCACGCTTGGCTACACACCAAGCTTCCTCAGCGCCAAGGCATCGCTTGGTTACCGCGCCGCAGCGCTGCTGTCTGATGAGTATATTACAAGCACAGATTATTTCGCCGATATGATTGGCAGTTTCGACATTGCGGGGCAATTAACAGGACGCCATGTCGTCAATCAATCTGCCTATCTTTGGACTAAACTCACCCTCGCTAATTATATATTGCGCACATTGGGCGATGGCTGCGAAATGGCGCATAGTATTGAAGGGCGCGTGCCTTTCCTTGATCATCATTTATTTGAATTTGCCGCCAAGCTGCCTATGCATCTTAAAATCAAAGATATGGTCGAAAAATATATTTTGCGTGAATCTTCGAAACCGCTGATCACGCCCACATTATATAAACGGCAAAAACACCCCTTCATTGCCCCGCCCGTTAGCCGTTTTGCAGGCAGTATGCTGCATGATTATATACAAGATATGCTGCGCTCAGAGCATTTCGCCAATGTACCGTTCTGGGATAAAAGCAAAGTACGCAATTGGTTAGACCGCCTGCCGAAAATGGATGCCAAAGACCAAAGCGCGGCAGAGCCAATATTGATGATGCTTTTCACATCAAGCGTGATTGCCAAACGTTATAAATTGGGGAGCGCCGCGATATGATCCGCACCAGAATCCCCCCTATCGCCGCAGATTTTAGGCAAGCCATATATGACGGCGAAGTCTTTATCATCCCTGCCAATGCGAAAACGCAGGGCATTGCATCGACTTTGCAAACGCTCGTGCATAGCCACTATGCCGCTGCAGATGCATTAGATAACGTCCATACATATTACGACCCTACCACGCTATGGCAGAATCTAACCGCCGCACGGCAGGACGTGGTAACGCAGGCTCTTGCCCGCCAGTTGATTACGCCGCTAATCACCCCTTTATTTAACACGGGCAGCGCTTTTGACGTCCTGCGCCTGCGCTGCTCTGTCCATAATGGTCATTTGAACCCCGCCGCCGCACAAAGTTATGCGGCGCATCGCGATACTTGGTTTGCCAACCCACAGGCACAAATTAACTTTTGGCTGCCGCTAACCGATGTCACACCGCAGCAAGGCTTTCGTTTTTATCGCCGTTATTTTGATCGTGCGATAAACAATAATTCCAATGCATTCAACTATGACGATTTTGCGCGAAATGTCGGTTTTCAAGCGCCAACACGAAGTCCCGCCAATGCACACCCCACCAATCAAAGCATAATACACGGCGACAAAGGCCACAGCTTTTCCTGCAATGCTGGTGACTTGCTTATATTCGCTGCCGCGCATCTACATCAACCTGAAGCCAACGCCACAGGGCGCACACGCTTTAGCGTTGATTTCCGCGTTATAGACAGCCAAGACCGCGCCAATGGGCTTGGTGCGCCGAACGTTGATAATGCGTCACAGGGCGATGCCAGCATTGATTACCTAAGGCTTTAAAGCTTCTTGACTTTTATATATGGAAACCCTATGCTGCTTTTCATATTAAATGAAGGCGCATATATCATGGTCAAAAAAGCAGAAAATCAATGGTGGAAAGAATTTTACGATCAAACCTTTGGTGAGATCGTTTTGCAGCGTGATAATTATGCTGACCTTGATATTACAGTGGCCTTCATCAAAAAATACCTGCATATCAAGGCGGGTGACACGATTTTTGACCAATGCTGCGGCACGGGTAGTGTATCCCACGCCTTGGCACGCGGCGGCATAAATGCCATTGGTACAGATTTGATTGACGGCTATATCGACACCGCGAATAAAATCGCGCAGAGCGAAAACCTTTCCGCAAAATTTACCGCCGCCGATGCGTTTAATTACGTTGCGCCGCGCGCATGTGACGGAGCTATTAACTGGTATACAAGCTTTGGCAATGCAGATGATGATGCGCTGAACATTGAAATGATTAAACGTATGTATGACACCCTTAAATCAGGCGGATATATGGCGATTGATTATTTCAATACCGCCTTGAAACTCAGAACCGCCATTGACGGTGACAGCCAAGAATTTACCCACGAAACGGATAAAGGCATTATTACCGTCAAACGCGAATTCTATTTAGATTTTGACCGTTCAATGTCAGGGTCAAGCTGGACATATCAATATCCAGACGGATCAGAAAAAACAAGCAGCGGTGAATCGCGCCTTTATATGCCTAAAGAAATTTTTAATATGGTCAAAGAAGCAGGCTTCGAAGATATTGCATTTTTCGGGGATTACCATGGCAATAAAATTGGCCTTGAAAGCCCGCGCTGTATTTGCGTTGCGCGTAAACCATAACGCTTCAACCCCCGCACCATCAATTGTCATAATTTCCTTGATTTATAGAGCGCATTACCCTATGGTAAGGGCGCTACAGTAATAAAAAATACAGGCGGCAGACGTAAAATGAAAAATAAAACAGGCTTAATACTCGGTAAATTTTATCCGCCTCATAAAGGCCATCAATATTTAGTCGATTTTGCACGCAAATATCCTGGTATCACCAAGCTTTATGTTGTTGTTGATCGCACGCCAAATGAAACTGTGCCGCAGGCATTGCGCGTTCGCTGGCTGCAAGAAATGTTCCCTGATGTCAGCGTGCTACCTTTAGGGGATATGAACTGGCAATCCCCTGAAGACGCGCCAAGCGTTGAAGCGTTTTGGCAGCAATGGCGCACCAGCCTTAAAAACGCTGTCCCGGGTAAAATCGATTATTGTTTTAATTCTGAACAATATGGCTGGCGCCTTGCCGAAGAACTCGGCGCGAGGCATATTCCAGTTGATCGCGGGCGTGAAAATTTCCCGATTAGCGGCACGATGGTTCGCGATGACCCCTTTGCGCATTGGGAGTATCTGCCCAATGAAGTTCGCCCTTATTTTACCAAAAAAGTCGCTATCCTTGGCGCGGAAGCCACGGGTAAATCAACCCTCGCCAATAGGCTCGCCGAATATTTCAACACGGTGGCAGTGCCTGAATATGCGCGAATTTATTTGGAATCTCTGGCAGAAAAAGACCAACCACGTTCAACGAATTACGAAGATATTGAGCTGTTCGCCGATGGGCAGATGGCCAGTGAAACGTCATTAACATCAAAAGCAAACCGCGTTCTAATTTGCGATACCGAAGCGATCACTACATCCGTATGGTCAAATACTTTATACGGCAAAGTGCCTTCAGCGGTAAAAGAAATGGCAAATGAAGTCGATTATGACCTTTACCTTGTGGCAAATACAGATGTACCATGGGTCGCAGATACGCACCGCCAATGGGAAGATGAAAGCCGTGATGGTCGCCGTAAAGCATTTGAACACCGCCTAAAAGGTGAACTTCTCGCCCGTGATAAAGAGTTTATCGAAATTACAGGTGATGATTTTGAAGACCGCTTCATTCAAGCGCGCGACGCGATTATCAAACACGCTTTCAAAGGAAAAACCTACGCGGATTTCGGCCTTAAACAGCCTTCATAATTTCTGAATGAAAGGCCATTTGATGCTTTTTATCGACCGCTTCTTTGAAATTGCCGCCCAATACCCTGCTCACATCGCTATTGAGACCAATGGTGACATGGCGCTGAGCTATGATGATTTACGTCAGAACGTTATGAATTTCGCCGCATATTTATCGTCTCAAGGACTAGGTCACGGCGATATACTTGCTATTAGTGTCCCTAAATCAGCCGAATATATTACCGCTCTGCTTGCTTGCTGGATGATCGGCGCGCCGTTCATGCCCCTTGACCAGACAATGCCGCAGCCGCGCTATGATTATATTTCAAACGAAGCACAGCCCAAATACATCATCACGGCAGATGATTTTATCGCCGCCGCACAGCATAAAAACCCATCTTTCGCGGCCTCATCATACGCGCCAGAAAGCCGCGCTTATATTATCTTTACCTCCGGATCGACCGGTGAACCAAAAGGCGTGATCGTCAGCCATAAAGGCATTGTAAATTGTATCGATGCGCAGATTAATGCTTTTCGTTTTACAGCGCAAAGCCGTGCATTATTCTACCTTTCAACCAATTTTGACGCATCGCTCTCCGATATCGGGACGGCGTTGCTTTCAGGTGCGGCGCTAATAATTGAAACAGGCGCCGCGATTGATAACGCCGCGCAGTTGCCGCAAATACTCAGTGCGCGGCGCATAACACATATGGATATTTCGCCATCACTGCTGCGTTTAATGCAGCCTGCGCAAATGCCTAAGACATTAGAAACCATTATTATTGGCGGCGAAGTCTGCCCGATTGAAACGGTTAAATTATGGGCAGCACATTTTCACCTTGTAAATGTTTATGGTCCAACAGAGGCGACTATTTGCACCAGTATGGTCGCCCCAGACCCAAAGAGTTGGCAGCATCCTTTTATCGGTCAGCCCATGCCCAATGTTGACTATATAGTGGTTGATGCTGCGCTGAATATCTTATCGGGTGCGACAACAGGTGAGTTGCTGATTGGCGGAATACAGCTCGCAGAAGGTTATTTAAACCGCGATGCATTAAATGCGCAAAAATTTATAACATTAGATGGGCAGCGTTTTTACCGTAGCGGCGATTTGGTCAAACGTCACGCAACAGGCGAGATAGAGTTTCTAGGCCGCACTGACCGCCAAGTTAAAATACATGGACAGTTGGTTGAATTAGAAGAGGTTGAAACAACACTTTCCGCGCATCCTGCCATTGCCCGCGCCGCAGCCTTTAAACGCGATATCGCAGGGCGCAGTGTTTTATGTGCCTTCATTACTTGTAAAAAAGGCGAAGCGTTAACCGCTGAAGTCCTTAAATTTTGGACGCGCGCAAGGCTGCCTGAATGGATGATCCCGCAATATATAAGCTTCCTTGATGTGATGCCGCAAACATCCACGGGTAAAATTGATTACGCCCCGTTAAATGATTACAGTTTAGAGAGCATGACAGCTCTGCCAAGCGCCGCAACATTTACGCCCTTACAAGCACAAATTAAAAAGCTATGGGAAAAAGTGTTAAAAATTAAAGTCAGTACTGCGCAGCAGAATTTTTTTACGCTTGGCGGCGACTCTCTCGCCTTGCTTGAGTTGTCCTTAGAGTCCACATTAGAAAACATTCCCTTAACGACAGCCGCCCTCGCCGCCTTCCCGACAATTGAAACGCAGGCCAATTGGCTCTCACAAAACACCGCGCAGCACAAAGATGATAATACAGATGCAGGCGCAATGCATGTCAGCGCCTTAAACCGCGACATTGCGCTAAACGCCGAGTGGCAAAGCCTGATAACGCAGGCAAAAGAGCGCCCACCAGCACCGCCGCGCATGGAAAATATTTTCTTTACCGGCGCAACAGGGTTTCTAGGCGCACGTTTGCTTTATGATTTACTGCGTGCCTGCCCCTCAGCGCAAGTGAACGTCCTGATCCGTGCGCAAGATACCACGCAAGGGAGAGAGCGTCTCATCAGCGCCCTTGCAAAACATGATTTAAGCTATAGTGAAAGCGATTTTCAGCGCCTAAATATATTATGCGGTGATTTCTCACTCCCCCATTGCGGCCTTGATGATGCCACGTGGTTAAACCTCACCTTGCATATTGATTGTGTGTTCCATATTGGTGCATTGGTCAATACCGTCGCGCCCTATACCGCGCTCCGCCCCGCCAATGTATACGCAACGCAGGAAATCGCGCGGCTATTACTAACGGGACGGCGTAAAACCTTGCATTACGCATCAACATTATCGGTTTTCGTCTCCACTGACCAGAACACAGGCAGAGTCTATGAAACAGACCGCCTTACCCAAACCCAATATGTCTATGGCGGATACGGACAGAGCAAATGGGCGGCAGAAAAGTTTTTACTGAACATCCCCCAAGACGCATCTGCGCAGCATATTTACCGCCTTGGTTTAATTACAGGCGACACCGAAAATGGCCGCCTTGCGGAACATGATTTCCTTAGAATGTTTATCCAAGGTCTTTCCACTTTGGGCGCAGTCCCTGAAGGCGCACATGAAGACATCGCGCTAGATGTCACCCCAGTAAATTACGCCGCCCGCGCCATGGTTGATGTCGCCATGAGCACACAGAATCCACAGGGGGGCATTTATCACATCGCGAATAATAAAGGCGTATCCCTTGCGATGATTACGCACGCCCTTAACCACAAAGGCCATAGCATTAAAATTCTGCCTTTTGCGCAGTGGCAAAGCTTAATGCAAGATAAAAAGGAAGACTTCACATCAGCGCAGGCCGCAACCTACCTTGCCCTTTGCCGCTTATTCACTGATGGGCGATATAATCAGCACCGCGCGATGGATTTATTTCAAGCGACCAACATCATTTTTGATACGGCGCAAGCACAGGCCGCGAGCCAGACAATATCTGCGCTGCACGCATTAGACTTAAAAACTGTTTTAGATTTATACGTAAGCCAAATATTTGCAGCTTAGAGCGTTAATACATATTGCCGCTTATCAGAATCGCGGTAGCTTTGATAATCGACAGGCTTCGCGAGTTTATCTGCCCATTTGTAACCCAACCTTGGTGTGCCGCCGCTTCCACCAATATGAATAGCGCGAATGTCGGTATCTTGCCCACGCACAGCATCACAAAAATGGCTAAACAGGCTTTTCCACTGCGCCGCGTCGAAATGCCCTCTTAATGATTCTAAGCTATCAAAAACAAGCCCAACTTTGCGCTACAACATTCCGCGTTTCTTTGTCTTCAACAACGTAAAATCCACCATTTTCAGATAAAAAACCATGCTCAGCGCAAGGCGCGCCCTGATTTGCCAAATGTTGACAGCAATCCGTATACTCACCAAGGAATAAACCGCGTAAATCGCCATCTTCTAACTTACGAAAGTTATATTTTGGCTTGTCAAATAAAGCCCCGTCTAACGTCACATCAGGGATGCGCTGCAGGTCTTTTGGGTTATCATTTGCACCAAAACGCTCTGCATATTCTTCTGCGAGGGCTAAGCCTCTTTCGAAATGCTTTTCATTCCATTTAAACTGATACGCTAACTGTGCGAGTTCTTGATTTTCAGCCCCTTGTTTATAAACGTGTTTTGCGGCTTCTTTGTTGGTTTCTGTATATGACCAACTTTTACCATCGCTTGATTTCAACGGCTGTGGAATATGTTCAGCGAATTGTAATAATCTGGCCATTTTGGGCCCATGTTTCAACACCGCATCGCCCCATGCCTTCATATCCACACCATCTGCGTGCGGAATGGAAATACCCTGCGCACAATCATGCAGCGCGCCTGAATGAGTGCCTAAACGTCCCCATTTATCTAAATATTGCAAAACGCGCTCACCGCTGCCAAATAAAGCGCTTAACATATAGCAATATGCCGGATTAACACGCCCTATTGCCTCTTTCACTTCGTCTTCGAACATCGCATATACTTCATGATAGGCATTCATCTTAAAATAAGAAGGGTTCGCTGTTTCTATATGCTTTGGGCAATCAAATTCTGGGTGCAGTTTTTTCCATTTATTCACACAATCAATCTTTTTCTGCACTTTCGCGACATAATCCGTATCAAAGCGCCCCTTTACATCATTATCGATCAAATATTGTGCAACAGGCCAATTATGATGCGCAGAGAGCATGTCCAAATTCCGCATAGAGTATAGTTCCTCTTCATCAATCTGATCCGCAGAAATTTTTAGCATCTTAACATCAACGTGTCTTAGAGACTCATATAAGGAATGACCCGTAAACGCAGGACAATCAGGAAATTTATTCTGTAAGAAAGCCATGATCTCGTGCTGATTTTCCTTCAGTGCGCACAAAAGCATCTCATACTCATGCTTCTGCTTATACGCTCCATTTTCTAGAAAAAGCTCTAACATATCCAAGCGACCACCACGTATCGCCGCTATAGGTAACATAATGTTCGGACAATCGCTAATTTTTGCGCCATGCTCAATAAGATATGGTATAAGGTTCCACCGTACATCTTCTGCCGCTTTAGACAAAACGCAGCTATCATTCACACGCAAATTTGCGCCCTTTTCGGTCAAGTATTTTAAGAACTTATCATCTTGTAATGATATTGCAATACGCACGGCAGAATCATTCGAAACGCGTATATCCGCGCCCCTATCCACCAACTCACACATTAACGACCACTGCCCACTTTTCACCGCACAGCGCAATGCTACACCGTTACCCGCATTGATATTTGCCCCGTTTGCAGCAAGGTATTTAACCCATTTCCACTGCTCCTGCTCTGCCGCCTTGCGCAGTGCCCAATCATCCTCAACATGTATATTCGCTTTGTGTTTAACTAAATACTTAACCATATCCCACGATCCCGCATAAACAGCCTCCTGCAACGCTTGGTCATTACTGGCTCGTATATCCGCGCCTTTCTTCACTGCATATTTAACCAGTTTCCACTGCTTTTGTGCAGCCGCTCGCAAAATGAACTGGTCATTATTGCTGCGTATATCTGCGCCCTTTGCGATTAAAAGCTTCGCAAAATCCCACTCTTCGTTTTCTATCGTTTTAGAAAGAAGTTTGTCTAACAATGCAGGCTGCTGCGCCGTTACATAATTGTTTTTAATTAAGAACTTAAAGATATCTGTCCTGTGATAGTAAATAGCCTCTTCAATATGTTTTGGCGTTATTTCAAAATCTATGCCGCGCCGTATTAAGTCATCAAGAACATGTAGACATTTATAGTGCAGAGCGCTTCTGACCATCTTTGCGACAATTTCTGGGCGCGCGGCTAAACTTTCAAAATTGACGTATTTTTCTAAGACATCTAAGCGCGCAAGGAAATGTGCGCTTTGCGTGATCGATTCAATGTGATTTTCTGGATCTGCCCCTCGCGCGATAAAATAATCTGCCATTTTAAAATTATGTCGCGTAATGCAACCAGCAAGAAAATCTTCCTTGTTATATTGCGCGCCTTTAGCGATCAGATCTTTGACGACACCAAAATGACCTTTCTGAAACGCGCAGACCACTGCGCTTTCATCACTGCCATTTGTCAGCGTTATAGCCGCATCCATATCTGCATTCTCTGCATGAATTAATCGCATGACTTTACGCTGGCCACGCCGCGCCGCTAGCAACAAATATGCATTTTTATGCTGTTCAAAATAACGTCCATTTTCTATCAAAAACCGTGTCACCGCGACATGACCATTTTCTATAGCGTGATGAAAAGCCTGCGTTTCGCATGTTTCTTGCATTTCAGGTGTGAGCAGGCCATCTTGAAGGTGCTGTGACCATGCATATCTTACTATGTTAGGTTTATTGCTTATGCAAGCATGAACCAAAATCCTTCCTGCGGATTTTACTCTTTCTTCAGGACATGCGATGCTTTGTAAAAAATATGCGCAGATATCATTCGTTGCATTATCAGCGAGAAGGCGCTCATACAAGGCGTTAGCGTAACCATCATCTTTATTATGATCTATAAAATATTTGACGATTTCTACTTGCTGATGCTCCAAAGCAGCTACAAAAAGCTTGGAATACCCAATACCGCGATCCTCTTCAAGCAACAGCGTAAATTTCTCAACATCGCCATTTTGTATATATTGCATCAGTTGCTCATATCTGGACAACTCCTTTATTGACTGGCTTTGCGCCTCTTTTTGAACCTCTTTTTGTTCCATCAAGGCTCTATCACGCGCATGCATCGCTTTGATAACATCTTTATATGTGCGTTTACTCTGTGGACTGCCTTTTAAGTTTTTTATTTGGGCAGAGACATGTGATGCGCCTTTTTCGAGATGCGCCACTAAGCTTGCAACGTCAATATCTGCACCAGATTGTTCTAAACGCACAGCAAGGCTCGGGGCGAGCTTTTGTAGCAGCGCTGCGTCGTCTTCGCATAGTTTTTGTTCTGAGATAAGTGTTTTTAAGGCTTCTAAAGCGTTGTGTACTGATTCTTTCATCTTCTGTCCCCATTAGCTGTTTTTTTATAGACAACTTTATTGACTTACCATAACAATATTTTATGGTAAGTCAATAGGCTTCGAGATTTTATTAAACAGCCTTCCTATATAATAATGCTGCGCATATTTGTTTATATTCATGACAAATCGCGGCGTGGAAACGTTTTATAGCGCCCTCCTTCAAATCGGGCGTTTCAAGCACGGTTTCACAAAGGCTCGCGAGTTTAGCAACAAAGCGCCAAATCAAAGAAGCCGTTCTCAGCAATTGGCATAGCTACCAAGCCGCCGCCACGCAAATCAAAAGCCGGTATTTGGAAATTCAGGCCGCGCAAGAAGCCTTAAGTGGCGTGCGCGAGGAAGCAAAAATAGGCCAGCGCACGACGCTTGATATACTTGACGCGGATGCAGAGGAAATTAACGCACGCATCGCCTTCGCCCATGCCAAGCGCGATGAATTAGTCGCTAAATTTACCTTGGCAAAAACGCTTGGCATATTAAACGCTGACGCTCTGGTCGAATAGAAGACATATTAACGCCGCATTGATAAAAATGCTGCATATAACACGATGCGGCCTTTTTATTTTTTCCGGCGTGTCAGCCATATCGCGGCAATGAAAAATCCCTTTGCATAAGGCAAAAGGCATAATGCCCCCACACTCGCCATCGCAAGCATAATCGGCAATTCCAAATGCAGCGGGAAAGTATCATGGGTAATAAAATAATGAATAAAAGGCGCCATAATATGCCCGACAATCAATATCGTCAGCCAAGGCGGCCCATCATCGGCGCGGATGGTTGATAAATCTTCATTACATGCCGCGCAATGTTCACGCTGCGTCAAATAGCCTTTTAAAACCTTGCCCACGCCGCATTGCGGACAACGCTTTTTTAAGCCGCGCAGCAAAACTGTTTTGCCGCTATCTTGTGTCTGTTCATTACTTTGCATTAATCAAACCCTGCTATTACACAGTTAGCAATACGCTTTTTATTTCACTCCGCCAAGTATAATGACAGCGCACTCTTACTTAATTTGTGCCTGTAAGGCTGGTTTTTCTTGGCATTGCATGGCCGCATCCTGCCCATGTAAGGCAATAAACGTTCCAATAACAGTCTGCACCGCAGAAGTCGCGTTACTGTCTGAGAAATGCGCCTCTAACCACGACTTCCCAGGAAAAGGCCACGGGTCACTGCGATGGATAGTAGAGCCATCGCGCATCGACATTTCCATCGTCAGAATCTTTTGTGATACTTTTTCAGGCGAAGCTTCAAGTTTTTTCCAAAGCGTAGCATTATTATCACACTCTATTCTCACACCCGTATTGAGCAAAGATAAATTCAATTGTGCTTCATTCACCCGCAAAATAAAATTTTGTTCCTCGCCATTGGGCAGCGACGCGCTTATGCCCACGATATTCGCCTCATTCAGATTTTCAAAAACATCAGTAAGCGTCTGTGCACCCTCTGGTGACAACTCATTTGCTCGTTTTGCGATAGTGAGAATATCACGCGCATATTCCGTATTGGCAGCTTTGCTCATGGGGAGCACTCCTCATCATATTTAAATCTATGAGCAAGAGCATAACACAAAACAATATGTAAAGTCAATAACCTTCACGCCTTTGCTCTCTGTAACACCCCATTTGCAAGAGCTAAGGCTTCAGATAAATTCTTTTGGGTGCCGCGCGCAAGGTCGGAATCCGTTATATTGTGACGCTTATCACCGCAGACAATCACAAGCGCACCGCCTTTTGCAACGCCGCTGCCGCGCCCATGTGCAAGCTCTAACCTGCTGACATCTGCAAAATTAAGGGTTTCTGTGCGGTTGATGAAAAGATTCTTTTGCGTAAAGGAAATGGTTTTATGCTGTGGGTCAAACACGCTCACCTTACGGCGGTGAATAAGTAAAAACACCGCGATAACCCCATAAAATATAGCGCCATCTTTCAGCGCAACATCCTGCCCGCTAATCACAGTAGCAACCGCGCCCATCAGCGCAACTATGATAACAATCGTCACTAGAACCAATGGATATGATGTAATCACAAGCTTTTGATTATCGTCTTCTAGCCAAATCATAATCTGCGCCCCCACAGCGCCGTAACAAGCGCGTTTTATTGATATTTGCTGATAGCAAGCTTCACTGTTTCTTTAAGTTCTTCAGCGACAGGGCCAGCATCATCTTTAAGATTATTTTTCTGAATCACAACCAATGCATCAATATGCGCTTGAATAATAATACGCTGATTTTTATCTGCAAAAGAATGCTCTGTAACATAATCGCGCAGCGATTCTGCAAAATGCGCCGCTAGGCCATAGCCACATAATGCGGCGATGTCTTTAATGTCATGCGCGAAGGTGAAAACCTCCTGCGCTTTTTGTGTCCGTGCCTCACCTTGATCTAGCGTTGCCATGCTCGCCCATGCCCGCACAAGGCTTGCTAATTGTTCGCCAATGTTTTTATTGCAGTCTTTGCACATATCCTTAATCAGCGCATCGGCTTCCTGCACTTTTTCAGGATCCAGCTGACCTTCAGCGTTGGTTTGAACATTAAGCCCAACCTTGCCTTTTAGGGCATTGCTGCGGTTATAAAGCTCCGCTTTTGGGGCATTCTCATCATCACCTATGCTCATTATTCCATATCCACTATGTTCGGGGTTGCAGAACGGCGATTATTGCCTTCAAACGGCATATCCTGACGGCGGCGGTCAGGGCCAAAGAAATTTGCCGTTCGTATAAACGGGCGTGGATGGTCGATAACAGTACAAATCCGCGATGCTAACGTTTTACCTGAAATCGGTTTGACCAATGTTTCATTCGCGCCCAAATCACGTGTCAGCCCTGTAAGGCGCTCTGTCGTGTAACCGCTTATGACGACCACAGGTAAAAAGCAAATTTCTTCTTTATCATTACCGCGGATCCATTGTAACAATTCATGCCCTGACCCATCAGGCATCAGCCAATCTGTCAGCACAATATCAACATTATTAATATGACGGCTTTGCTTACGTGCCTGCATAATGGTCAGCAGGTTAATCGCATCTTCCGCGCCGTCACAAACAACAATATCACCCACGCCAAAGGTTTTCAGCATAGAAGATATAAGCGTCTGCATATACACAGAATCTTCAACCAATAAGATGGTGAATTTACTTAAATCATAGTGTTTGTGTTCACGATGTACGGTAGGAACCAAGATACTCACCCTATGTGTCAAATTTACTAAAATACTCTAGCGTGTTTACGGCGCAAACAAAAGCCCCCTGCGCATACTCTGTTCACACTTTATTCAGGCAGCTTGACATCTAATGTATCAATTAAGTGATAATATCCGATTAATATGACGGCAAATAAAACAACCATTACAATCACCTGATGTTTAAAGCCGTGCGCATGAAATTTTGCGCGGTCTTTATGATGCATAACATCTAACAGCTCGTCGCCAAACTTGATGGAGAGAAACGTACCAAGCGCGCAAACAGCCGGAATACACCAATACGGCCAAGGCGTTGTTAATATTTTATATAACAGCGACGTAAGCAAACTGGATTGATAACTATCCGGCGAAAAATTCATCGTGAGAACATTGACCAATATCGCCAATGCCCACACAATCATTTCTGAAAAAACCATACGAAACCCTGATATTACACGCACAGGGAAGTCTATAAGAAACCCCGCATCTGCAATTGGCGTACAAAGCACAAAAAAGCTCCATGTTAACCCCGCGACAATGCCGCCTGTCGCAATATCATATTTCCAACTCAGATACAGAAAATAAGCGACGACAACGCCAAGTAACATTAAGAACTTATATAGACCCTGTGCATGGGTCGGGTGATTCAATAAAGCTTTCATCCCTGTGCCTCTTCATCCTATTTCTATGCCGCTAAGCTTGAACTGCATTCATAACGCTTGTTCTTACCTGCAAACCACAGCCATAAGAAGCCAATTGCGCCCGACAGTAATGACGCGATTAAGATGCCCATCTTGGCGACTTGCAGTAATTCATCGTCACCTGCGAAAGCAAGCTGCGCGATAAAGACGGACATAGTAAAACCAATCCCCGCAAGTAAAGCAGCGCCGACAATCTGACGGAAACTTGTATTGCTTGGTAATTGCGCAAAACCGAATTTAATGGCAAGCCAGCACGCGCCAGTAATGCCCATCAATTTACCAAAGACGAGACCGCAAATAATACCCCAAAAAACATTGGCATTAGCGCCGTCAAACACGCTACCAAAATTGAAAACAACCCCCGCATTGAAAAAAGCAAAGACAGGAATGACGACGAAGGCCACGGGCATGTGCCAAATATGCTCCAAGCGCTGCAAGGGTGTCATGACACTCAGCACAAGGTCTTCCATTGACTGGATAAGCGATTTCATCGTGACATTCGTCATGACATTACCGCCACCTTTATGACTGATGTCAAATTTGTCTAATATCTCAATGCTTTTTTCGCGGAAATACTCTGGGTCAAATTTGGGGCGCGCTGGCACCGCGAAAGCGCCAATAATACCCGCCAATGTCGGATGAATACCCGAATAGAGCATCGCCACCCATAATAATACTGCGATCAGGAAATATGGTACAGACCAGCGCACGCCAATGAAGTTGAAGAAGGCCAGTATTGCTGTAAATCCGCCCGCCATCGCCAATGCAGGCAAATGCAAGTTCTCCGTATAAAACAGCGCAATAATAATCACAGCGCCCAAATCATCGGCAATTGCAAGCGCAACCAAAAACGCCATTAAAGAACGCGGCACACGGTCACCCAGCATCACCATTAAACCAATCGCAAACGCAATATCCGTTGCCATCGGTACAGCCCAGCCATTCGCCATCGCCCCAGAGGGATTAAACGCATAATAAACCAGCGCAGGCACTGCCATACCGCCAATCGCCGCCATAATCGGCAAAGCCGCTTTGCGCGGATTGGCAAGCTCGCCCACCAATATCTCACGTTTCAATTCAAGCCCGACAACAAAGAAGAACAACGTCATCAAACCATCATTCACCCAATGATGCAGTGGCTTATTCAAAGTTAAGCCCCCTATAGAAAACCCTAAATCCATATGTGTGAAGTGGTAATATGCTTCGTAAAAAACACTATTTGCCAGAATAAGCGCCAACACTGTCGCCGCGACAAGAATTAATGAACTTGTAGTTTCGCGGTGAATGAAGTGTTCGAACGGCGTTAAAATACGGTCCGCCGTCTTTTCCCACGGGGCGTAGTAAACGCCAGTTTCCTGTTCGACATTAACGTGTTTATGCTCACTCATGATGTTCTCTTTGTTATAAAAATTAAAGTTTTAGGAGTGCGGATTATTAATCCATAAAACGCGCGCCATCATCGGTGGCCAGCGTTTCTTCGTATAGGTCAACATGTTCTTCCACGGCGTGAACATCTTCAAATGTCGCAACATGAAAAACAGCATCACCGCTATTCAGTAGCGGTAGAGTTGCGATGCCAATAATGATGCCTGTGCGTTTTGCCAAAATCTCAAAGCTTTCCTTACCAAAAGGGTCAGAAACCACACCAATTACCTGTCCTTTACGCACGCGGTCGCCTAGGCTTTTCTTCACCGCAAGAATACCGCTATGCGGCGCACGGATCCAGTGTGATGACCGCGCCACAAACACCTCACGTGGGGGCGTTTTCTTTTTCACCGCACGCAGCATACCAATATCACGCATAACGGATATCACGCCTTCAAGGCCGCTTTTGATCACTTTTTCGTTAAAGCGCAGCGCTTCGCCGCCTTCAAAAAGCAAGGTTGGAATATTACGCGCCCGCGTCGCCTCACGCAGCGAACCATCCCGAAGTTCAGAATGCAAAATAACGGGCGACCTAAACGCCCTCGCCATTCTTTGGGTTTCTTCATCGTCAAGGCAAGCACGGATTTGCGGTAAATTGGCGCGGTTAATCGCCGCGCAATGTAAATCTATGCCATGGGTACATTTATCGACAATCTCGGTCATAAACACATGGGCAAGCTGCGCGGTTAATGACCCAGTCTCTGAGCCCGGAAAATTACGGTTCAAATCGCGGCGGTCAGGCAAATAACGCGACTTGTTGTTAAACCCAAAAACATTCACAATCGGCACCGCGATAAGCGTGCCTTTAATGCTATTTAGTGATTTACGACACAGCAAGCGGCGTATAATTTCAACGCCATTAATTTCATCGCCATGCACAGCGGCGCTGACAAACAGTATCGGGCCTTCTTTTTTACCGCGCACAACCTCAACAGGGATGGTCATTTCAGTAAAATCATAGAGCTTCGCAACATCCAAATTGATGACCTTGCGTTCCCCTGGTTTTATTTTTTGATTGGCAATAACAAGTGATGTTGGCATGCATTAACCCTTATTGGTACGACTCTTTTTCTTCGTCGCCACATTTTTCTCAAGATATTCTATCATTAAACTCGCAATATCTTTACCAGAAGTTTTCTCAATACCTTCTAAACCGGGGGATGAGTTCACTTCAAGAATTAATGGCCCTCGATCTGAGCGCACTAAATCAACACCTGCAACATCCAAGCCCATGGCTTTTGCGCCTGCAACGGCAAGTTTGCGCTCTTCTGGCGTAATTTTAATTTTTTGGCCAATCCCGCCACTATGCAAATTAGAACGGAAGTCGCCATCTTGCGCTGTACGCATCATCGAGGCAATAACTTTATCGCCAATCACAAAACAGCGTATGTCAGAGCCGTTTGATTCCTTGATAAATTCTTGTACCAAGAAATGTGCTTCAAGCCCACGAAAAGCCTCAATAACGCTTTCGGCTGCTTTTTTGGTTTCCGCCAAAATAACGCCTTTACCTTGCGCGCTTTCCAGCAGCTTAATCACCAAAGGCGCGCCGCCCATCATTTTAATAAGATCATCCGTATTATCCGTCGAATGTGCATAGCCCGTATTCGGCATACCAAGGTTTTTTTGCGATAAAATTTGATGCGCACGCAGTTTATCACGTGAGCGTGTGATCGCAAGCGAGCCATTCAAGGCATAAACCCCCGCGCTTTCAAATTGGCGCAGCGTCGCTGTACCATAAAAAGACACCGTTGCGCCAATGCGTGAAACCACGGCATCTAATTTCAAAATTTCGTCATTATAATGCACTTCAGACTTTGTCGAATTAATGTTCATGTAACATTTAAGCACATCAATCACACGCGCTTCATGTCCGCGCGCCTCTGCTGCCTCCACAAGGCGCTTCGTTGAGTATAATTCTGCTCCGCGAGAGAGTATTCCGATTTTCATGGCATTTTAACTTTCATATTTAGTGATTACGCGTGTATATTTATCGTCTTCTTACGCGCTTTTTTAGACGAAATAAAGCGTTATATTTACGCCCGATCTTAAAACCATTTCAGTTTTTTGAAAATCCAAATTTGTACTACGATCACTACAAATAAAAACCCATTAAAAATGGTAAAACCATAGGGGCTGTCTGCCCCTGGTATGCCCGAAACATTAACGCCCAAAAGCCCTGTCAAAAACCCCAAAGGCAAAAATATCGCGGCAATAACGGAAAGCATATAAAGGTTTTTATTCATCTTATCCGCCAGTGCATTGGCAAGTTCATCCTTAATAATCTGCGCGCGCTCACGTATTGTATCCAAATCCTCAACATAGCGAATAACGCGGTCATAAGATTCCTGCAGGCGGCGTTTGTGAAACGGCTCTAACCATGGCTGCTCTGACGTTCTTAAATGGGCAATGACATCGCGCTGCGGCGTTATATAGCGTTTAAAGACGATTGCTTGCTTACGGATAGATGTAATGCTATTGCGCTCCTTTGCATCTGGCGCTTCCATCACATCTTCTTCAATATCATCAAGCGCTTCATCAAGGTCTAGGAACACAGGCTCCATACGTTCAAATAAATTCGCAGCCAGCATCGTGATAAAATCACCTGAATTTTTTGGCCCTTTACCATGTGCGAAACTGCTGACAATGTCCTTCACGGCCTTTAATGGTCGGCGCTGCACGCTAATGATGCGGTGCGCATCAATCCACAGCCGGATCGAGACCATATCCTCTGGCTGGGCGTTTTCGTTTAAATTCACGCCGCGCAGAATAAGCAATGCGCCTTCATCATATTCCGCAATGCGTGGGCGCGTTTCATCGGCGAGCAACGCTGAAACGATAATGCTATCCAAATACGGAATCTCTTCTTCTAACCATTGCCGCGCGGCAGGGTCACGTGCGTCTAAATGCACCCATGCTAACGCATCACTTTTTGCAATTTCTGATGCTTCCTGATCATTAAGCGCGCGGCCATGCCCATCGCCAGATATCGCGTAAGCGTGTAGATGTCCAATCGTTTCTAGCATTTTACCGCCCTTTACTACATAAGTTTTATTTATTTCTTAGCCGTTTTTGCCGCCGGATTTATTGGCGCGATGGCCTCAAGCCCCTTTGCGCTGCGTATATGCAAATCGCGCTGCGGAAACGGAATTTCAATATTGTTTTCCTTAAACTTTCTCCAAATTTCAAACAGCACTTCACTATGCGGCTCCCACCGCCCTTGCGTGACATCTTTTACCCAAAAATGCAGCACAAAATCGACGGAGCTGTCCCCAAAATTGCGTAAAAAACATTTTGGTTCAGGGTCGTCAATACAGCGCGGGTGTTCTTTTGCTGCTTCTAATATCAAATCGCGCGCTTTTTCAATATCTGAATCGTAAGAAACACCAATCAACGCTTCAATACGGCCTTTAGAGTTTGTGAACGTCCAGTTGATCACGCGGTTGGTTATAAAATCCTCATTCGGGATCATAATTTCTTTGCCATCAAAAGTTTCAAGCAAGGTGTAACGCGCGCTAGATTTACGCACAAACCCCGCCGTACCATCCATCAACTCGACCAAATCATCTTGCTCAACCGATTTTTCAAGCAGCAAAATCAGGCCACTAATGAAATTAGATGCAATTTTCTGCAAGCCAAAACCAAGACCAATCCCCACTGCGCCAGAAAACACCGTCAGCGTTGTTAAATCGATGCCAACAATATCTAGCGCGACAAGCGCGGCGACAAAATAAATCAAGATATGTGCAAGTTTCGTCAGCAACGAGCGGTTCGATGCGCGCATTTTCTTTATTTTTGATAGACGGTTTTCTGCGATATCCGCAACAATCGCCGCGCCCCAAAACACAAGAATGACAATTAATGCTGAGTGTAGAGCCCGATACGCGCTAATTTTATATGCGCCGACCGCAAAAGATGCTTGATCTGTATCCAAATAGTGCTTCACAACATCAAGATAACCTAGCCCGCCAAGTAGCAAAACTGCAAACAGCGTAATAAAGACCAGCCATTTCGCTGGCGTGCCTCTTGGTTTTAAAATCTGGCGTAGTAAACTCATTTTGCACCATCCGCGACTATAAACAAAAAAGAAAACATAGCATATTTATACTGCGCTGTATAAGAAATATATACAGTAAGGCGTGACGTTGCGAACTGCCCTGTTACACACCATTATGATTGTTTTCCTTGATAAATTAGGAATATATTTCACAATGTCAAACGACGCTATTGTATTTAGCGCCAATAATATATAAAAAATAACCTGTTAAACGCGCTATAGATGCATAAACTTTACAAAAGAATAAAAGGTTCACCCGTCGACATGTCTCACCCTATTTTGATAACAGGCGCTGCGGGTTTTATTGGCTTTCACACAGCATTGAAACTTCTAGAAAAGGGTCATGATGTTGTCGGCATTGACAACCTAAATGATTATTACGATGTTACGCTTAAAAATGCGCGCCTTGATATATTGCGTCAGCATGAAGGTTTTCATTTCGAAAAAATTGATATTGCTGACCTCCCCGCTCTACAAAACTTATGGCACACACAAGGCCCGTTTAAAAAAGTTATTCACCTTGCCGCGCAGGCAGGGGTACGTTATTCGATTGAGAATCCACATGCCTATGTCTCGAGCAACCTTGTCGGGCATTTGAATATGCTTGAGATGTGCCGCAACACAGACGGCTTTGCGCATTTGGTTTACGCCAGTTCATCTTCTGTTTATGGCGGCAATACCGAACTTCCCTATGCCGTATCGCAGGCCGTTGACCGCCCCGTCTCATTATATGCCGCGACCAAGAAAAGCGACGAATTGATGAGCTATAGTTACGCCCATCTTTACGGCATCCCTCAGACAGGGTTTCGTTTCTTCACCGTTTACGGGCCATGGGGGCGCCCTGATATGGCCTATTTCCTATTTGCCCGTGCCATCTCTGAGGGCAAAACAATCCAAGTCTTTAATCATGGCGATATGAAACGCGATTTCACTTATATTGACGACGTTGTTGACGGCCTTATCAAAGGCCTCAATACCCCACCGACTGGCGATGCGCCGCACCGCATTCTCAATCTCGGCAATCACAGAAGCGAAAAATTATTAGACTTCATCGCCGTGATCGAAAAAGAACTTGGCCGTGAAGCGCAAAAAGAATTGCTACCCATGCAAGCAGGCGACGTTAAAGAAACCTATGCCGACATCAGCCAAACGCAAGACATTCTCGACTACGCCCCCAAAATATCCATTCAGGACGGTTTACATGAATTTGTAAAATGGTTTAAGGGGTATTACGGCAATTAACTTAATGCCGCTTTAGAATATCGGCCAAATATTTGCCATAACCATTCTTGTCACTATATTGCGCGGCAATTTTTTCGAGCTGCGCGGCATCAATAAAGCCATTCATAAAGGCGATTTCTTCTAGACAGGCGATTTTCAAACCTTGGCGTTTTTCGACAATGCGCACAAACTCACCTGCTTCGAGCATCGATTCATGCGTGCCTGTGTCAATCCACGCATAGCCGCGCCCAAGGCGCTCAACAAAGAGCTTCTTTTCTTCCATATAAACGCGATTAAGGTCGGTAATTTCGGTTTCACCGCGCGGTGAAGGCTTGAGCGACTTTGCAATATCAACTACATTATTATCATAAAAATACAGCCCCGTAACCGCCCAATTTGATTTTGGATTCTCCGGCTTTTCTTCAATTGATATTGCGCGCTGCTGCTCATCTAGTTCAACCACGCCAAAACGTTCAGGGTCGGCGACCTGATAACCAAATATTGTCGCGCCATCTTCGCGCGCCATAGCGCTTTTAATGTAAGAGCCAAACATATTACCGTAGAAGATGTTATCGCCCAAAATAAAGGCACAGTTATCATCACCTAAGAAATCCGCCCCCAAAGTAAAAGCTTGCGGTAAACCATCAGGGCTTTCCTGAATCACATATTCAAAATGCACGCCCCATTGCGAACCATCGCCTAAAAGACGGCGGAACTGGCGAATATCAGTTGGCGTTGTGATAATAAGAATTTCACGAATGCCACCTAACATCAGGGTACTAATCGGATAGTAAATCATCGGCTTATCATAAATTGGCAGCATTTGTTTGCTAATCGCCAATGTCGCAGGGTGAAGGCGCGTCCCTGCGCCGCCCGCCATGATTATGCCTTTATAATGCTTTGCCATCGTGTATCTCTCTATCCTTAGAATTTATGCTGCATGACCACGGCGCTGCAGATAAGCGCCGCTTGCGATATTTTCACACCAGTCAATATTATTCAAATACCAACGCACCGTTTTTTCAAGCCCGCTGTCAAAGCTTTCCTGCGGCTCCCAGCCCAGTTCATTCTTAATCTTACTGGCATCAATCGCGTATCTTTGGTCATGACCTGGGCGGTCTTTGACAAAGCTGATCAGCTTATCATGCGGCGCATGCGCAGAATTCGGACAAAGCCGATCAAGCAGCGCACAAATGCCGCGCGCGACATCAATATTTTTACGCTCACTATTGCCGCCAATATTGTAACTCTCGCCTAACTCACCTTCACTCAGTACCTTATATAAGGCGCAAGCATGGTCATCTACATGTAGCCAGTCACGAACGTTCTCGCCATTACCATAAATTGGGATCGTTCGACCATTTAAAGCATTAAGGATGATTACAGGGATCAGTTTTTCTGGAAACTGATATGCGCCGTAATTATTTGAACAATTTGATAACACTACGGGCAGACCAAATGTTTCATGCCATGCCCGCACAATATGATCTGATGAAGCCTTACTTGCTGAATAAGGTGAATTGGGGGCGTAAGCGGTATCTTCACGGAACAAGCCTTCTGCGCCCAATGTACCAAAAACTTCATCGGTTGAAATATGATGAAAACGGAAGTCATTTTTGCGCGCATCGTCCATCGCTTGCCAATATTTAAGCGCGGCTTGCACCATATTATACGTGCCAACTATATTGGTTTGTATAAAAACCGCAGGGCCATCAATTGAACGATCAACATGCGATTCCGCGGCAAGATGCATTACCGCATCTGGTTGATATTCAGTAAATACGGCATCAAGGCGCGGCGCATCACAAATATTGGCTTCAACAAAAGCATAGCGCGGATTATCCGCAATGCTGTCCAATGTGGAGATATCCGCCGCATAAGTCAGCGCATCCAAATTAACAATATGGTGGTCTGTGCTCTCAATAATATAACGGCAGACAGCAGAGCCAATAAAACCTGCGCCGCCTGTAATTAAAATTTTCATTCTTCACTCCACATTGATTCAATGCTTTTCGTTAGTGATATTTCCGCTCTCCAGCCTAATTGCTGCTCTGCTTTATGCGTGTTTAGTACATTATAATGCACGTCAGTGGCAAGACTCTCTATATAATTCTTTTGCACACGCTTATCAGTAACCTGCTCAGCAAGTTCTATGACTTGGTTAATCGACAAACCCGCGCCGCTGCCAATATTGTATATTTGGTTACGTGCCGCAGGGGTGATACGGGCAAGTTCAATTACCCGTGCCAAATCGCGGGCATCAAAATAATCCCGTATTGCTTCGCCCTTGCCCTGAATATGCATCGGCACATCATCGCGCAATGCGCTTAAAATCGCATTGACGAGCCCTTTGCCTTTACTCCACCGCCCAACAGGGTTGGCAACGCGTAGAATAGTATAATCCCACGCCGCAGCTGCGCTTTGGGCGATAATTTCGCGCTCAATATCTAACTTCACCTGACCATAGGGGCTGATAGGCTGCTTGATCGTATCTTCATCAGCAGTATGGTGGCCAATATCACCATAGATCGTACCACCAGAGGATAAAAATATAATATGTTCGATGCTGTGATCTTGCATAGAAAGCGCGTCAAACAGCGCCTTATGCGGGACAAAATTACACGTAATCTCGGCCTCAAGGTCATCACAAAATGTCCGTGCACCCGAGGCGCTAACGGCAAGAATCAACGTTTGGCAATCTTGCAATTCACTCACAAAAGCATCAACATTATGAAAGTCATAACAATAACGCGCCTTCGCGGTGAACGCCTTGAAAGGGAAACCATCGAAATTACGCGCAAACAATTTCATATCCACGCTCTTATCAGCATAATATGCCGCGACATGCCGACCGATAAAGCCATTCGCACCCCATAAAGCAATGTTGCCTGACTGCATATCTGATTCTGCGTTATCTTTATTCATACTGTCCCGATATATTACTTTTCCCTTTAATTTCTCTTGTAAATTACAGAGTTATACAAAGGGTGACAAGGAAAAGCGCATGGTTTTGGCCCCCTTACATAAAAACAGTTGCTTTTTAAAGGCCATTTTGGGATAAAACTATCATAAATTAGACATGGGTATAAATATGAACAGCGCACTTTCAACACGTATTACATCGTTCAAAGATAATGTCATTACGCTCGCACCACTAATGAACGGTTATGTACCTTCACTACGCTATATTCTCAGCACGATGGGGCAATCTAATATTGAACAAACAGTGCAACATAAAGACCTCAAGCTAACCTTCCGCCGCCGTGACCTAACTGCGGTACGCGAAATCCTTCAAGCTGGCGAATATGACTTTCTAGCTGACATCATTAAGGACAAGAAAGAGCCTTTTATTTATGATCTTGGCGCACATATTGGGTTATTTGCCTTCCGTATGCTAGCGGTGAACCCCACAGCTAAAATATTTTCCCTCGAAGCGAGCCCCGCGACATATGAAATTTTAGAAAAAAACCTTGCCGCCAATAAAACCGCTTGCCCCAACTGGGTCATAAAAAATGGTGCGGCCTGGAAAAATAATGACCACATAAAATTCGCCGCAAGCGTCGAGAACACCATGAGCCACCGCGTCGACAAGAACGGCGAGGTTAACGTTCCTGGCATCACCTACAAAGAAATCATCACTCAGCATTCCGCACAAATGCCTATCTGTGTTATGAAAATTGATATTGAGGGCGCAGAGGAAGCTTTTCTATGCGGCGCGGATCTTGATTTCTCCAATGTTGAAAACCTCATCATAGAACTCCACCCCGACCATTGTGACACCACAAAAGTTCGCGCTGTATTAGAAAAACATTTCACCATTATCACTGAAAAACACGACCCAAAACTATCAAAACCCCTATTGCTCTGCCAACATGGGGCCGCCGCGTAATTATTGATGATGAGTTTATTCGCGCAGGGCAGATCATTATTAGAACAGTTACGAGGTCGTGAAGAGCTTGTCAAAAACTGTAGCTATATGATTATATTCCGCGGACTACAAGTCATTGCGGCTTTAGGAACATATTATTTTGTTATTCGCGCCCTAAGTAAGGATAGTTTTGGTGAATATCATTACATATTAAGCGTTATTAATATTGTATCGCTTGTTAGCCTTAAAGACATGAATAATGCTGTGATGCAATCCATAGCGCGAGGCTTTCTCGGCACCTACCGCAAGTCTATTTTTATATCATTAGCCACTAATGCCGCGGGCTCTGTCGTCTTACTTGGCTTTGCCATTGGGCATTATTTCAATCATGATTTGGAAATCAGCATTGGTTTTTTTATATCCGCGCTTTTCTTCCCTTTTGTCCACGGTTTGCTACAATGGCACAGTATCCAAATTGGCAAAGAAAACTTCTTCAGAAATATTCTGCATAAAGGCGGCGAACTGTTCTCTACCTATGCCTTAATCATTGCGGGCGTCTTATTATTGCCGGGAACATTACTAATACCGCTGTTGTTCACGCTTTTTATTCCAGCCATCCATAATGGGATTATGACCCTTATCTCTTATCGTTCCGTGTCGCCAGATGCACCTGTTGAGGACGGCGCGATCACCTACGGCATTAAAACCACTATTTATTCAGCAGCCAATATCATATCAATGCATCTTGATAAACTGCTCTTGTTGTTCTTCCTTTCACCCGCTGCTGTCGCCAGTTTTGTGGCGGCCGATCGCATCGCAGAGCTGTTCCGCAATATTACCCAAGATGTAAGCGTAATTTTAAGTCCTAAATTTGCAAAATGTGAACATTACACCCGCCAATTAGATAAATACCTCAAAATATATGTCTTTGTTTTTGGCGCAGGAATTATAATTTTTGCATTTACCTTGCTGCCGCCACTGATATTATTCCTATTTAGTGAAAACTACGCGGATTCTATTCCTTATGCGCAGGCACTTCTTTGTTCGGTATGCATTGGCAATATGGCGACATTACGTTTTCGCTTCATACGCTCCAAGATCGACACAGACAGTCACCGCATAGTATTGCTTTCGACATCCCTTGCCCGTATAGTGACATCCTTAATACTCATTCCGTTTTTTGGTATTATAGGCGCAGTGGCATCGGTCTTTTTACACCGTATCTATGTCATGATCGCCGTAAACGCGATGATTAAGAAAAATTACCCCTTGGACGGCATCAGATGAGTAAAAATAAATATCCTCTAATTACCGTATCCATATCGTGCTACAATTCAGAAGATACCGTTGCAGCAGCGATTGATAGTGCGCTGGCACAGGATTGGCCGAATATAGAGATTTTAGTCGCGGATGATGGGTCACATGACGGTACGGCGCAAATTATTACTGATAAACTAAAAGATCACCCCCATGCACGCGCATTAATTTATGGGCATAACAAGGGGTTTGCAGGGTCACTCAACACATTAATTGGTGAAGCCAAAGGCGATTTTTTTGCGATTTTTGACGATGATGACATCAGCAAACCCAACCGCATCCGGCTACAATATGAACGCATCACCGCCTATGAAGAAGCGTACAAAACCGACAAAGTCATCTGTCATACCGCGCGGATGCAAGTTTTCCAAAATGGTTATACACGCTATGAACCAACAATGGGAACGAATGAGGGCCTTGCCCCCCATGGCGAAGCCGTTGCTGACCGTATTCTCCTTGGCCGCGTTACCCCCAATATTATCGGGTCATGCGCCAATTGTTCACGCATGGCACGCATCACAACATTCCGCGACCTAAACGGTTATAACAGCGAAATGACACGCGGCGAAGACACGGAATTTAATGTGCGCTTTGCGCTTTCTGGCGGGCATTTTGCGGGCATAGCAGAACCTTTAGTCACCCAGACCATGACCATGGGACAGGAAAAAACCCTCGACCGCGAGAAAGAAGCCGAATTATATGTACTCAATAAACATCAAGATTACCTCAAACACGTTGGCTGGTATGATTTCTGCTTATCATGGCTTGCTGTGCGGCACGCTTTATTACGCGGCAATAAGATGAAGACATTTACTGCGCTCACCGCCCTAGGCTTTAAACACCCGATTAAAGTCGCACAGAAAATATTATGGGCGCTACCCGCACACAGCACCAGAAAAGATTTTAAAAAATGGCATAGCGCAAAGTTAAATTAAGAGCATCCAATATGAACACAACCTCAACAGCCCCACTTATTTCCATAGGCATTTGCGTCTATAATTCAGAAGACACGGTCACGCGCGCTATTCAAGGCGCATTAGAACAGGATTATCCAAATTTTGAAGTGATTATTGTTGATGATGGCTCAAAAGACAATAGCCCTGAAATCATTCAAAATATGATAAAGGGTCATGATAATGCACGTTTCATACAGCATGAAACCAATAAGACATTCCCTGGCGCCTTAAACACCGTGATTACCAATGCAAAGGGCGAGTTTATAGCCATCATGGATGATGATGATTTCAGCATGCCAAACCGCCTTACCGTCCAATCGCAAGCCATCATCGGTTATGAACAGAGAACAGGCGCTAAGCTTGTTGCTTGTTGGGGCTCTGGCATCCGCAAATACCCTAATGGCTATGATGTTGCCTTTGATGCGATTGGTTCGCGCGATACTCCGCCGCAAGGCACACAAATTATTGATTTTCTTTTGTGTTATGGGCGAAAATCTGGCGTTTTCTACGGCAGCGGCACGCCAAGCTGTTCGCTAATGACCCGCAAAAGCACCTATGACGCGGTTGGCCTTTATGACACGCAAATGTTCCGCAGCGAAGATGGGGATTTCTCCATCCGCCTCGGCCTAAGCGGCGGTCATTTCATTGGCTGCGCGGAGCGCGTAGTCACCCAATATTCAACGGGCGGCGCAGAAAAAGCGGCGCATGTCATGTATGAGAGTTACAAAACATTAATGTTGAAATATCAAGATTATCTAAAAAGCCAAGGCAGCTTTGCATACGCGATGCTGTGGAATAAATTGCGCTTGCATCATTTTTCACGCCAGCGCGGCAAAGAAACACTCACTTTACTCTCTCTATTTCTGCGCTTCCCTTTGCGCACATGGGGGCATTTTTGGAGCACCGCCCCCAGACGATTCATCCATGAACTTAAAATGAACAAGAAAGCTGCCGTAAAATGAAAATATTATTCGTGTGGCGTAAAATTGACCATGTGGCAGGCGGCGTCGAACGTATGCTGACCACCATGATGAATAACATGGCCGCACGCGGTCATGAAGTCTCATTACTGACATGGGATATGAAAGGTGCGACATCATATTACGATATGGATGAGCGTATCACATGGCATAAATTAAACGTTGGTGCGCCAGAAGAAAAAGCCACCTTGATCCAGCGCTTCCAACGCATGCCCAAAGTCCGCAAAGCCGTTAGACAAGCAAAACCAGATGTCATTATGTGCTTCGCAAGTGGCATTTTCTTTAGTATGCGTATTTTCCTCGCTGGTTTTTCAATTCCCATGATCGCCGCAGAACGGAATGCGCCATCACGGTTTGAGTATTTAACCGGACAGAAAAAAGCTTTTAATGTGTTGCGCCTTGCCAATAATATTACCGTCCAGTTTGAACGGTATATCAGCCACTACCCTCCATTCCTGCGCCCAAAAATGAGCGCGATTTCAAACCCCGTCAAGCCCTCAGCGCGTTTTGCTGAGCCCTTAGGCATAGATGGCGAAGAAAAACGCTTGCTCTGCGTGGCGCGCTTGGCCTTTCAAAAGAACATTGAATCGTTGATTTCTGCCTATGCCCAGATCGCCGATGAATTCCCCGAATGGCGGCTTGATATTGCAGGTGACGGCGAAGATGAACATCTCGTCGCCGCCGCCCTAAAAGCCACGGGGCGCGAAGATAAAATCAGCCTTATTGGGCGCGTCAAAGACATTGAAAGCCTGTGCCTTAAAGCACACCTTTTCTGCCTACCTTCACGGTGGGAAGGCTTCCCCAATGCGGTCGCCGAAGCCATGGCGCATGGTTTGCCTTGCGTGGGTTATAAGGGGTGTTCTGGCACGGGTGATTTAATCCAGCATGGCAAAACAGGGCTTTTGGCGGAAGGTAATGGTGATGCAGACACACTAGCCGACGCATTGCGCACTTTAATGGCTGATGGCGAAATGCGGGCCGCCATGGGACGCGCCGCGATTGAAGAGGTTAAACAATATCACCCTGATAAGATCATGGATCAGTGGGAAGCGCATTTTCTTAAAATTGGCAAAAAATAAACAAATGAATTTATTTGCGCGCAGAACTGATGTAACCTGCGCCTATTCGTCAATAATGCCCATTATTCTTATAAGTGAGAATGCATGAAAATTCTCTTTGCGATCAAAGACATGAACAATGCCAAAGGCGGCGCGGAGCGCGTTTTGTCACTGGTGGCTTCTGGCCTTGCGCAAATGGGGCATGACGTGACATTGCTGACCTATGATAAGCTTGGCGGGCAAAGCTATTACCCCTTAGATAAAAAAGTCAGCCGTATGTCCCTCGGCATTGGTAATTCACAAAAAAGCGCCAGCATTAACGAAACTACCGCGCGCATACAGGCGATGCGCCGCGTCTTACAGGTACGCAAGCCCGATATTGTTATCCCCTTTATGCACAGCATGTTTATTCCAATGTCTTTGGCTTGTATTGGCCTGGGCATTCCTGTCCTCGCCAGTGAACATATTGTACCCGCCCATTATAAAACGCGGCCTTTGCAGTTTATCTTGCTTTTAATCAGCTCGCTTTTCATCAAGCAAATAACGGTTCTCTCGCCTAATGTACGCCGTTCTTATCCGCGTATAGTGCGCCGCAAAATGGTCGTTATGCCCAACCCTGTTGCGCCGCCAATCGAGGAATTTAACATCCCTGAAACGCAAAGACGGACCATTTTAAATGTCGGGCGGCTTGATGAGCAAAAAGACCAAAAAACGCTTATTCGCGCCTTTGCTAATATTGCCGCCCTCTACCCACAATGGGACGTTAAAATTTTTGGTGAAGGGCCGTTAAAGCCCTTTTTACAAAAACTCATCAAAAAACATGCACTAGAAGACCGCGTTTTTCTTATGGGCACAACGCCAAATATTGGCGCAGAATATGCCAAGGCTGATTTGTTTATGATGCCATCAAAATATGAAAGCTTCGGCCTCGTCACGGCAGAAGCCATGTCATATGGTGTGCCCGTTATCGGCTTTAAAGAATGCCCCGGCACGAACGAGCTTATCCGCCACAACAAAAATGGTTTATTAATTTCGAAACACAAGAAAGATCGCATTGTAGTGCTACAGAAAGCCATGTGCAGCCTGATGGATGATGAGAGAAAACGCGCCAAACTTGGCAATGGCGCAAAAGACATTGTCACAAAATTCCACCCCGACATTATTATCAGGCAATGGGAACATTTGATTGAAAAATTCGCTTGAGGGTATGGCACGCGCCTTACGCCGCTTTACACCCACAGCCCTTCGCATATTGTTCAAGAAAGCTCACCAAAGATGGTGACACGCCAACACCTTCATGGGCATTCTCAGGGCTGTCTATCGGCTCAAATATACCCTCAGCGTCATTATACTCAAGCAGCGCACCATTATCCATGTCGAAATACCAGCCGTGAAGCTGTAATTTTCCGGCTTCAAAACGCTGCCTAATCCACGGGAAGGACGTTAGATTTTGCAGTGATGTTAAAATCATAGCCTGTTCTAAAGCGCGGCTTTTTTGCGCATCATCAGCGCTAGAGAGCATTTCATTGACGACGCGTTTTGTATCTTTACCAATACCGAGCCAGTTTTCTAAAAATTCAAAATCATCATCGCGATTGGCTTTATAATTTCCTGTCATAAGCGCGTTGACGCCGCCGCATTGCGCGTGACCAATCACCACAACATGCTTCACTTCTAAACAGCGCACAGCAAACTCAATAGCCGAGCTTGTTCCCTGTAGCCCCTCGCCGACGGAATATGGCGGCACAAGCGCAGCCACATTACGCACCGCAAAAAATTCGCCCGGCTTGCTTGATGTTAACAAGGCAGGCTCAATGCGCGAATCTGAACACGCGATGACAAGCGTATCTGGACTTTGTCCCTTTTCAATCAAGTCTTTAAACAAATCCGTGTTGCCTTCGCTAAAATATTGATCGCGAAAAGCACTAAACCCTTTGACAAGTCTTTGATACGGCATGGATAGCTCCTAAAAAAACAAACGATATTTCATAGCATATTTATAATGAAAAATAAAAATCATGGCAAGCTATAGCCTCGTTTGGGCAGATAAAAGCTTAGCGAATAAGGAATTTTTCTAAATGCGCCCCGCGGTCGCGTACGATCAGTTGCGCAGGGTCTTTATCGCTTGGGCGTACAGCAAGGCCAAATTGTCGCGCAAGGTTTTTAGTGGTAAGAGAGACAGATATGGCAGAAACGCCCTGTTCGGCCTGATACGCGCCTGCGCATTTCTGAAATTTATTCACAACACGCAGATCTGCCGCTATACGCTCTTTCGGGTTTCGGTCTTTTGTCCATTTTGTAAGGCCTATATCTGCATACAGCTTAGTAAGCAGTTGTAAGTCATCTGCGCTAAGATCATTACATATATATAACCCTTGAACACGTAAATAGCGCTGTCTTTCAATTATAGGGTTAAAAATAAATCGCCCTTTATCATCTTGCAAAAATACGCCATCAACAGCCCGTTGTACACTTTCCACAGTATTGGTGATTTGCGCTTTGGCAGAGCGGAGCTTTAACACACGGCTTTGCGCCGTCTTGCCGTGGTTTAAGTCAAAGAAATCTGTAGCGATGCACAATGCGGTCGCTTTTAAGTCATCATATATTTTTTCTGCGTTTTTAGCTTTTCCAATAGAAAGCAAAGACAAGCCTAGCTGCTCTTTAACCTGAGATAAAATCGTATCCTTTACTTTCCCTATAGAGCGTTCGCTACTTAAACCAGCAATGCTGTCATATAGTCGGTCACGAAACTCCTCAGTGCCAAACTCCCCCATATTTGAAGTTACATGCGAATATAGAAATGTTTTCGCCACGCGGCTTCCATGCCGCGATAGCCCCATATAGCTTTCAAGGCATTCTGTGTATTGATCAATATAATGCTGCGCGGCATTTAACGTTGATTTCACATCGCATAAGCGCAGCAAATTTGCATCGCTTATGACATCACTCGTTAAATCTTGCCCCATAAGCGCAGATACGCTATCGCAAAGATTCACAGCCATATCATCACATTGCTGTGCATCTGGCGCGTCAACTTTCTCTGCATTATAAAGCCCTTCAGCAGTGCTTAAACGCGGGTCCATCAAATCATAGCTATCGCAAAGATGTTCCATATATATTTTAAACTGCGCTATACGTTCAGGCGCGCTTTCAATTCTCTCGCGTCCGACTTCGCTATCAATCGCACATCGCAGCATGAAATCTAACGCGGCACGGTCTTTCTCGGGCATGTTTTCTAAGAAATATTCAATGCCTTCACCATAGCAATCTACATCATAATGCTCATCAAAGCGGCTATAAACACGCGCCGCAGCATTGGAAGACGATACAGATTTACACATCGCCTGAATGACCTCTTTGCCATTAAAGAAAAACCCTGTGCTTATACGGTGGTCTGTAACCTTGGCAAAATTGCCACTATAATCGCAGGCCGTTTTAAAAACATCATGCATAGCACCACAAATACGCAAGAACGGATTGTTTGTGCCTGCGTAAGGCCGTGCATAAGAAAAGTCATATTTCGACATTTTAAGGCTCCTTTATATTCACTCCGCGCGCCGCGCCAAGGCCTGACATAGCATTATCCTGCGTAGCAAGCAAAGTGCAGCGCTGCATATCCACGCGCGTAGCCGCTGCTTTTTTGAACATAATCTGCATGCTGCCATGACAGATATGCGCCGCAGACACCTGATAGCGCGCCAAAAAGTAACCTTCTTTATCAAGTGCCTCGCGGTGTTCTACGCGGCTAAACCAGGCCTGATAACTTTCTAAACTCGCGAAACCAAACGAATACCCCGGATATACGGCGGAGCGTCCAAATATACCGCAAAGCCCGCGATCTTGCATGGGCAGCGGCGCTTGCCCTTCGGGTATTTCGCGCAATGTTTGCGCAATACGGCTTTTTGGGCTGTACGGCCCTTCGCCTGCGGGATTCTCAACCCGCCATATATCTGTTAACTTATCCATGGCTGACAAAATACGTTATTATGGCAAATATTGCAAGCCTATTCGCATAAAAAAACCAGACGGGGCTACCCGTCTGGTCACTATAAAAATCATACTCTATTTAATTCTGCTTAGCGCGGTGTAACGCCATTAACGACAAGTAAGTTTGATACAGCCTGCACAAGCGGTGCAACGGCGTCATCACTCAATGTACTTTCACTATTAATGGCATCATTAAATGAACCAACCGAATCTTTAAGCAGCGCCACATTCGCTGCAAGGCCTGTACGATCAGCGACAATACCTGATTCTTTAGCTTTGCTTAGAAATTCTTGACCAAGGCCGTTTAGCGCGTAAACCGTGCCTTGAGATTGACCGTAATCTCCGCTTTCAAGTAAAGATACTAATTTTGAAGTCACTTGTTTAAAGTCAGATTGTAAACCCATGGGGATCTCCAGTTAATGGTTTGTATATACAGCAGCTTTATGCCATACAATACGTAAAACATCAAGCTTTTGTTTTCATAAAACGCATCACACCATAACCGCGCCACCGCTCATAGCCCCCTCCTGCAAATGGACACACGCATTCTTATCAAGGCGATAGACTTTGCGCATAAACTTCTTATCCCGCGTTAGCGCCCCCATTTCAGAAAGAAGGTATATATTTTGTTTTAAAACAGCGAGCGCAACATCATGATCTAAGTGCAGGCTTGGCGCGGCTGTATTATCATTAGCAGACGACCATTGAGACTGCAGAGTCGAGCCGCACTGTGGTTGTTCTGCACCTTCATGCACAGCCACGCGTAATAAATAGTGATATACATCTGCATTACTTTGTATCGCCGCAAGAACCACCTGCTTATCATTTGCAAATTTAGGGTCAAGATATTGCAAAGAAATGCCATTGCTGCGCACGGCCACCATGGCAACATCGCGATCTTGGCGTAACACATCTGGGACATACTCAATATTGCTCCAGTCAAGCTTAAGCGCCTCACAGACAAAGCCTTTATCACGCAAAACATCAGGCCCCGCATCATAAATAGCATAAGGATCCTGACGTAAACAGGCTTTCATCACACCAAGGTTATTGCGCGCCTTTTTACCAATATCTTGTGTGGAGATCGTCTGTGTTTGCCCGATTTCTAAAATCATATCTATATCATCTTGGAAGCATTTATCGAGGTTACGCATTGCATATTGCAGACCATTTCTTATTGCGGCATATGCAATATCAGGGTCTTCGCGTAATATTTGATTTTGCAAATATCTGTAAATATTTCCATTGCCCTCTAGCGCTTTCAAGTTAAATTTTTTGCTGTTTTGCAAAGATTTGTCGGTCAATTGATATGCGCATATATTCTGCTTAAGAGCCGCAAGCGCAAGCGCTTCGTTCTTTTTCAGCGTCGGCGACGCATATTTGTAATTCCCACCCTGCAAAGCCACAGCATCGAACATAAACGCCTTATTACGAGTAAAGCGTTCTGGCAAATGCCCCCCGCCATAAGGGTCTTCCGCAAGCGCAAGCGCAACGCCACGATCTTTTTTGTATTTTGGATATTTCGCGTATATATATTCAGCACTATCTGGGTTTGTTTTTACAAGCTCTAATACAAAATCACGGTTTTTAAAAAGGCTTTGGTCCATACGCGCCAATATACCGCAATCATCAGTAGCGGCATACAAGATAGCCGTTTTATCTTTCAAATATTTAGGAGGCAAAGCATCCATCGCAGCGGGAGATTGTTTAAGCGCAGCATATGCAATATCAACATTATTCCGTAAGTGCGTCGGCAGGTCTCGTATGATCTTCCATTTGCGTTTCACCGCCATATAAGCCACATCTTCATTGTACTGGGTCTTTTTATCCAGTAAATGGAACGCCTCTACATTTTGCCCTACGGCGATTTTCCCAAACTCAGCCACAGCTTTAAACTTTGGAAAATACTGAATGGCAAAGCCCCGCACACGCAATGCTAGACGGACAAAATCAGGGTTCGTTTTATAACTTTCCATTAAGTCTTCAGCGCGGTGAAAATTATGGCGAATGCTATCTAACACTTCTAACCAATCATCATTTTCTATCTTTAAGTCTAACTTTAATTTTTCTTTATCGCGCGCATATTCATCTTTACTTTGGCTAAGAAGAACATCGGCGATCTTATCCGTTAGATTAACAGGTTCAAATTCTTGATACACAGGCGCTTCATCATTCGATAACGCATTAAAATTTATGGCGTATTCTTTTTGCTTAAAACGGTTCGCATTTATGCCCCTATGCAAATAAACTGTTTTGCCGCTATATAAAGCTTCAGAGACCATAGATTGTGAATCCCCCCAAACAACAATATGCTTTGAACGCGCAATAAGGCCTTTATAAGGGTTATACGCACCATCACGTGAGAATTTATACCCCATCAGATCCATATGATCGTCAAGGCCCTCTTTTTTAATGCGGGATTCTATGGCTGCAAAAAGCTTATCGTAATTTTGCTCATCGGTACGGCGACTAGCACAAAGATAAATCGTCGCTTCTGGATAATGCTCCATAACACGTGTGATTTTCTTGGCAAATCTGTCAAGCTCCATCTCGTTATCATTGGGGTCAACCAACATAACAGAGATAATCGGGGTTTTAATGTGCGGATGCTGCGCATCAAATAATGCGCCCTCTTCCGCCATAACTTCAGGCGTTAAATGATGCGCGACCAATACATTCTCGTGCAGTAACTTGCTCGATATGCCTTCATTAATGCCAAAAACTTTAAAGGCATCCTCCTGTGCTTGCCCGATCATCTCAAGAGATACACCGCAGCGGTGGCCAAACACATATTCAGGTGGATTATATGGCTTTAAAAACCGTGCAAGTAAAGTGTCATAACCAGCATCTTCTGGCGCATCCGGAAAAGTCGCGCGTAATAGCTTGTCATCGGCGTAGACAACGCGCCCTCCAACTTTTTTCGCCATGGCGCGCGCCAAGCCACGCCATCCTGCTGCATCACCGCGCGTTGGGTCATCACTGCCAATGTTTACTAATAATGTTGGTTCATCCCGCCCTTGCGGCAAAACATCCAAAGACACATTTTTCATCATTATACCTGCACATTCAAACTAAGGTGAGAAAGGTTAGCATAAAATAGAGGTGGAAGTCAATTATGGAAAATTAAGCCTAATAATCCTGTGAGACTCGCGGGCAACGCGCCTGATAAATTACTCTTCCACGAGGAAGCAATCCAAGGGCTTACGAATAGAGCGTGCAATGTTTACTTTTTTCGGGACACCGATACGACCTGTGAAAAAAACATGCTCTAAGCTAATGTTTTTTGGCCCTAAGACATCATCAACCAAGTGATCGTGAATGCGCTGCGCCTGTTTCTTGCGCGCTGTAAAGGCAATGTTGCGCCGCATGTATAATGAAAACATAAACGCCACATACCATGGCTGCATCGCATAGCCCTGCTGCGTTAGCCGCAGCCAGAAGCGTTGCATTGAATGGCCTGCGCGTAAGTAATCTGCCATTTGTGGCTTTGGCGTTTTTTCAGGGTTAAAGGCCATTACGTAATGCCCAGCACATAAAAGTCCTGGCAATAAATCAAGCTCTATCTGCGTCATCAATGTTGCCGCAGGTAATTTCATTATCCGTTTACAGCGCGCTTGGTCATCAAGCACCCATTTCATCATTTTTAAGCTCGGCGGCGTTAAACCGATTGAGCCCATTGGCAGCTTATCCATGCTATCCGCGCCCGACCAATCAATCAGCTCTTTATGAATACTATAGGTCTGATCCATGCGCAGGCGCAAATCAGTGGCGCGCATCATAAGGCGCGCTATCGACAAACGCTCTTTGAAACTTTCATACCAGAAAATCTCAACATCATCATCAAGCTGTGCGTGCAGATCATCTTTAAAACCTTGTGTCATTGCCCCTGTTTTATAGGCGTATCTATTCACCGAACGGCTTTCAATAAACGGCAGTAATGCGTTGACGTTGGCTGTGGTGTCGGCTGCGAGGGATAACGTCACACGCACACGCTGTGCATCCATGACTTCATAAGACAGATCATAGCCAATTTTTTCTGCCATTAAACGGCCATTTTCTAAGAACATGCCCAGTGAGACCCAATCAGGGATCGGCAATAAATTATATGAATTTCGCGCAATGCGCGTTAAATCGACCTCAAAGCTATCCGTAGAAAGCGGGCGCACAGCCCATGGCTGCCCATTATCGCCGCTTGGCGCCCAAATAGCCGCCATTAATACTGATTTCATATGCGCAGAAAGTGACATGAATGATCAAGCCTTATGATGAGGAGTTAACACCGAACAAATATAGAGTATATCCGCGGCGCTGCCTATATAAAATCTAGCGCGCATAAATGCGTGTAAAACGCCTTTTTATTATGCCCCGTCTCGCCTTTATATTGGCGCATAAAAATATTATAGGCTGCGATGAGTTTTTGGCTAGAGCTTCTCACCTTCGGATGCGCGGCGTAATTCTTAAAATCTGCTTTTATAGCATTATCGGCATAATGCCATTCTTCGAAAAAGGCCCATTGCTCGCGCAGCGCGTCTAAGGTTAAGCTTTGCGTTTCATATAAATCATACGGCGTTTGCAGTGCTGAAATTTGGCTCATTACAAAACGGTAATTATCGCGGTAATATTCCAAGTCATATGGTGCGCGATGATACATTTTTTGCAATAATTCAACGCGAATGGCAACGCCCATATCAATCAGGCTGAAAAAAGCATTCAAATATGACGTATGAGGCTCATCAAGCGTTGAGCCCATCGGGTCATAGGTGATTTGCTGCTTGGGGATAGCTTGGTAAGCCTGCTCAATGCTCATCGCTTTGGCCTGCGGCGCGGCAAATATCAGCACCGACACGCCAATCATAAATAGGTTTTTCAAAGACACTCCCCCCCTTATATATGCTTACTCTTATCCTACATAAGTCTAGCGCAGTAAAGATAAGGAAATCTTAATCACAGCCCACGCGTTTAAATGCAAAAATTTTTACGTAAGACTTGCTTTTTCTGGGAATGCTGTTAAAAATTATGGTCAATAATAAATAAAAAAATATATGAACAGGGAAACAGAATATGAGCGCTCTTACCGAGACTGATAGAATCTTCTATGCAGAAACTGATTTAAACAAAAACAAAGTCAAAGAGCTTGTTACGGCAACGCTGCATAACTCTAATGGCGGCGAATTGTTTTTAGAACAGTGCTGGGAAGAAAGCTTTTCATTCCGTGAAGGTAAGGTGAAATCAGCGGATGCGTCTATTTCAGAAGGCTTCGGGTTGCGTTTCATTTCTGGTGAAAAAGAAGGCTTTGCCAGCAGTGGCACACTTGATATGCACGCATTGCAGAATGCATCAAAAGCCGTGCGCGCCATCCATACACATGGTACAGATTCCAATATTATTGTTCCGCGTCAGCGCGTTATTTCGCCCAAATATGCCGCGAACAACCCAATTGATGAAATGGCCAACGCCGATAAAATCAAAATTCTTACCGATATTGACAGCTATATGCGCGCAAAAGGCGGTAACATCCTTGATGTCAGCGCATCAATAAGCGCCGAGCATCAAACCGTGCAAATCATCCGCGCCGACGGGCATCGCGTTGCTGATATACGCCCATTAACACGCTTTAACATTGCGGTGATGATGGAAGAAGACGGAAAAATTCAAAAGCGTAGCTTTAGCTATGGCGGGCGCTATGGTTACAAAGAATTATTTAACGAAGCCAGCCTGCACCATGCCGCAGATGAAGCATATCGCCAAACATTAGTCGCGCTCGCCGCCGAAGAACACGAAGCAGCTGTCTTGCCCATCGTTATGGGCCCAGGCTGGCCTGCTGTAATGATCCACGAAGCTGTCGGTCATGGCCTAGAAGGCGATGCGAACCGCAAAAACAAATCCGTTTATGCCAATAAAATTGGTCAGCGCGTTGCATCTAAGGGCGTAACCATTATTGACCAAGGCGATATTGATGACAAACGCGGCTCACTTAACTTTGACGATGAAGGCTTTAAAACGCGTAAAAACGTCCTTATTGAAGACGGTATTTTGGTTGGCTATATGCAAGACCAGCTGAATGCACGCCTCATGGGTGCTGAGATTACAGGCAATGGTCGCCGCCAAGGTTATAATTGCCGCCCAATGCCGCGCATGACCAACACATTCATGGAATCCGGTCAATACACTCCCGAAGAAGTTGTCGGCTCTGTTGATAAAGGCATTTATGTCGCCGGCATGGCTGGTGGCAGCGTGGATACAACATCTGGTAAGTTCAACTTTGCCGTCACCGAAGCCTACCCTATTATTAACGGTCAAATCCAATATGACCGTCCAATTAAAGACATCACCGTCCAAGGCAACGGCCCTGAGGCGATGAATAATGTCAAAATGATTGGCAATGACAGCAGCCTAGATAGCGGCGTTGGCATATGCGGCAAAAGCGGCCAATCCGTTCCTGTTGGCGTGGGACAGCCTACCGTGCGTATGGATGGCCTAAAAATTGATGGGCAGAAGTAACTCCATAGCCCATAGGATATAAACAGCATATAAAAAAGCGCCGCAAGGCGCTTTTTCTTTGTCTTTAATATCAGCTCTGAAAGCTTAGCTTAGCCTATTTTAAACTGAGCGACGCGCATTGTTGGGACTTCTTGGTGCTGTAGGCGGTTTACATCGCTGGCAGCTTCCATTTGTGAGAACAAATCAAGGATATTGCCGCCAATTGACGCGCCATCAACGGCATGAGAAATTTTGCCGTCTTTGATCCAAAAGCCGCTGGCTGGTGAACTAAAGCTGCCATCAAACTGGTTGATTTTGAGGTTCATCAAGCTGTTAATGTAAAAACCATCCTGCACTTCGGCGATCATTTCAGATGGTGAGAGCGCGCCGGGTTCAACATAATAAGAAGGCTCAACCCCTGCATGACCGGTTGATTTAAACGATGTGCCTTCAGCTGCATTAAACTTACGCGCGCCATAGCTGCCAAACAGCCATGTTTGCAATACGCCTTTATCAACCAAGATGCGTTTTTCTGCAGCAATGCCATCACCATCAAAAGCATAAGAACTTAAACAGCGATCAAGCAACGGGTCATCGATAATCGAAATACTTGGCGCAAAGACTTGCTGATCGAGCTTTCCGCGCAGAAAAGATTCTTTTTGCAAGACGGCGCTGCCATACATTGCACCAATAAAAGCGTCAATCAAGCTGCTTGAAACGCGCTGATCGAATATAATCGGTGCGGTTTGCGCCTTAATTTTCTGCGCACCAAGGCTTTTTGCCGCGCGTTCTGCCGCAATTGCGCCTAGCACTGCAGGGTCTTTTAAATCTGCGCCATAAACCTGAGAATCGAAATCATAATCTGTTTGCTGTTCGCCGTTTTTATGGGCAAGCGGCACGGCCTGCACAGAAGAACCTGAACGTTCATTCACGCCGCTAAAGCCGTTACTGGCCACAATATAACGCGCCGATTTTGACCATGACGCTGCGCCTGTTGCGCTGACAATCAACTTGTTCGTATTTAACGCCGCATCACACGCCGTTTTTGCGCGCGCGACCAGTTCATCAACTGACGGTACAGACGGGTCGCATAAATCCAAAGTTGCATATTCATCGGCAAGTTCGCTTGCATCAACCAAGGCCGCATATGGATCATCGGGCTGCATTTTTGCATTGAATATCGCCTTATCAACAAAAGAGTCAATAACATCAGGGCGTGATGAGTTGATCGACACGCTCGCTGTTTTATCACCAATATAAACCGTAACGCCATAGCTACTGTTATCTGTGCGGCTCGCACGTTCAATTTCACCATTATCCACGCTAACGCTTAGCGCTTCACTGCCTGAATAAGAAACGCGCACATGATCTGCGCCTTTTTTCTGCGCCTTTTTCTGAATATCGTCCAAGCGGTTGAATATATCGGATGTTTGTCCCATAAGATGTCCCTGTCTGCTATATCTATTTTTATAATTTTTATTTTATCAGTGATAGCATAGAGAACCCCTTATGTCAAAGCCTTAAGAATGAATTTTCAGCAGCTAAGCACGGTTTATTTTTATGGCTGGGTGCGGCGCTCTCCCCTTCGGCAGGAACTTTCTTTTTCCAAGAAAAAGCGCTAAACGCTGCAGCGGATGGCAATACCCAAATGGCCGCCACGTTTTCTTAAATTTATTATTATAAGCGTCAAAATGCAGGCCATGTGGCGCAGCCAAAACCTGCCCTCGCCCAAGCAGTATTTTTAGCACATATGACCCCGCAACGCCTGCGCAGATTTTAATGCCCATCGGCGTTGAGGGAAGTTTTTTATGCATGATATCCGCCGCGGAAGGTTCAACCATACTGCCTTTTTGCACCATAGCGGGGGCAAGGCCAATATAAAATTTGATATAGGCCTCATCTTCACTCTGCGCCGCTTCAAAACCAAAATATTCCTCGGCGCTCATTTGTCCTGGCATAAAGCACAGGAACGCACAGCCCATTCCCACCGGCGCGGCGGTCACAACGGGAATGTTTTTTTCATGACATTTGCGAAAAACAAGCTTACGCGCATCAAGAGCAAAGAAATCAATGCTATCGACATAAATATCAACCCCGTCTAAAAAAGCATCAATATTATCCGCATTTATGCCCTCATCAAACATTGTGATGTGCATTTCGGGGTTAATATCAAGCGCCATATCATGCATCACGGTTAATTTCTTTTGCCCCAAAGTCGACATAAATGCCCCTGCTTGGCGGTTAAAATTATGAACTTCAAAATCATCAAAATCAGCAATGTGGAAATGCCCAATACCGAGCCGCGTTAAGGTGACCAAATGCTCCCCGCCAACGCCGCCCGCGCCGGCAATCGCGACTTTCTTATTTTTTAGCGTCAAAAGCTCATCTTCGCTCACCCAGCCAATATTGCGCGAAAACGCCTTTTTAAAATCAAACATAGCAACCCTTAACTTCTTAAAATTCAAATTCCATGACTTGACCATGCATCAAGTCAGACACTTTCTCATAGAGCATAGTTAACCCCGGTTTAAGGCTTTTTCTAAGCATATCACACGAAATATAATAAGGTGCGCGCAGCCCATGATAATCACGTGCAGGGCCAAGCTGATCAAACTCTATACCTACGAAGCGCATACTGCGTGCTAGGCGTGGCTCCATCATCGCAAAAGCGTGGTCAATATCACGGTGAATAGCCACAGAAGCCGCGCTTAAATACAAACCGATCGCTATAAACGGCATACAGCGCATTTCAATTTCTGAATATGTTTCGACATTAATTGCGCCTGTCGCCGCCCCATCAAATTTATCTGCGCGCCGGCGGCGGAAACAGGCCGGCACAGCAAGGCGTGATATCTCGCAAATTTCTTCGCGCAGGAAGTTAGAAGGATGCAGCTTGCCCTCTTCAATAAAGTCACCGCAATAATGCTCCAAGGGAAGCAAGTGGTCGCTTTCATGTGGCGTAACCACCCGCACTGTGCCCATGGCCTGCCCCGTGATTTTATGACGCATCAAACAATGTATGGAATGTGCATCAAAATCATCCGTTTCCATGGCATTGGGGCGGACGGATTCAAAGTTTAATTCTTCACAATAGACTTGATGGCGGATATTAAACGCCTCGTGCTTTTCTTCCTGCGTTACAGCTATTTGCGGATGAATATACCCTGAAAAATGCTCCGCTATTTTCACAGCTTCGCGATTCAACATATACCCCATGACATTACGCGCAACAGGCCCAATAACGGGCTGTTGGGACAAACGACTTAATCGACCCATTCTACACACCTTATATAATCTAATTTACTTCTAAAAATATCAGGAAGATTAAAGACGCGCCTTAAACGTCAACACCCCAACACTCACTCACCTATGTAAATATACGCGATAAATCTTACCGATATATTAAAATTAGATACATCTAATTTTAGGTAAATTTTGCGCTTATACTACGTATCAAGATCATCATATCATGCTGAAAAAACTATATAAAATGCATTCGCGCTGCATTGCACAACCTATGGTGTCGTGACCACTAACCCATAGCCCTGTGATCAAGCGAACCATAAGATGCGTTCGATATAGACTTGTGAATTGCCGCAGATTACCATGGACTGTATCTTTGCGCGGATGGAGGCATTATGGATATACGTATAATTCTTGGTCTAACATTATGTTATTTTATAGCCATCTTAGGTTTTGTTGTCTTCGCGCGCTATAAAACAACCAAAAGCCTCATGCCCAGCATCAGCGAGTTCTTTCTCGCCAGCAAAGACCTCAACCCCATCATTTTAGCTTGCACTTATGCGGCAAGCTTATTTAGCACTTTTTCTATTCTTGGCTTGCCTGCATTAATTTATGCCCATGGTATCAGCAGCATTTACTTCATTGCGATTACCGATGCGCTTGGCCTAACCCTACTAATCATCATCGGCAAGCGTTTGCATCGCATGGGGCAAGAAAAGCACATGTTTTCACCCATCGAGGCGATTAGCGAAAATTATAATTGTCAGCGCCTTGGCTGCATTGTCGCCGCTATATTTACCCTCGCTTTGCTGCCTTATATATCGCTTCAGCTTGTTGGCATTGGCGCATTTATTGATTCATATTCTGGCGGGCGAATTGACTATTTAACCGGCGTTGGCGCGATGATGACGATTGTCTTGCTTTATTTATTCCTCGGCGGAATGCGCGCAGTCGCCTATACCGATTTTATTCAGCTTATCGCAATGGTGTTTGGCCTGCTAGCGGGGGCGCTATTCCTCACCCATCATTACGATATTAACGTCGCCGCCATGTTTTCTGATTTGAAACAAACTTCGCCGCTGCATTTCATGGCCCCTGGGGCAAAGGATTATTTTCATTTACCGATGATCCTTTCTATGGCTATCGTCACGGCGGGCGTATTTATTCAACCGCACCTCCTTACCCGCGCCTTGATGGCGCGAAAAGAAAGTCATATTAATATAATGGCGCTTGGCACGGTCATCGGACGCGTGGTGACAACCGCCCTTGCCATCTTTATTGGCGTGTTTGCTTATGTCACTTATGGTGAAGACCTTAAGCCGAATTTAGTGATGGGCGAGGTCTTTCGTGACCTTGGCGGGCTAGGCCTGATCGGGTTGATCATTTCTGTTTTCATGTTAATGGGCGCATTAGGCGCGGCGATGTCAACGGCAGATAGCCTGCTTATATCTATCGGGCAAATATCTACCCGCGATATTATCCGTCCCTTTTTCAAACTCTCATCCAAGCATCAAGTCTTGCTGTCAAAAGCGATTATGAGCGCAATTTTGGTTTTCTCATTCCTTATAGGCCTTAACCCGCCCAAATATATGACCGACCTTGCGATATATTCAGGCGCAATTTCCGCGATACTCGTGCCAACATTCCTGTCCTTCACATGGAAATACCGCTCGCCCCTCGCTGCCTATAGCTCAACATTGATCGGTGCTACGGCTTTATGCATATTGACGATACTCAAACTCAATGGCATTTTCGAAATCAAATCCATCCATGTCGGGCTACTGCCAACACTCGCATCATTTGCCGCTTATTATAGCGTCGCGCTACTGTTTAGAAAAACGCCTGCAAGCCAGTTATCGCACGCCCCATAATCAGGGCATGCACATCATGCGTCCCTTCATAGGTATTGACGGATTCTAAGTTGCACATATGGCGCATGACGTGGAATTCATCCGCAACGCCATTACCGCCATGCATATCACGCGCAGCGCGCGCAATATCAAGGGCTTTGCCACAGTTATTGCGCTTAACCATTGAGATAATCTCTGGCGCAAAATCACCTTGATCCATGATGCGGCCAACTTGTAATGACGCTTGCAGCCCCAAAGCAATCTCAGTTTGCATATCAGCAAGCTTCTTTTGAATAAGCTGCGTTTGCGCCAGTGGCTTGCCGAATTGCTGGCGGTCTAGCGTATATTGGCGCGCCGCGTGGAAACAAAATTCTGCCGCGCCGAGCGATCCCCATGAAATGCCGTAACGCGCACGGTTCAAACATTCAAATGGGCCTTTTAACCCTGTGGCATTGGGCAGCAACTGATCTTCGCTGACTTCAACCTCATCCATGACGATTTCACCTGTAATGGATGCACGCAGCGATAATTTACCCTCAATTGATGGCGCAGACAGACCTTTCATGCCTTTTTCAAGAATGAAGCCTTTAATCTTACCATCATGCGCTTCTGATTTGGCCCAAACGACAAACACATCAGCAATAGGCGAATTACTGATCCACATTTTACTGCCAGAAATTTTATACCCATTAGCGGTTTTCACCGCGCGGGTTTTCATGCCCCCGGGGTCTGAGCCTGCATCAGGTTCCGTTAAGCCAAAGCAGCCGACAAAATCACCCGATGCGAGTTTCGGCAGATATTTCTGGCGCTGTTCTTCGCTGCCCCAATGGTAAATCGGGAACATGACGAGCGATGACTGCACCGACATAGCAGAACGATAACCAGAATCAACGCGTTCAATCTCACGCGTAATCAGGCCATAAGACACATAGCTTGCCTCTGCTCCCCCATATTCACTTGGCAAAGTCGCGCCAAGCAAGCCTAATGATCCCATCTCCTTTAATATCTCTGGGTCAAAATGATCATCACGATAAGCGTTGAGGACGCGCGGCTGCAATTTATCCTGCGCATAAGCACGGGCCATGTCGCGTATAGCGCGTTCTTCTTCGGTTAACTGTGCATCTAAATGTAGGGGGTCTTCCCAGTGATAAGCTAAAGCTGACATTGTGTTTTTTCCTTCTTACAACTTCAAGGCATTTACTATACAACACTCTCCGATAATGATAAAGTTACTCCATGAAAGATCGCGTAGAAATTGTTCATGATAACTTTATAACTCGGGTAAAAAACAATGATTTACCCGATACGCAAGGGCAAACAGATCTTTCAAAATCACGTTTAAATCCTGAACAATTAGTCGAAATTTTCGAATCGCAAGTGTTAAGCCGCCGCCTTGATATGTATGCGCGGGTTTTACAGGCCATGGGCGAAGGGTTTTACACTATTGGCAGTTCAGGCCATGAAGGTCTTGCGGCACTCGCCGCGGCGTGCCGCCTTGAAGATAACGCCTTTTTGCATTATCGCGATGGCGCATTTTATATTCAGCGTAGCAAGCAGCGCGCAGGCGAAACGCCGCTATGGAACATGCTGCTCAGTTTCTGCGCCTCTGAAAACGACCCGATTTCTGGCGGTCGTCACAAGGTTTTGGGCAGTAAGACCTTAAACATCCCACCGCAAACCAGTACAATTGCATCCCACCTTCCCAAAGCGGTTGGCGCGGCGTTTAGCATCGGACTGAGCCGTAAGGTCAAAGTGAAAGCAAATTTTGACCCGCGATCAATTATCATTTGTAGCTTTGGCGATGCATCGCTTAACCACTCCACCGCGCAAGGCGCACTTAATGCGGCAGCTTGGGCGGGTTATCGCGGCGCGGCGATGCCCATATTATTCGTCTGTGAAGATAACGGCATCGGCATTTCAACCCGCACGCCACATGATTGGGTCAAAAGCAATTATGGCCATCATCCGCACATTAAGTATTTCCATTGCAATGGCCTCAACATCATCGACACCTATGAGACCGCACTTGCGGCGCAGAATTACGTCCGCCGCGAACAAAAGCCTGCAATGCTGCATTTTGAATGTGTGCGCCTTTATGGTCATGCCGGCGCGGACGCGCAGCATGCTTATATGGATACCGCTGATATTGATGCGGTTGAAGCCAATGATCCGCTACTGCACAGCGCGGCTTTACTCATCAAAAACGGCATTCTCAGCGCCGATGAAATACTTCAAATCTATGAAGACACCGCGCTGCGCATCGCCGCCGCGGCAAAACATGTGATGCGCGAGCCAAAATTAACCACGGCAGAAGAAGTCGTAAGCCCGCTTATTCCTCCGCAAAAGCCTGACACGCTGAAAAATGCGATTGCCCCTGTAAATCACGAACAACGCGCTGTGAGTTTCGGCAGCGACTTTAACCTGATGAAGCAGCCACAGCACATGGCGCGACTTATTAACTGGGCGCTGCATGATTTAATGTTGCAGCAAGACCATATCATCATCGCAGGCGAGGATGTCGGGCCAAAGGGCGGCGTTTATAATGTCACAGCCAAGCTGCATAAACGCTTTGGCAGCCGCCGCGTGATTAACACATTACTGGATGAACAAAGCATTTTAGGGCTTGGCATCGGCCTTGCGCAGAATAATTTCCTACCCATTGTAGAAATTCAGTTTTTGGCCTATCTGCATAATGCGGAAGATCAACTACGCGGTGAAGCCGCGACGCTAAGTTTTTTCTCCAAAGGGCAATATACCAACCCGATGATTATCCGCATTGCAAGCCTGCCGTATCAGCGCGGCTTTGGTGGTCACTTCCACAATGATAACGCCATAGCGGTGCTGCGTGATATTCCGGGTCTCATCATCGCCTGCCCTTCAAATGGGCATGACGCCGTGCTGATGCTGCGCGAAGCGGTGCGCCTTGCCAATGATGAACAGCGCATTATCGCGTTTTTAGAACCTATTGCTTTATATATGAGCCGCGATTTACATGACGAAAAAGATGGCAAATGGGCGTGTGACTACCCTGCCCCTGATAGCGCTGAGAAAATCATCCTTGGCGATATTAAGCAAAATGGCGAAGGCACAGACTTATGCATTATCAGCTACGGCAACGGCTATCACCTCTCATGTAAAGCCGCCAAAGAGTTACAAAAGCAGCACGGCGTAAAAATACGGATTATTGATTTGCGCTGGTTGTCCCCACTTAATATGGACGCGATTGCCGCCGCTGCGGCGCCGTGTCAATCCATCCTCATTGTTGATGAATGCCGCGAAACAGGCTCGCTCAGTGAAGAGCTAATGACCAAATTATATGAACATATCAGCCCCGCCCCGCATATGAAACGCATCACCGCGAGCGATTGTTTTATTCCGCTGGGTAAAGCCTTTGCATCAACGCTGCCAAGCACGCAGAGCATCACAGATGCGGCATTATCTTTAATCGCAGATAAAAAGGGAAACAGCGCATGAAGAAAAGAGCCCTTGTCATCGCCCCAGGTCGCGGCACATATAACAAGCCAGAATTAGGCTATCTTAGCCGCCATCACAGCGATAAATCCGAACTGATTGCCACGCTAGATAATTACCGCGCCGTCAAAGGCCAAACAACGATAAGTGATTTGGATGGGCGCGATACTTACGCAATTAAAGAACACACACGCGGCGACAATGCTTCGCCGCTGATTTATGGCTGCGCATATGCCGACTTCCTCTCCATTAACCGCGATGCATATGACATTGTCGGGGTCACAGGGAATTCAATGGGCTGGTATATTGCCCTCGCCTGCGCAGGCGCGCTTAGTTTTGATCATGCGTTAGACCTCATCAACACCATGGGCGGGCTAATGCAAGATTCGCTGATCGGCGGGCAGCTTATTTATCCGTTTATTGACCAAGACTGGCGTATGCAGCATGATCAAAAGCTGCATTTACTTGGCTTGATTGACGAAATCAATGCCCAAGAAGGCTGCACCCTCGCGGTATCAATCATGCTTGGCGGGATGCTCGTTTATGGCGGAAATCAAGCCGCCTTAGATGCGCTGAAAGATAAATTACCGCCGCTTGAGGATCGTTTTCCACTTATTTTGCCTAACCACGCGGCATTCCACACCCATTTACAAAAACCAATCGCCGCCAAAGCGCAGCAGATTTTTGACGCAGATATGTTTGAAAATCCAAAGCTGCCCCTTATTGATGGGCGCGGTCATGTCTGGCGGCCACACGCCACGCAAGACAGCGCAATTTTTGATTACACATTAGGCCACCAAGTCTATGAATATTATGATTTTACCGCCGCCGTTCAGGTTAGTGTCAAAGAATACGCGCCAGATTGTCTGATTATCCTCGGCCCTGGCACGACGCTTGGCGGCGCCGTGGCGCAAAGCCTAATTGATATTAATTGGGAAGGCATCGACAGCAAAGCCGCTTTTAGCGATCGCCAGAAAGCCGCCCCTTATATTATCGCCATGGGCATTGATGAACAGCGTAAGCTTGCCGTCTAACACTATTAAGCCAAGGTTAACCATTTTATGCGAATGTGTTAATTGCATATCAAACGATGCATCAGGCAACGATAGAAAGTGATAAACATGTCATATATAAACGACAAAACACTCAGCGCAGGGCGCGTCAAAATCTATAGCGCGCGCCAAGATTATATTAAGTCGATCGTGTTTTTTTCATGCCTCGTCATCTCGCTTATGGTCTGCATTGTCTCGGCTTATACATCCAGCGGCCCTGTGATACTGGGTACAGAATTAAATGGCGACGGGTCAGTTGAATATATGTGCCTTGGTAATTCTTGTAATGATTTACACGGCTTCACATGGAATGATAAAAAATAAGCCGCGCCCCTGCTATGCAGAGATGCTGTTAATACGCCGCATCCTCTTGCGCAAACCCTGTTGCTGATATATAAATCATATATAATATAC